>DYIW01000309.1 GCA_020723465.1 Phycisphaera mikurensis
CGGCGATGCCGCGAGTTTGAAGTCCGAAGTCCGAAGCTGGAAGCCGGAAGTCCGTTCGGCCCACTGCTGGCCTCAACGCGATCGAGTGCCTCGAGCTCTCGGAGAGGAGGCGCGGTATCTTCCTGCCGTGCGAAGATCCTGGCGGTTAGTGGCAGATGGACGAGGCGGCACGTCGCGCCCACGCACTGGGCAGGAAAGGCGAGGAGATCGCGGCGCGCGAGCTCGCCGCGCGCGGCTTCGAGGTCCTCGAGCGCAACGTGCGGCTGCCCGCGGCCGAGATCGACTTGGTGGCGCGCGACCGCCACGGCCTGGTGTTCGTGGAGGTCAAGACGCGTTCTTCCGCGCGGCACGGCGCCCCCTACGAGGCGGTCCACGACGGCAAGCGCGCCAGGATGGAGGAGGCGGCGCTCGACTACATCGCGGCGCGCCAGCTCGGGGAGGTCGACTTCCGCCTGGGCGTCGTGTCCGTGCTCTTGGGCAACGACGGCCGCCTGCTGGGCGTGGAGTGGATCGACGAGGCGTGAGCCGGGACGTCCGGCTCGGGCCGGCTCGAGCCGGACGAATCAGCGGGTGCTTCCCTCCTGGTTCGCTAGAATCCGTCCGCCGCGGCCCGCGGCCGCGGGGCAGGGTCGTTCCGTGGGAGTGCGGCGCAAGGACTGGGCAACAAGAGTGAGCGGCGACTGACTTGTCGTTTCGCGGATTCCTCCTGGTCGTTCTCGAGACCCTCGTCCTGCTGGTGGTCGTGGTGCCGGTCGCGCACCTGCGCACGGTGCTCGAGATCCTCAAGGGCAACGTGCCCTGGTGGCACTTCGACATGAGCCAGGCGGTGATCCGCGCCCTGCTCATCATCAGCGTCTGCCAGGTGACCTTCTTCTTCAACGACCTGTACGCCTGGAAGATCATCCGCAACAAGCACCAGACCTCGATCCGCCTGCTCGAGTCGTGCTCCTACGCGCTGATCCTCATCGCCCTGCTCTACTTCGCCCTGGACGGGATCGACCACTTCCTGCTCGGCCTCGGCCCGGGCGAGAGCCGCCTCGGCACGTACAAGGCGCAGATCGTGCCCGCCCTGGTGGTGATGGGGCTGATCTACTTCGTGAGCCTCGGCTACCGCCGGGCGTCCGACTGGACCTTCTTCGAGCTGCCCATCGCCGACCGGCTGCTCATGATCGGCGACGGTCCGATCGCCGAGACCATCGAACGCGAGCTGCGCGAGCGCTCGGAGCCGGGCTACAGCGTGGTCGGCTACATCCTGCCCCACTGGCGCGAGGGCGACGCCCCGGCGGTGCGCGACCGGCCGGTGCTCGGCGCCTACGGCTCCATCGTCGAGACCGTGCGCGCGCACGGCATCCATCGCGTCATCGTCTGCCTGCCGGAGCGCCGCGGCACCCTGCCCACCCTGGAGCTGCTGAACTGCCGGCTGCAGGGAGTCAAGGTGGAAGAAGGCGAGCTGCTCTACGAGCGCATCACCGGCAAGATCGCCATCGGCAAGCTCAGGCCCTCCTACCTGATCTTTTCCGAGGGCTTCAACCGCTCCAAGTTCAACTACATCTTCAAGCGCGCGCTCGACGTCGGCATCGCCGCGACCGGCCTGCTGCTGGCGCTGCCGGTCTGCCTGCTGACCGCGGCCGCGATCAAGCTCACCTCGCGCGGTCCGGTGCTCTTCAAGCAGAGCCGCGTGGGCCGGGAAGGCCGCATCTTCACGCTCTACAAGTTCCGCTCCATGCAAAGCGACGCCGAGAGCGAATCCGGCCCGGTCTGGGCCCGGACCGACGACGCACGCGTCACCGCCGTGGGCAGGCTCATCCGCAAGCTGCGCGTGGACGAGATCCCGCAGTTCCTGAACGTGCTGAAGAGCGAGATGTCCTTCGTCGGCCCGCGCCCGGAACGGCCCTTCTTCGTCGAGGAGCTGAAACGCGAGATCCCCTTCTACACCGAGCGCCTGGTGGTCAAGCCGGGCATCACCGGCTGGGCGCAGATCAACTACCGCTACGGCGCCTCCAAGGAGGACGCCATCGAGAAGCTGCAGTACGACCTCTACTACATCAAGAACATGTCCATCTACCTGGACATCATCATCCTGCTGAGAACGGTCAAAGTGGTGCTGCTCGGCTTCGGGGCGCGATGAAGGTCTTCCTGCCTGGCCCCACCGCGGTGCACCTCGACGTGCTGGCCGCCATGGCGCGGCCCCAGATCGGCCATCGCACGCCGGAGATGCACGCGCTCATGCGGCGCATCGCGCCGGGCCTGAAGCGCCTGTTCGGCACCGCGGGCTACGTCTTCACCGGCACCTGCTCCGCCACCGGCGCCCTGGAGGCGGCCCTCAGGAACGTCGTGCCCGGCCGCCTGCTCAACCTCGAATGCGGCGCCTGGGGACGGCGCTTCGGCGACGTCGCCGCGGCGAACGGCATCGCCGTCGATCGGGTGCTGTCGCCCTGGGGGGAGGCGAACCGGCCCGAGGCGCTCGCCGCGGCCCTCGGCCGCGCCCGCTACGACGCCGTCGCCGTGGTGTGGTGCGAGTCCTCGACCGGCGTTCTGAACCCGCTGGCGGAGATCGCCGCCGTGGTCAAGGAGCACGAGGACCTGCTCCTCCTGGTGGACGGCGTCTCGGCCCTGGGAGCGGTGCCGGTGAGCGTCGACCAGCTCGGCATCGACGTGCTCGTGGCGGGCGTGCAGAAGGCCCTGGCCGTTCCCCCGGGCCTGGCGCTCTTCTCGGTCTCCGCGGCCGCGCTCCGGCGCGCCGAGACGGTCCAATGCCGCGGCTTCTACCTGGACTTCCTGCGCCAGCGCGCCAGCGCCGACCAGGACGAAACGCCCAGCACGCCCAGCACCGCCCATCTCTTCGCTCTCGACGCGGCGCTCCAGCGCGTCGCCGCGGAAGGCATGCCCGCGCGCGCCGCGCGCCACGAGGAGATGGCCGCCTTGTGCCATCGCTGGGCCAGGCGCCGCTGCGCGCTCTTCTGCGACGAGCGCATCTCGTCGCCCACGATCACCTGCGTCACCGCCCCGCGCGGCAGCGACGTCGCGGCCTTCCTGGCCCGCGTCCGGGACAAGGGCTTCCTGGTCGGCCGCGGCTACGGCGAGCTCAAGGCCAGCACGTTCCGCGTGGGGCACATGGGCGAGCACCGGCCAGCGGACATCGAGGAGCTGATCGACGTCATGGACTCGTGCCTGTAGGCGGGCGCTGGTCCGCAGCGAGAACGCTCTGGCCCAGGCGGCGCAGCCCCGCGTCTCCCAGCCGGTCGAGCTGGGCCAGGATGGCGTAGCGCAAGTCGATCTCCGGGTAGGCGCCCGGGTGCTCCTCGACCTCGAGCACCAGCCGCCGCGTGAGATCCTGGTAGCCGCGCACGTGCGGCGCCGCGGCGGCGCTGAGCGGCAGGAGCGGCGCCGTGGCCGCGAGCACCGCCAGCGGACTCGACGCGTGCGCCAGCGCCTGCGCCTGGGCGCGTTCCTCGAGCCAGGCCTCGACGCGCGCCGGGCTGAACCGCAGGCCCCAGAGGAGCCCAAGCTTGCGCCCGAGATCCGCCCAGAGCGGCAGGAAGCGCGCCGCGTCCTGGATGTGCGCCTGCTCGTGAGCCTCGACGCAGTCGAGCATCAGTCCGGCGTACTGCTCGGCCGGCCGGCCCGCGCTCAGCCAGGCGTCGAAACAGCGGAAGGTGGCGCGCGCGGCCAGCGAGAGCGGCTCGCGCACGTCCAGGCGCTCCGCGCGATCCGCTGCCGCGAGCAACGGGTCGTCGAGCAGCTCGCTGCCGGCGCCGGCAGAGCGCTCCCACAGCGACCTGGCCGCCTCGGCCCCGGAGCGCGCGCGATCGGCGTTCAGCGCGATGAACGTGTCGAAGGCGAAGCCGGCGATCTCGCCGCCGGCGTGCTCGGTGCGCGAAGGGATGAGCAGGTGCTCTCCCACGACGCGGTAGACGTCCCGGCCGGCGACTTCCTCCCGCCCGTCTGCGATCCGCTCCAGGGCGAACGCCTCGGGGCCCTCCCACGGCCGCTTGCCGACCACGAAGAAGGTGCCGAAGCGGTCGAAGTAGCGCGCCAGGCCGGAACCGCTCCGCGGGTCAGGATCGAGGAAGGCACCGATCAGGAAGTACTCCCGCACCACCACCGGGTCGACGATGTCCTCGCCCAGGCACTCGCGCGCGAGGCGGCGGAGATCGCCGATCACCTCCTCCAGCGCGGGCTCCTCCCCCGCCTCGTAGAGCTTGGTGAAGTGGTCGCGAAGTAGCACCACGAAGGCGCGGTGGCGCAGCGCCTCGTCCCTGAGCAGCGCGACGCCGCGCGCGCCCGGATCGGCCTCGAGGCACTCGTCGGCCAGGAGGATGGCCGCCTCCACCAGCCCCAGGCGGCAGAGCGCGCGCACCGCTTCCTCCGCCCGTGCGCCGCGGGGAATCCCGCTGTCGAGCTCCGCGCGCACGGCCGCGAGCGCCGCCGCCGCCGCGCCGCCGTCCCCGAGGCGGAACCCGGCGGCGTAGCGCCTGGAGAAGACCTCCTCCAGGTAGGCCTTCAGCCGCCCGGTCTCCAGCAGCAGGCGGCGGCGCAGGGACGACACGGATTCGAGGCACGCGTCCGCGGGCGGAGCGCGCTCGACCCGCAGCAGGGCGGCGCGCGGGTCGCCGGCGCGCTCCTCCACGAAGGCGCAGAGCAGCAGCCACCCCGCCCCTTGGTGCTCCCCTGGAGCCGAAGCGAGCAGGACGCGTGCCAGGTCGAAGTCCGGGGGAGCGCCGGCGCGCGCCAGCATGCCGAGGGCGAGGTCGGCCGCCTCGTCGCCCGGCACTTCCAGCGCGCAGCGCAGCGCGCCCCGGCAGGCCTCGCGCGCCTGACCCTCGGCGAGCGCCTGCGCCAGGAGCACGCGCCGCGCCAGCAGATCCTGATCATCCCGCGCCAGGATGTCGTGCGCGATCTCGAGCCCCTCCTCCAGGTCCTCGGCCGCGCCGCGCGCCAGGAGCACGCGCAGCAGCCCCTGGGCCGCCTCGGTCCTCTCCGGCCGCAGGGCGCGCGCGCGGCGGAACGCGCCGGCCGCGCCCTCGGCGTCCTCCAGCTCGAGAGCGGCGTAGCCGCTGCCCACGTGGCCGAAGTAGAGCCCCGGGTCGGCCTGCAGCGCCCGTTCGAAACCCTCCCGCTGCCGCCGCGCATCGCTCCAGAGCCGCGCCAGCAGGTAGCGCCGCGGCGCCGAGCCCGGCGCCTCGGCCAGGAAGCGCTGGTACTCGTTGATGAGCTGCCCGCGCCGGTGGCGGCCGAGGAGCAGGTTCTGGTAGGCGCGGTGTGCCTCGACGAACTCGGGCGCGCGGCCGATCGCCGCGCGGAACGACTCGAGGGCGCGCTCGGCGTCGCCGCCGTCGCGGGAGGCGATCCCGCGCTCGTAGGCGGCACGCGCCTCGGCCGGCACGTCGCTCGGCGCCGCCAGCACCGGCAGCCGGCAGGCGGCAAGGAGCGGCAGCGCCAGGAGCGCCGCGGCCCAGCGCCAGGCAGGCCGCCGGCTGCGCTTGACGGTCACCGGGCCGGCCGTACGATCGTGGTGCAGCCGTCCCGTCTTCGAGGTGGACCATGTTCCGCGCAGCATCGGTCGCGCTCGCTCTCCTCGCCGGCCTCGCGCCCGCGCAGGCCCAGGACGCCAAGGGCATCGTCTTCTGTGAATCCTATGAGAGAGCCTTCCAGGAAGCCACGGAGCGCGGCGTGCCGATCATGATCGCCGTGATCCAGGACGAGGAGGAGGCCAACGACGACGTCTGGGTGAACACGCTGAACGCTCCCGAGTTCATCGCGGCCACGCAGCACACCGTGAGCATCATCGGCAACCGCGGCAAGGAGGACCTGCACGGTGCGCGCGAGGACCTCCGCGACGGCAAGAAGGTCAAGGTCTGCAAGAAGTTCGGCAGCATCTCCTGCGCCGACCACATCAAGGCGGAGGTCGGGATCTTCCGCGACTTCGCCCGCGACGGGATGCTCAAGACCCCGCAGGTCATGCTCGTCCTGCCCGACCAGACCGTCATCACCGCCCTCATCGACCGCCATCCCCTGGAGGAGTTCCTGGCCGCCTTCGTCCAGGCCGAGAAGAAGCTGCCGAACGGCCTGACGCAGGCCGAGTACGGGACGCTGCGCGCCAACCTCGCGGAGTCGAAGGCATGGCTGGAGCAGGGAGACCTGGCGCGCGTGATCGAGTTCGCCTTGCCCTATGCCGAGCGGAAGTCAAATGCGACCCTCATTCAGGAAGCGGTCGGCCTGCTGGCCAAGGTCGAAGAGCGCGGCAAGGCGGAGATGGCCGCCGCCGAGGAGCTGATCACGGCCAAGGACTACGTGAATGCCGTGGCGCGCCTGGACGAGATCGTCGGCCGCTACCGGAAGTCGGTGATCGAGAAGGTGGCCAAGGAACGCCGGGCGACGCTCGTGAAGAACCGCGAGGTCAAGGCTGCCCTGAACGCCGCCAAGCGGGAGAGCACGGCGCGCGAGATGCTCGAGAACGCGGACGCGCTCCGCGATGCGGGACACGCCGAGCGCGCGGAGAAGCTCTATCAGCGCCTCCTGGAGACCTTCGCCGACACCCGGGCAGCCGCCGAGCTGAGAAACCGGAAGGAAGGCGGCGGGTGAGCTACTACTTCGGGGAATCGTCGCGCCACGCGACGATTCCCCGAAGTAGTAG
>DYIW01000310.1 GCA_020723465.1 Phycisphaera mikurensis
CGCCAGCCCGCTCCCCCTTGGGCTTGCGCCCGGCGCCGGGCCGCCTGCCACCGGGCCGGGCGAACGCGAACTGCCGCTGGATCCGGATCGATCGTCGCTTCCTGCCCATGTGATTGGGCAGAAATTGGCCTGCGCGGCCCAACAAGTCAACCATGAAATCCACGATTCTTGACACGGCGCCGCGAGAAGGGATCGAACCGACCATCGGCCTGCAGCGGGGAATGGGCAAAGTCGTCCGCTCGTGGCGAAAACGCCCGTGACTGAGCTCGCGAGTATCCAAGGCCGTCCGTGGGTGAAGGTGGGCGGCGCCAGGTCATCCGTGCCGCCACGTTCGGCCGCGGCGCCGCCGCGAGGTGCCCGACGCCCCCGTGCGGACGTTGACCTACCGCGACGCGAAGCGCTCCCACTTCTCGCGCGGCGGCGGCGCGCCCGCCAGGCTGACCACGACCAGCACCGCGACCGAGACCGCGAGGGCCGGGTAGACCGCGGGCACGTTCCAGGGATGGTGGCCGAGGGACTTCTTCGCCACCTCCCAGGCGATGGTCACGGCCATGCCCGAGGCCATCGACCACACTCCGCCGGCCACGGTCGCGCGCTTCCAGAAGAAGGTCGCCATGAGCGCCGGAGTGAGCCCGGCGCCGTACACGGTGTAGGCCGCGTAGGCCGCCTCGAGCACGGTGCGGAAGAAGCGGATGAGCAGGTACGCCGCGCCGCCCAGGAGCACGACGACCGCGCGCGACAAGAGCACGCTGGCGCGATCCGACAGACCCGGGTTGACGAAGCGCTGGTACACGTCGCGCACCAGGTTGGTGGCGGGCACCAGCAGGAAGCTCGTGGCCGTGGAGGTGACGATGGCGGCGATGGCCGCCATGAGCAGGCAGCCGGCCCAGAGCGGCAGGGCCTCGACCGCGACGTGCAGAATGATCTTGCCGGACTTGTCCGCCGGCAGACCCTTGAAGAGCGCGCTGCCGGCGACCGCGACGGTCTGGATGGCGAACCCGAGCAGAACGGCGCCCACCACCCAGCCCACCACCGAGCGCCGCGCCTCGCGCTCGTCGCGCGCCGAGAAGAAGCGCTGATACATGTTGCCGTTGCCGAGCGCGAGGAGCAGCGTGGGGATCATGTAGCCCAGCGCCTCGAGCAGGCTCATGTTGCCGAGCAGGGCGTGGCTGCGCGGCGTGACGTTCGCGGCGAGGTGCGGCACCCCGCCGGCGGTCGCGATGAGCACCGGCACGGCGACGAAGAAGCCGAGCAGCATGACCACGCCGTTGATCACGTCCAGGTACGCGACCGAGAGCATGCCGGCGGTCAAGGTGTAGAGCACGACGAAGGCCGCCATCCAGGCGATGGCCTGCGCCTCGGGCACGCGGCCGCCGGAGACCATCTCGATCACCCAGCCGCCGCCGCGGAACTGGTAGCTGACGATGGTGACGTAGGCGATCACCGTGGTGATGGTGGCGAGGATGCGCGCGCGGTGGTCGAAGCGCGCCTCGAGGATGTCGGGCACGGTGAACTGGCCGAAGCGCCGCACGCGGCCGGCGATGAAGAAGACCACGACGATGCCCAGCCAGCCGCCCGCGCTGCCGATCAGCGAGGAGTAGCCGTGGCGGTAGCTCAGGTCGGCCACGCTGAACAGATCGCCGGAGCCGATCCACGTGGCGAGCAGCGTGCCCACCAGCACCGGGGCCGTGAGCCTGCGGCCAGCGACCATGAAGTCTTCCTGCCCCTTGACGCGCCGCGCCAGGTACGCCCCGACGCTCAAGAGGAGCGTCATGTAGGCGAGGATGGTCCAGACGTACGGCAAGGGCCTAGGCCGAAGCCTGCGGCTTCGGATTGAAGACCTTGTCCAGCACCTCCTGCGAGGGCGGCGGCGTCAGATAGCTCACCAGCACGAGCGCCAGGAACGAGGCCACGAAGGACGGGTAGATGAGCGGGATGCCGAACGGATCCCCTTCCGGGTTGAGCTCCTCCGGGCCGAAGGCGCTGAAGAGCTTCAGGCCGACGCAGGCCACGGTGCCGGCCACGATCGAGGCCAGCCCGCCGGCCTTGGTCGCCCGCTTCCAGATGAGCGCGGCCAGGAGCGCCGGCGTGATCGCGACGCCGTAGATCGTGTAGGCGAAGAACGCCATGTCGAGCACCGACTTCAGGGCGAGCCCGACCCACAGCGCCACGATGCCGAGCAGCACCACCATCACCTTCTGGCCGCGGACCATCGCCTGCTGGCTCGCGCTCGGGTTGATGAAGCGCTGGTAGATGTCGCGCATGATGTTCGTGGTCGGCGACAGCAGGTAGTTCATCGCGGTGGACAGCACCACCACGCAGGCGGCGCCGAGCAGGAGGATGCCGACCGGCGTCGGGACCATGTAGCGCGCCGCGGCCAGCACCATCGTGGCCGGGTCGAACCCCTTGCTGTAGAGCTTGGCGGTCGCGAACACGGCGATGACCACGACGATGGTCTCCACGGCGATCGTGCCGAGCACCCACCAGGCCACCGCGTTCTTCGCCTCGCGTGGCGTGCGCGCCGCGTAGAACTTCTGGTACATGGACTGGATGCCGAGCAGCAGCAGCAGCGTCGCCAGGAAGTAGCTGCCCGCCTTGAGCAGGGGGTAGCTGCCGAAGGTCTCGTTGACGACCCGGAAGTGGCCGGCGGGCAGGACCTTCACCGCCTCCTCCATGCCGCCGGCGTTGATCACCACGAACGGCACCGCCACGACGCACGCCACCAGGATGATGATGCCGTTGAACAGGTCAGTGTGCGCCACGGCCATCATGCCGGCCAGCGCGGTGAACAAGATGACGAAGATCGCCGCGATGATCGCACCGTTGGTGCGCGAGACCGTCGCGTCGAGCTCCTTGTCCTGCACCTCCGTGGAAGACAGGCGAACAATCCCGCCGTCGTCCGCGCGGTAGAGGTACACCGTTCTCTTGTCTTCGTCCTCATCTACCGTGACCCGCGCCACGTCCGCCGCGGCGACCGTGCGCTCCGCGCCCTGTTCGTCGTAGTACCGGTAGACGCCGGCGCCCTCGTCCCGCCTGCCGTTGAATGCCTCGATGCTCTCGCCGCTTCTGAGCTCGACCGTGGACGACATGTACTCGCGCAGGTCCTTGACCGAGAGGTGTTCGCCGTTCGCCAGCGTCAGCACCGAGCGGTTGCCCTCGCCGCCGGTGATGATGTTGAGGATCAGGCTGCCAGCGCGGAACTGGTAGCTGACGATGGCGGTGAAGCTGACGATCAGCGCGAGCGCCCCGAACAGCCGCGCGAACTTGCCGTAGCGCACTTCCAGGATGTCGCCGATCGTGTACTGCCCGAACGTCCGGATGCGCGCCGCCAGGAAGTAGATGACGACGATGCCCACCCAGGCGCCGGCCGCCATCCACAGCGCCGAGAACCCGGCCTGGTGGGCAAACTCCGCCCCGGCGATGAACGTGCCCGAGCCGATCCAGGTGCACACCAGGGTGAACACCAGGACGGTCATGGACAGGGAGCGCCCGGCCACCATGAAGTCCTCCTGGCTCTTGACCTGGAAGGACCTCCAGAAGTTGAAGCCGAGGAGCACCAGGAGGTAGGCGAGGATGATCCACACGTAGTAACTCATTGCATGGTCTCCGCGGGCGGCCGCGCGCGCCTCACACGTCCACGATCACCAGCTCGTCCTGCTGCTCGCCGGCGACCGTGACCTCGCCGGCGGGCGTGATGAACACGTCGATCTCGGAGCGCGCCGCCATCTCCCCCTCGAGGTAGATGCCGGGCTCGACGGAGAAGCAGATCCCGGGCACGAGCAGCCGCTCGTCCCTGGTCTCGAGGTTGTCGATGTTCACGCCGTTGCCGTGCACTTCCTCGCCGATCGAGTGGCCGGTGCGATGCACGAACTCGGCGCCGTAGCCGGCGTCGGCCACCACCTTGCGGCAGGCGTCGTCCACCTCGTAGCCGTGCACCGGTTCCTTCGCGGCGAAGCGCCGGCGCACGAAGTCCACGGCTGCGCGGCGCGCGTCGCGCACCGTCTGGAAGATCTCGGCGTAGCGCGGCGGCACCGCTTCCCGGCCGATGAACCCGCACCAGGTGATGTCGTAAAACACGGTCTTGGGGCGGTCGAGCTTGGCCCACAGGTCGATGAGCAGCGTGTCGCCCGGGCGCATGGTGTAGCTGTTCTCGGGCGTGGGCTCGAAGTGCGGGTTGGCCGGGTGGTCGTTCACGCCGACGATCGGGTTCTCCCCCTTGCAGGTGAGGCCCTCCTCGCCGAAGCGGCGCACGATGAACTGCTGGATCTCGTACTCCGTGGGCGGGCTCCCCGAGCGGATCCTGCGGCCGACCTCGGCGAAGGCCTCGGCGCGGATGCGGTCCACGCGCGCGGCCGCTTCCACGTGGCTCTGATACGCGGCCTCGTCCAGGACCGCCTCGAAGGTCTGCACCAGGTCGGCCGAGGACACGACCTCGACGCCCGTCTGGCGCACCAGCTCGAGGATGCCGGCGTCCACCATGGACACGTAGGGGATGTTGCTGAGCGGCGAGTACTGCATGGCCACGCGCCGCGTGCCGCGCAGGAGCTCGCCGATCTTCCGGTGCAGCTCCCGCCACGAGAGGTACATCTCCTTCTTGCCGGGGAGCTGGTCCAGCTTGGTCGGCTCCACGCGGTGCGCGAGCTTGCGCGGCTCTCCCGCGGCCGGGATCAAGTAGAACCAGCGCCGCGAGGTGAACTTGGCCGGGTCCATTCCCAGGACGCGGTAGGAGAGCACGTCCCGGTTGTGGAAGTCGTAGAAGAGCCACCCGTCGAGCCGGGCGTCCCTGAGAGCGGCCTGGATCTTGCCGAGGTCCATGACGGGCTTCCTCCGATCGCGCGCGGCGCAGCGCCGCCCCGAAGCACCGTGCGGGCCGGCGAAACGACGCGCGGGAAGGGCGCACCATAGAGGCTCCGCGCCGGAAGTGTCAATCCGCGCCCGCCTTGCCGCATCGCGGCGGCGCCGCACCAAATGTGTTGGCGCTCACGGGTGCGGTCCAGCCGGCGCCGCCGCGAGTTCGAAGTCTGAAGTCGGTGGTTGGAAGCCGGAGGACCCTTCGGCCGACTGGTGGCCTCAAGACGTTCGAGGGCCTGGGGTTCTCCGCGAGGAGGCTCTGGACCCTTGCGCCACGCGTAGATCCGGGCGGTCAGTGGCACAGCGGCCGTCTCCCCCCGCGCCGGCTCCCGGCCGCGCGGCGCCCCTCGCCGCGGAAAAATCCTGGCGCCCTCACACGCCCGAACTCCTAAACGTATAGGAGTTCCGCCGCCGGCGCGGCCGCGGTTCCCTCCCGGGCCGGACCGGCGCGGCACCAAACCGCCCTCGTGCCCAGGAGGGGACCCGCATGCCCTCGACCCTCGTCCTGCTCCTCGCGCTCCTCTTGCCCGCCCCCGACGAAGCCGACGACCAGTACCAGTTCATCGCCGGTCTGTGCGAGAAGGGGATGTACGAGCTGGCCGTGAAGGAGGCGGAGGCCTTCCTCGAGGAGCACCGCGGCCACGCGCGCGAAGCGCACGCGCGCTACCGGCTGGCCACGGCGCTCTTCGAGCTGGAACGTGTCGCCGAGGCCGCGCCCCACTTCCGCCGCCTCGCGGATGTCGCGGACTTCGAGTTCGCGGCCGAGGCCGCCTTCCGCCTCGGAGAGTGCGAGCTGCGGGCCGGGCGCTTCGCCGAGGCGGAGGCCGCGCTCCGGCGCGCGCTCGCGTTCGATCGCCCCTACCTGCGCCTGCCGGCGACCTTCCTCCTGGGCGAGGCGGCCTTCCGCCAGGGCGACTTCGCCGCCGCGCGGCCGCTCTACGAGCAGGCGCTCGCGGCCGACGCCGAGGGGCGCTACGCGCGCGAGGCGCGCTACGGGATCGCCTGGTGCCGCTTCCGCTCAGGCGAGCACGACGCGGCCCTCGCGGCCATCGACGACTTCCTGCGCCGGCACGGCGGCGACGCCCTCGAGGGCGAGCTGCGCTTCCTGGCCGGGGAGTGCCTCCTCGAAGCTGGACGCCCGCGCGAGGCGCTCGCCGCGTACGCCCAGGTCGCGGATGGCCCCTTCCTGGACGCGGCCCTGCGCGGCGCGGGCTTCGCGCTCGGCGAGCTGAACGAGCACGCGGCCGCTGCCGAGATGTTCGGCAAGGTGGTGGAGCGCGTGCCCGGGAGCCGCTACGCCGCCGAGGCCACGCTGCAGTGCGGCATCCATCTATTGAAGGCGGGCCAGGCCGAGGCGGCCGCGGCCGTGCTCTCCTCGGCCGCGGCAGAGGAGGACGCGGAGCGGTTCTACTGGCGGTCGCGCGCGCGCGCCGCGGCCGGCGACCCGGCCGGCGCGCTCGCCGACTGCGAGCGCGCCCTGGCGTTGAAGCCCGAGGCGGAGCTCTGCGAACGCTGCCAGGTCGCACGCGGCGACCTGCTGTTCGACCTCGGCCGCAGCGCCGAGGCGGCCGAGGCCTACGCCGCGTCGAAGAGCGATCAGGCCCTCTACTCCGCGGCCGCGGCCAGCCTGAACGCCGGCCGGCCGGCCGACGCGCGCGTGCTCGCCGAGCGCCTGCTCCTCGAGCGCAAGGACAGCTCGTATGCCGCGGGCGCGCGCGCCGTGCTCGGCGAGTGCCTGCTGGC
>DYIW01000311.1 GCA_020723465.1 Phycisphaera mikurensis
GGCGCGGAGCGTCCGCGCCCGACGGAAATGTGGCGTCCGGTGCTGCCGCTCCCCTTCGTCGCGGCGGCCGGACCGCTAGAGTCGGTGCCGCTCCCACAGGAGAGACCGAATCCCGGTGAGTCCGCGCGCGCAGAACGTCCTCATGGTCGCGTTCCACTTCCCGCCGATCGCCGCGGCGGGAACGCACCGCACGCTCAACTTCGCGCGCCTGCTCAGCCAGCGCGGCTGCCGCGTCGCGGTGCTGACCACCTCGTCCATCGCCGGTCAGGCGGAGGACTTGGGGCTGCTCGCGCGCGTGCCGGAGCGCGTGCGCGTGGTGCGCGCCGGGCACTTCGATCCGTATCTCGTGCTGGCGCGGCTGCGCGGCAGGCGTGACGCGGGCACGGCGGCGGCGGTCATGCCCGCGGGCGACGGCGCCGCGCCCGGGCGGCGCGCGGGGCTCCTGCAGACGGGTCTCGACTACGCCAGCCGGCTGTTCATGATCCCGGACCGCTACGTCTCCTGGGTGGCGCCGGCCGTGCTGCGCGGCGTGCTTCTTGGGCGGCAGGTGGCTGCGGGCGTGCTCTACAGCACCGCGCCGCCTTATTCGGCGCACGTCGTCGGCCTGCTCCTGTCGCGCATCCTGGGCATCCCGCTGGTCGCCGACTTCAGGGATCCCTGGACGCTGAATCCCTTCCACGCGAATCCCTACGCGAGCCAGCGCCGCCTGGACGCCGCTTGCGAGGAGGCGGTCCTGCGCGGAGCGGCGCGGGTGATCCTCAACACGGTGCAGGCCGAGGCGCTCTACCGCACGCGCTATCCCGAGCTGGACAAGTTCTGCACCATCAACAACGGCATCGATCCTGACCTGCTCGAGCGCCCGCCCGCGCCGCGCGCCGGCAATGGCTCACTGCGGCTCGTGCACATCGGCGCGATCTACGGGCGGCGCTACCCGGCCGGACTGGTCCGGGCGCTGGCGCGGCTGAAGGCCAGCGACGCCGCGCTGTTCGCGCGCGTCCTGGTGGAGCAGATCGGCCCGGTAGACGAGGGGCCGCGCCTTGCCGGCGAGCTGCAGGAACTCGGGCTGGGTGGGCACTTCGTGGTGAGCGGGCCGGTGGCGCACGCCGAGGCCTTCCGGCGCTGCCAGGCCGCGGACGGCCTGCTGCTCCTCGGCCCGAGCGGCCGGCAGCCGGAGGTGCAGGTGCCGTCCAAGCTGTTCGAGTACCTCGCGGCCGGCCGGCCGATCCTGGCGCTGGCGCGGCGCGACGGGGCCATCGCCACGGTGCTGGAGCAGGCGCGCGCGCCCTGCCTGCTGGCCGACCCGGACGATCCCGAGGCGATCCTCGCCGGCCTGCGGCGCTTCCCCGCCGCCGGCGGCCGCGCGGCCGCGGTTGAACGCTTCGGCTACGAGCACCTCACCTCCCTGCTCGAGCGCGAGCTGGAGCAAGCTCTCGGTCGGTCGGACCGCGGCGCGAGCGTCGCGCCGGCGCAGGAGGAGTGACCCGTGCGGGACGTGGTCGTCTTCGCCGTGGTCTTCGGAGCCTTGCCCTTCGCCTTCCTGCGTCCCTTCTACGGCCTGCTGCTGTTCACCTGGCTGGCCTATATGCGGGCTCCCGACCTCTCCTGGGGAGCGGCGCGCAGCTTCCGCTTCTCGCTGATCGTGGGCGCGGTCATGTTCCTCGGCTGGTTCCTCTTCGACAAGCGCCCCTTCCTGCGCCGCGATCGGCGCAACTTCTACATGATCGCCCTGGCGGCGATGGTGTCCCTCTCTTACCTCTTCGCCTACTACCACACCGAGAGCGCGACGGGCAAGTTCATCGAGTTCCTCAAGGTGATCGCGGTGGCGGTGTTCACCACGGCGCAGCTCGACAGCAAGAACCGCGTGCGCGTGCTGGTGCTGCTCATGGCCTTGTCCTTCGCCTTCTACGGGGTGAAGGGCGGCATCTGGGGGCTGATCCTCCAGGACGCCCGCATCATCCGCGGGCCGGGCGGCCTGCTGCTCGACAACAACGACTTCTCCCTGGCCATGGTGATGAACATCCCGTTCCTCTACTACCTGGCCTTCGCCGAGGAGGACCGGCGCCTCAAGCTGTTCCTGCGCGCCGCCGTCTTCCTCACCGTCATGACCATCGTCATGACCGGGTCGCGCGGCGGCTTCCTGGCCCTGGCCACGGTGTTCTTCGCCCTGGTGCTCAAGTCGCGCTACAAGCGCCTCGCCATCCCAGGCGCCCTGGCCGCCGGCGTGCTCTTCCTGATCTTCATCCCGGCGGACTACCGGGAACGCATCGCGTCGATCAGAACCGCCGCCCGGGAGGACGCCTCGGCCATCGGGCGCCTGCGGGCGTGGGGCGTGGCCCGGGAGATGATCATCGCGCATCCGCTGCTCGGCGTCGGCTTCCAGAACTTCGTCTACGCCTACAAGGACTTCGATCCCGATGTAGACAAGTCGGTGGTGCGCGTGGCCCACAACTCCTACCTGCAGATCTGGGCCGAGACCGGCACGGTCTCGTTCCTCTTCTTCCTGGCGGCCCTCGGATCGACCATTCTGTTGATGCGCCGCCTGCAGCGCCTGAACCGCGTGCGCGACGGCCCGCCCTGGATCGGCTACTACGCGTGCATCATCGAGGTGTCGCTCTACGGCTTCCTGATGGGCGCGATGTTCCTGAACCGCGGGCATTTCGACTTCGTCTACCAGGAGATCGCGGTCGGAGTGGCGCTCTACCCCATCGCCCTGGCGGAGATGGTGCGTCGCGAGCGGCTGCGAACCGGGCGGCGCGGCCCGGCGCGGCTGCTCATCCGCGAGCGCGGTCCGTCGTTCGCGGGCGGCGCCTGGTGAGGGGCGGCGGGAGCGCGGCATGTGCGGCATAGCGGGAATCCTGCGGCTCGAGGCTGGCGCGCCGCCGGTGCGGCGCGAGGAGCTGGAGCGCATGGCGGCCGCGCTGGTGCACCGCGGCCCGGACGCCGCGGGCTTCCATCTCGGCGGCTCGGTGGGCTTCGCCTTCCGCCGCCTTTCGATCATCGACCGCAAAGGGGGCGACCAGCCGATCTACAACGAGAGCGGCCGCGCCTGCGTGGTGTTCAACGGCGAGATCTACAACTTCGTCGAGCTGCGCGGCCTGCTGCAGGACAAGGGGCACCGCTTCCGCACCCGCTCCGACACCGAGGTCATCCTGCACGGCTACGAGGAATGGGGCGCGCGCGGCGTCGCGGAGCGGCTGCGCGGCATGTTCGCCTTCGCCATTCACGACCAGGACGCCGGCCGCGTGGTGCTGGCGCGCGACCGTCTGGGCAAGAAGCCGCTGCATGTCGCCTCCGCGGGCGGCGTGCTCTACTTCGCTTCGGAGCTGAAGGCGCTCATGGCGCTGGCCGCTCTGCCGCGCCGCGTGGCGCCGCGGGCGCTCCTCGATTACGCCACGCTCGGCTATGTACCGGCTCCGGCCACCATTTTGGCCGGCGTCGAGAAGCTGCCACCCGGGCACGTGCTCATCCTCGAGCGGGGCGGCGCACGGCGCGAGCGGTACTGGGAGGCGCCCTTCGCGGTCGAGCCGCTCGGCCTGGACGAGGCCGCCGCGCGCGTGCTCGAGCTGCTGCAGGACGCGGTGCGCTGCCGCCTGGTGGCCGAGGTCCCGCTCGGCTGCTTCCTTTCCGGCGGAATCGACTCCTCGGCCGTGGTGGCGGCCATGGTGGACGCGGTGGGCACCTCGGTGAACGCCGTGACCGTCGGCTTCCAGGATGCCGCCTGCGACGAGCGCGGCCCGGCCCGGGAGGTGGCGCGCCACCTCGGCGTCACTCCCGTCGAGGAGGAGGTGCGGGCCGCGCCGGAGGCGCTCGACGGGGTGGCCGCCGCCTTCGACGAGCCGCACGCCGATCCGTCGAACGTGCCCACCTACCTGCTCTGTCAGGCCACGCGGCGCCGCGTCACGGTCGCCCTCTCCGGGGACGGCGGGGATGAGCTGTTCGGCGGCTACCGGCGCTACGCCTTCGACCGCTTCGAGAACCGCGTGCGCGCTCTCGTCCCGGGGGCGCTGCGCCGCGTCCTGTTCGGGCCGCTCGGCGCGCTGCTCCCCAAGGCGGACCGCCTGCCGCGGCCGCTGCGCGCCAAGACCCTGATCCAGAACTTGGCGCGCGACCCGGTGGATGCCTACTGCCGCTCGGTGGCGCGGGTCGCGCCGGAGGAGGTCGCACGTCTCGTCGATCCGGACCTGCTGGCAGCGGCCGGCGGCTACACGCCGCTCGAACGCTTCCGCGAGATCGCCGCGCGCCGCGCGCTGGCCGATCCGCTGCTGCGCGTGCGCGCCCTGGATCTCGAGACCTGGCTGCCGGACGACATCCTGGCCAAAGTGGATCGCGCCTCGATGGCGCACTCCCTCGAGGTGCGCGTGCCGCTCCTCGACCATGAGCTCGTGGAGTTCGCCACCTGCCTGCCATCGCGCCTGCTGCTCAGCGGCGGCTCGGGCAAGCTGGTGTTCAAGCGCGCCCTGCGCGGCATCCTGCCGGACGCGACCATCGACCGCAGGAAGCACGGCTTCGACCTGCCGGCCGCGCGCTGGCTCGAGACGGCGCTGGCCGCCGAGCTGGACGAGCTGGTCGCGACCGGCTCGCCGCTGCAGGGCTTCTTCGACCGGCAGCGCGCGGCGGAGCTGCTCGCGGAACAGCGCGCGCGCCGCCGCGATCGCACGGCGGAGCTCTGGCTGCTCCTCTGCTTCGGCCGCTGGCGGCGGCGCTGGATGCCCTCTTGAGGATCCTGACCCTGACCTCGCTCTTTCCCGGTGCGGCCGCTCCGCGGCACGGCGTGTTCGTCAAGGAGCGCCTGGCCGACTTTCGCCGTCACAGCGGGGCCGAAGTGCGCGTCGTCTCGCCCGTGCCCTTCTTCCCGCGCTTCCTGCCGAGCCGCCGCTACGGCCAGTTCGCGCGCGCCCCGCGGCGCGAGGAGTGGGCCGGCTTCGAGATCCTGCGCCCGCGCTACCTGATGCTGCCGCGCATCGGCGTGGCGCTGCAGGGCCTTTCCTACTACGTCGGCGTGCGCGGCGCGGTCCGCCGCCTGCGGCGCGCGTTTCCTTTCGACCTGATCGACGCCCACTACGCCTATCCGGACGGCTTCGCGGCCGCGCTCTTGCGGCACCGCCTGGACGTGCCGCTGGTGCTCACCGTGCGCGGCACCGACGTCAACCTCCTGCCCGGGCTCAAAGCCACCGCCGCGCAGGTGCGCTACGCTCTGCGCGCGGCGGACGCGCTCGTGGCCGTGTCCCGGGCGCTCGCCGGCCTGGCGGTCGAGGCGGGCGCCGATCCGGCGCGGGTGACGGTCCTGAGGAACGGCGTGGACGCGGAGCGCTTCCGGCCGCTGCCCATGGACGAGTGCCGCCGCGGCCTCGGCCTGCCCGAGCAGGGGCGCGTGCTGGCGTCGGTCGGCCTGCTCGTGCCGCGCAAGGGACACGACCTGCTGCTGCGCGCGCTCGCCCTCATGCCGGCTGCCGAGCGCCCCTACACCGTGATCGCGGGCGACGGGCCCGAGGAGGGCGCCCTGCGCGCCCTGGCCGCGCAGCTCGGCCTCGCCGAGCGGGTGCGCTTCCTGGGCGCGGTGGAGCACGACGCGCTCGCGGCGCTCTACTCCAGCTCCGACCTGTCGGTCCTGGCGTCGAGCCGCGAGGGCTGGCCCAACGTGCTGCTCGAGTCCATGGCTTGCGGCACGCCGGTGGTCGCCACCGCGGTGCACGGCTCGCCCGAGGTGGTGGCCGACGAGTCGGTCGGTCTGCTGGTACAGGAGCGGAGCGCCGAGGCCCTGGCCGCCGCACTGCAGGCCGCCTTCACGCGCGGCTTCGACCGCGAGCGCGTGCGGCGCTACGCTCAGGGCATGGGCTGGCGCGAGACGTCCCTGGGGCTGGAGCGCGTCTTCCAGGAGGTGCTGCGGCGCCGGGCGTCACGCCGGGGAGAAGGGCGGTGAGGATCCTCTACCACCATCGCACCGCCTCGCGCGACGGCCAGGAGGTGCACATCTCGGAACTGGTGGCGGCGCTCAGGGCGCTCGGCCACCAGGTAACCGTGGTGGGGCCGGGCGGCCGCGGTGCGGCCGGCGCGATGGGCGGACATCGCAGAGGCGTCGGGCGCCTGCGCGCCCTCTTGCCGCACGCGCTCCTGCCGCTCGCCGCGCGCGCCTACGACGCGCTCTTCGCGCGCCGCCTCGCCCGGCTGGGGCGCGCGGCCGGGGCGGAGGTCCTGTACGAGCGGCACGCCCTGAGGAATCGCGCCGGCGTGCGCGCGGCGCGGCGGCTGGCGCTGCCGCTGCTGCTCGAGGTGAACGCGCCGCTGGCGCGCGAGGAGGCGGAACTCGGCCGCGGCGCGCGGAGCGAGGCGGCGCTGCGCGAGGAAGTGGCGACGATCGCCGCGGCCGACGCCGTGCTCGCCGTCACCGGCGTGCTGCGCGACATCCTGATCGAAGACGGCGTGCCGGCGGAGAAGGTCCACGTCGTGCCGAACGGCGTGGCGCAGGAATGGCTGCACGCGCCGCGCGACGAACAGGCCAAGGTCCGCCTGGGCGTCGCCGGGAGACTCGTGCTCGGCTTCGTCGGCT
>DYIW01000312.1:0-4104 GCA_020723465.1 Phycisphaera mikurensis
GGGAGTACGCGCGGTTCTGCGCGGAGAAGGAGCGCGGGTCATGAGCCGCACCGCCACCTATCACACCACGGTGAAGTGGACGGGCGAGCACTGGGGGCACCTCGCTCTGGGCAACGGCCCGGAGCTCCGCTTCTCGGCGCCGCCGGACGCGCAGGGCCACGCGGACGTCCTCACCCCCGAGGATGCGTTCGTCGCGGCGGCCAACACCTGCGTGATGCTGATGTTCATCTGGGCCTGTGAGCGCTTCAAGCTCAAGCTCCTCTCCTACGAGTGTCGCACCGAGGGCGAGAAGCGGATCGAGCTCGACCGGACCGAGATCTTCACCGAGCTCAGGTTCGCGCCGCGGATCCGGGTCGCCGCCGGCGACGAGGCGCCCCACGCGGTGGAGGCGCGGGTCCGACGCGCGCTCGCCGCGGCCCAGAAGTACAGCCTGGTGGCGAACTCGGTGAAGTCCGCGATCCTGATCGAGCCGCAGATCGTCGTCGACGCGCAGGGGAGCTGAACGGAGGAGGCGGGTGCAGGGACGATCATGAGCATCTACCTCGACCACAACGCGACGACCGCGCCGGACCGCGAGGTCGTCGCTGCCGTCGCCTGGGCGATGGCGCAGGCGTGGGGCAACCCGTCGACGCTGTACCGTGACGGACGAGAGGCGCGAGCGACGCTGGACGCGGCGCGGGCTCGCGTCGCCTCGCTCATCGGCGCGAGCGATCCCTCCGAGGTCGTGTTCACGTCGGGCGGAACGGAGTCCGACCACCTGGCCTTGACCGGGAGCCTGGGTCCGGGACGAGGGGATCACCTCATCACCGCGATGGCCGAGCACAAGGCGGTCCTGCGAACCTGCGCGCAGCTCGAGCAGCGCGGGCTGCGGGTGACCTACCTCCCCGTGGACGGCCTCGGGCGGGTGGACCCCGACGCCGTGCGAAGGGCCATCACCCCGAGGACCGCGCTCTGCTCGGTGATGCTCGCCAACAACGAGGTCGGCACCGTCAATCCGCTCCCCGAGATCGCCTCCATCTGTCGCGAGCGCCGGGTGACGCTTCACTGCGACGCGGTCCAGGCGCTGGGAAGGCTGCCGGTGGACGTCGCCGCGCTGGGCGTCGATCTCCTCTCCCTCTCCGGCCACAAGCTGCACGGCCCGAGGGGCGTTGGCGCGCTCTGGATGCGGAGAGGAACCGTGCTCCAGTCCGTGCTCGCGGGCGGGTCCCAGGAGCGGGGGGTCCGTCCGGGCAGCGAGAACGTACCGGGTGCTCACGGCCTCGGCGTCGCGGCTGAGCTGGCAAGGCAGCGGCTCGCCGAGACGACGGCCCGCGTGCGCTCACTCCGTGACCGCCTGTGGGATCAGCTCCGGGCCGCCGTTCCCGGGGCGAGAGCCCACGGCGACCTCGAGCGCGGGCTCTGCAACGTGCTCAATGTCTCGTTCCCGGGTCGCGAGGCCGAGGAGCTGGTCCTGTCCCTGGACGAGGAGGGGATCGAGGTGGGCACGGGCTCGGCCTGCACGACGGGGCAGACCACGCCCTCTCACGTGCTCCTGGCGATGGGCGTCTCGCCCGACGAGGCGCGCTGCTCGATTCGCTTCAGCCTCGGCCAGGGCAACTCGCCGTCGGAGATCGACGAGGTCGCCGCCGTGGTCTCGCGCCTCGTGGGCAGGTCCGCATGCCGCTCGTGAGTCGCTGGGAGCTCATCTCCGTGGTGCCCTGCCTCGCCGACACCGCCAAGATCCGCGTGACCGCGCAGCTCGATGCGGAGCTCGACGAGGTGCTGCCCTACCTGAACGCCGTGCTCAAGCGGGCTGTGTTCAACCCCCGGCCGCCGTCGCTGACGACGAACCGGGGCGGCATGTGCTTCAGCCTGCGCGCGCGCCGCATCGCCGGGGCGAAGCTCCGCGATCTCGACCACGCGCGCGAGGAGCTCGAGTGGTGGATGGCGCTCATCAACGACACCTGGGAGCGCCGTGCCAGCCTCGCGCCCTCCTACGAGCGAGGCCAGCAGCTCAGCGCCATCCAGGTCTTCAAGGGGCTCCCGGCGACGAACTGCAAGGCCTGCGGCGAGTCGACGTGCCTCGCCTTCGCCGCCAAGCTGCTGACGGAGAAGGCCTCGGTGCTCGCCTGCGCGCCGCTCTTCACCCCCGAGTGGAGGGAGAAGCGCCTCGCCCTGCTCGACCTCCTCGAGGGCGCCGGTTACCCGATCCCTCCGGAGTTTCTCGCCTGACGTGCTCGCGCGCGAAGCTGGCGCGGACGCACTGACCACGGGTGCAGCGCGACGGCCATCCTCGGGTTCACTGCTCGCCGAAAACCAGCGTCCTCGCCGCCTCGCAGATGGCGACCACGGCTGGGTGCTTGATCCGGCGCTCGACCGTCACGGCGTACAGGCGTTCGCGCACCTCCGGCACCCTCCCGATCGACCGCACCTTGTACTGGGCCTCGATCTCCTTGGCGATGACAGCGGGCGCGGGGAAGAGCCCGGCGCCCTGGAGCCCGAAGACATCGAGCAGCGCGCTGTCCTCGAACTCGCCCACGACGATGGGCCGAACGTCCTGCGCCTCGAACCACTGATCGAGCGACCGCCGCAGGACGGTGTTCTCGGTCGGCAGCAACATCGGAGCGCCGTGGAGCGAGCCCGGAAACCTGCGGCGGAACCTGGTCGCCAGGTCCGCGCGGCCAAAGAACGCGATCTCTGACTCTCCGAGGAGGTGGTTGAAGGCGCGGACCTTCACGTTCGGGCTTGCCAGCGCATCCGTGAGGACCACGTCGAGCTCGTGGAGGGCGAGGTCGGCGAGCAGTCGATCGGACCGGTCCTCCTTGCAGACCAGTCGAACCGGTCCGATCCGCTGCAGCGCCGGCGAGAGAACGCGTTCCGCGATCAGCTTGGGAACCACATCGGCGATCCCGACCGTCACCCGCAGCGGTCTGCCCACGGGGCGGTCCTTCAGGGTGTCGAGCATCTCGCGCCCGAGGCCGAAGATCTCGTCAGCGTAACGGTAGACCACTCGCCCGCTCTCGGTCAGGACCAGCCGACGGCCGCTCTTGGCGAAGAGATCGTGGCCGAGCACGTGCTCGAAGAGGTGGATCTGCTTGCTGACCGTGGACTGCGCAAGTCGGAGCTCGGCGGCGGCGCGGGCCAGGCTGCCCTCGCGCGCCACGAGCCAGAAGTAGAGCAGGTGGTGATAGTTGACCCATTCCATGGGCAGGACGTTAGTTCGATAGGAGCGAACCGGCAACGCCAGTTTATCCATTTGTCGAAGTGTCGCCGGGCGGCTACCGTGTCCCATGGTGCGCCGAGACATCCACACGGCAGCCAGCGCAGCCAGGGCTGAGATCTCGCGGCAGCTGGGAGCCGCCCAGCGCTGGCTCGGCTGGCCGCAAACCCGCAGGGGCCGCGATCGCGGCCAGAGAGATCCGAGGCTCGTCATGACAGATCGCAAGAGTAGGGTGATGGGGAGTGGGGCCGCTGCTGTGCTGCTCACGAGCCTGCTGCTCGTCGGTTGCAAGAACCCGGAGACACCCGCCGGTCACGAAGGCTACGTGCGGCGGGGTGCGATCATTGGCGCCGTCAAGTTCCACTCGGCGCAGGTCGGGCCCACCTCGCCTGGCCTCGGATGGCTGCTCTCCGTCGAGAACGTGGAGTTCCGCTGGTCGACGCACAGCGAGAAGTTCCAGATCATGTCGGCGGACAACCTGAGCCTCACCTTCAGCGCACACGTGGTGATGAGGCCGAGGCCGGGCTCGGTGAAGGAGATCGTCGAGGTCTACGGCGGCGGCGACTGGTACAAGCGGAACCTGGAGCAGCCCTTCCGCAACGCGGTGTACGAAGCGGTCTCTGGCTTCAAGGCTCTCGAGGCGAAGGACAAGCGGAACGAGATCGGCGAGAAGGTCCGCGGCAAGTTCCTCACCTTCCTCAAAGGGAAGCCCTTCGAGGTGCAGAGCATCGTCGTCGGGACCATCAATCTGCCCCAGTCCGTCGCCGTCGCGCAGGAGCAGAAGATCGCCAAGGAGACCGAGCTCGAGCGAAAGAAGTTCGAGATCGCCATCGCCAAGCAGGAGGCCCAGGTGCGCGTCGAGGAAGCCAAAGGCATCGCCGAGGCCCAGCGGATCATCGATGCCA
>DYIW01000312.1:4114-6535 GCA_020723465.1 Phycisphaera mikurensis
GGTGCAGGTGCTGCTTGATGCGACCCTGCACCACGATGCCACGCTGACCGCCAACTATCTTCAGCACCAGGCGATCAAGGCGCAGGAGAAGATGGCGTCCTCGGCAAACCACACCACCGTCTACATTCCCTCCGGGCTCAACGGGATTCCGCTGGTGAAGACCATCAAGTGAGAGATGCCGCTCGGCTCGCGCGAGGCCCACGTGACCAGGCAACGGTCCAGGGCGGCGTGCGCCACGCGCCGAGGTGACACGTGAAGTGTGATTCCCGCTCGCGGTGAGGTCTACGAGCACTACGTGGGGCCCATCCTCGACGAGCTCCGGGCGATGGGCAGCGAGAAGAACCGCGCTGGCATGGCCCGCTACGGCATCAACGTCGAGAACGCGTTCGGCGTGTCCGTCTACGAGCTCCGGAAGCTCGCCAAGCACCTCGGCCGGGATCACGGTCTGGCGCTCGCGCTCTGGGCGACCGGGAACCACGAGGCTCGGCTCCTAGCGTGCTTCGTCGACGACCCGGCCGAGGTCACCGAGGAGCAGATGGAGGCATGGGCCCGCGACTTCGACTCCTGGGACCTCTGCGACCAGGCGACGACGAGCCTCTTCGACCTGACGCGACACGCCTGGACGAAGGCCGCCGAATGGGCGAGGCGCGAGGAGGAGTGGGTGATTCGCGGAGGCTTCGCCTTGATGGCGGGGCTCGCGGTGCACGACAAGGCGGCCAGCGACCGAGCCTTCCTGAAGCTGCTGCCGGTCATCGAGCGGGGCGCCTTCGACGAGCGCAACTTCGTCAAGAAGGCGGTCAACTGGGCGGTGCGCAACATCGGCAAGCGCAACCGGGCGCTCCACGCGGCCGCCGTCGGCTGCGCGGAACGGATCCTCGCCGCCGCGAACAAGCGCGCCGACGGAGCGCGCGGGGGCGATCCGTCGACCCGGGCTGCCCGCTGGGTGGCCACGGATGCGCTGCGCGAGCTCAGGTCCGACAAGGTCAGGGCACGTCTCGCGAAGAACGAGCGTTGAGGTTTCCGATGTCGACCCGTCAGTCGCGCTGAAACTTCCGCCCCCGCTCTCCGAACGAAACCGCGCCTTGCGCGGCAGCCTGGTGTGATGAACCCGCCGATCACGCACGTCGCCCGGTCCCGTCGAGGTCGGCGACCAGATCTCGCACGAAATTGGTCGCCGGCTGGCCCCGCAGAAGCTCGAGCGTCCCCGCCTGGATCGCGCGGCCTTGCTGCATGACCACGATGCGGTGGCCGAGCGCGGCCGCCTCGCGCAGGTCGTGAGTGACATAGAGCACCGTCGCCCCTCGCTCGGCGAAGAGCGCTCCGAATACCTCGAGCAGCTCGCGCTTGAGCGACACGTCGAGGTTCGACAGCGGCTCGTCCAGCAGCACCACGGCCGGCTCGAGCACGAGCGCGCGGGCGATCGCCACGCGTTGCCGCTCGCCGCCCGACAGGTCGCCGGGGCGCCGATCTTCCTTGTCCCCGAGCCCGACGCGCCGGAGCAACCCCTTGATGCGGTCGTCACGCTCCGGGCGCGGCACTCGCCGGGCGGCGAGGCCGAAGCCGAGGTTCTCGTGAACGGTGAGATGGGGCCAGAGCGCGAGGTCCTGAAAGACGACGCCCACGTTGCGCTCCTCGGGCGGAACAACGATCGTGCCGTCGCGGCTGACCGGCACGCCGCCGATCCGGACCTCACCACGCCCCGGCACCACGAAGCCCAGGATCACCCGCAGGAGCGTGGTCTTGCCGCAGCCCGAGGGCCCGAGGACCGCGACCACCTCCCCGGCACCGACGGTCAAGGTCAGATCATCGAGCACGGCCTGCCCGTCGCGCTCGGCTGACACGTGCTCGAGCTCGATGGATGCCGTCATGGCGCACCTCCGAGGCCGGTGCTATTCCGCTTGCCTCCCTCACGGAGGACCAGCGCCCCAAGAGCCGCCAGGGTCAGCGCGGTCATGCCCGCGTGGAGCGTCGCGAGCGCGGCCACCACGGCAGGCGGACCGTTGGCCTCGAGGGTGAAGATGCGCACCGTCAACGGCTCCCGTCCCGGCGGATAGAAGAGGACCGCGGTCTCGAGGTCGCGCAGGCAGAAGACCGCGCCGAGGAGCCAGGCGAAGCCGACCCCTCGGGCGTGCACCGGCAGCACGATCCGCAACAGCCGCCGGAGAAAGCGCGCGCCCGAGGCTGCCGCGGCCTCCTCGAGGTGCAACGGGCTCTGGGCCACGGCGCAGGCCACGGCGCGCGACGCCACCGCCGTGTAGCGGGCGCAGTAGCCGATCACCAGGATGGCGAGGCCGCCGTAGATGATCTGAGTCGCGGGCCGGTTCCAGAGAGCGATCAGCCCGACCCCCAGCACCGAGGCCGGCGTGAGGAAGGCCAGCACCGCGAGGCCGTCGAGCCACGCCGCACCGGGCAGGCGGCGGG
>DYIW01000313.1 GCA_020723465.1 Phycisphaera mikurensis
AATCCGCCTGAGAATCGTGAATTCCGGATGAGCCTCTCCTGCGGAGAGGCTCAGAGCGCCTGGGCGCGGCGCTCCCCCTGGTGGCGGCTGATGAGGCGCGGCCGCAGGCCGCGGTTGACGTGGTAGAGGAAGTAGCCGCCGTGGCAGAGCAGGTCCATGTCGGTGGCCTGCATGTAGTGCGCCTTGACGCGCTCGACCTCTTCCGGGCTCATGCCCGACCTGCAGCGCAGGGCGTAGTCCCCGCCGATGTCCACGATCTCGGAGTCGAACTCCTCGGGGTGTGCGGCCACGTAGGTGCCGAACTCGAAGTAGAAGGAGCCGACGAACACGTCCAGGTCGATGACGTTGCGGTGCTGCTCGAGGAAGCGCACCGTGTCGCGGTGCTCCTCGATGGTCTCGGTGGGGAAGCCGGCGAACCAGGAGACCTGCGCCAGGATGCCGCCGTCGTGCAGGGTGCGCAGCATGGCCGGGACCTTGTCGATGCGCGTGCCCTTGCGCATCAGGTCGAGCACGCGCTGGTTGGCCGATTCCATGCCGAAGTGCACGGCGCGCAGGCCGCCGTCGTACAGGCGTTTGACCTGGTCCGGCCGGGCGAAGAGGTCGTAGAACTTGGTGTTCGCGAACCAGAAGACCTCGAGCCCCTCGGCCGCGATCAGGTCGGCCAACTCCCACATGGTGCGCGGCGGCAGGAGCGAGTCCCAGAAGAAGATGTGGCGCGCGCCGTTCCGCTCCACCAGGCGCTTGACGTCCTCGAACACGCGCCGCGGGCTGCGCATGGCGAAGTTGGAATGGAAGGCCTCGGAGCAGAAGGTGCAGCGGTTGTACGCGCAGCCGCGCGAGGTCATCAGGCCGAAGAGCGGCTCCGGCTTGAAGTGCGAGTCGAAGTTGGCGCCGTCGTAGCTCGGAGGGGGCAGCGCGTCCATGCTCGTGGCCGCGCCGCGACCGTTATAGGCCACATCGCCGTTCCGGTGCCAGTAGAGGCTCCGCACGTCCTGGAGTGCGCGCTGGCCCTGCAGCGCCTCGGCCAGCTCCACGATGGCGGCGTTGCCCTCGCCCACCACGGCGAAGTCGATGAAGTCGAAGAGCGTGGCGCCGGCGAAGAGCTGCTGCTCGTACTTGGTGACCTGCGGGCCGCCGATGGCGATCTTCACTCCCGGCCGCGCGCGGCGGATGCGCGCCGCGATGCGCAGGCCCTCGACGATCTGCTCCTGGAAGGGCATGGTGATGCCGATCAGGTCGGGCCCGAAGGCGAGGACCGAGTCGACGATGCCTGCGTCGAGGGCGCGCGTCACCGGGTCGTCCTGGCCCGACGAGAGGACCCGCGCGAGTTGTGGCAAGTAGTCGTCGAGGAACGGGGAGAGGTTGACGATGGAGCCGAGCAGGAAGTTCATGGCCGCGACCAGGCGGTCGAGCGCGAGGCGGTACTCGGCCGGGTCGTAGAAGCGCTCGGGGTGGCGCAGCGTGTCGGCCGCCCGCCACCCTTCGAGGGCGGTCTCGAGAGGCAGGTCGATGCAGCGCTGCATGAGCTGCCGCGTCACCTCCTCCTGCGGGCTCAAGCGCGCGCGTGTGTCCAGCTCCGCCTTGGTCTGCCGCACGTAGTCGCCGTAGAGCGCGAGCGTCTCCCGGCGCAGGAGCCGGTCCAGGACCTCGGCGTTCAGGTCGCGGATCGCCACCTCGTGGCCCGCCTCCTTCAGGCAGCCGGCCAGCACCGGCATGCTGAGATAGAGGGAGTGCGGGACGAAGTGATCCGGCGGGTAGAGCAGGCTGATCTTCATGGTCTGGACGCTGGATGATAGCACGGGTGGCCGGGGCAGCGCCGCGCTAGGATCGCGCTCATTCATGGCCAGGGAGCAACGTCATGTTCGCCGGCTGCGCTTACCTCGTCTTGTTCTCCGCCGCGTCGTTCCAGGGGAATCCCGCGCACAAGGTCCTCGACGCGGAGTGTGCGCTCGAAGTCGAGCTGCCGGGAGCCGAGTGGATCCTGTCCGAGCGCCACAGCACGGTGAGCGGGCTGGTGGCGGTCCGGGTGTACGGGCCGCATGGCGAGATCGGCACGCGCTTCTCGATCGTGCAGCACCCGAAGGCGCTCGCGGGCACGGGTCTGCAGGCGCGCGCCGAGCATCTCCAGCGGCTCGTGGGGAAGCCCATCGAGGTGACGGCGGGGGAGATCGCGGGTCTGACGGGCGAGCGCATGGAATACGCGGTGCAGGGCTCCCTCTCCATCGAGTACGGCGTGTGGCGCGGCGACGTGTTCCAGGTGATCCAGGTGAGCGCGCCCTCCGGCGACTGGGAGGACGCCGAGAAGGGCCCTGTGCTTCGCGCCATCTTCGATTCGGTGCGCTTCGTGGAGCGCTCCGCCACGGAAGCGGATTCCGGGTTCGACGCGACCCCACCCGAGGAAGTGCGCGCGCGGCGCGCGCCCGCACCGGGGAGGGAGAGGTCGTTCTCGATCATCTCGCACGAGGTGGCGCTCGACATCGAACCCGCGACCGGGCGCCTGGCTTGCCAGGACCTCTTCGTCGTCGAGGCGCTGGCTGGCGGCGAGTCCTTGCTCGAACTGTCCCAGTCCGGTCTGGAGGTCGACTCGATCACGGCCGCGGGGAGCGACCTCGCCTTCGAAGGAGGCGGGGGCGAGGGCGCGGCCGAAGGCGGCGCGCTCCGCATCCACCTGCCCGAGCCCCTGGCGCGCGGCCAGACCATCGAGCTCCTGTATCAGGCGCACGCCGAGGACTTCTTCGTCGCCATGGATCAGCAGCTCGTGGCCGAGGTCGCGGTCTTCGGCCAGGTGCGGGAGGGCTCGTCCTACTCGAGCCACGTGCTCTACTACCCGATCGACGAGCGAAACGACGCGGCTGTCACGATCGCGCTCACCGTGCCGGAGGGCTACGTCGCGGTGAGCGGCGGCGACGCCGGCTCATGCGAGACGAAGGACGGCAGGATCACGTTCACCTACCGGACCGAGGAGCGGCGCATTCGCCAGCTTCCCTTCGGCTTCGCCGCCGGCCGCTACGAGGTGGCGCGCGGCGCGGCCGGGGGCGGCCTCGAGGTGGAGGTCTACTTCCCGGCGGGCGCGGAGAAGCGCGGCGCGGCCTACCTCGACGTGGCCCTGCGGGCCGGCGGGCTGTTCCAGCGCTTGATGGGTCCGCTTCCCTGGAAGCGCGTCGCCATCTGCGTGGTCGCTCCGGAGCGCAAGGAGACCGGGGTCAGCCTGCCCGGGCAGATCCTGTTGTCGGGCGCCTTCTTCATCGACCTCGAGGGCATCGAGCCGGACGGCGCGCGCGTGGCCGATCCGTCGATGATGGGCTACCTGCTCGTGCCGGACGAGCTGTCCCACCAGTGGAACTTCTACGCCGCGCCGCTCCCCAATGAGCTGGCCGAGGGCGTGTCCACCTACACGAACCTGCTCTTCCTCGAGCAGGAAGGCGGACACGCCGAGTACCTCGAGGGCGTGCGCGGTTGCGCCAGCGCCTACCTCGACGGCGTGGCGCGCAAGGACGAGGTTGCGCTCGCCGATCCGCGGATCTACCAGTCGTCGGCGTACCGCATGATCGCGTTCTGCAAGGTGCCGGCCGTGCTGCACGGCCTGCGCCAGCGGCTCGGCGACGAGGCGTTCTTCGCGGGCTGGCAGCGCGCCTTCACCTCGATTCGCGAGCCGGACCAGTCGTACGCGCTCTTCCAGGCCGCCTTCGAGGAGGCGAGCGGCCAGGACCTGTGCTCCTTCTTCGACGGCTGGTTTTTCTCGGCCGGCTACGCGCTCGTCGAGGTGCGCTTCGCGGCGAAAGAAGAACACGGCGCTCCGGCCGTGGAGGTGACGCTGCGCCAGACGCAGAACACCGGGCCCTTCGAGATCGACACCGAGGTCGAGGTGGAGACCGCGGGAGGCGAGAAGTTCCGTTTCCCCGCGGCCCTGCGCGCGGCCGAGCAGACCTTCACCTGGCCCCTGCCGGAGGCACCCGTCAAGGTGACCGTGGATCCGGACGGCACGGCGCTCCTGCGCGTCGCCGGCGCGTGAGCCGGGGCGCGGAGCGGTCACGGAAAGGTCAGCCCGCCCTCGGGATCGGAGATGCGGGCGAAGAGGCCGAAGCCGCCGTCCTCGTTCGCGACCTTGAGCAGGATCTCGTTCCGCCCGGCCGCGAGCTGCACGGGCACGAGGTCCTGATCCGGAGCCGCGCCGCGGTGGACGACGTGGCGGTGGACTTCCGTGCCGTTCACGAAGGCCGCCACCCAGTCGTCGCTGCCGAGCCTGAGCGTGACCGCACGTTCCGTGGGGGAGTCCGCGAAGAAGCGGGCGAAGGCGACGACCTGCTCGCGGGGCTCGACGCAGGCGCAGAGGTCGAGGTAGCCGTCAGGGCGCGCGCGCGCCTGGGTCCAGTTCGCGGCCTCTCCGCGCTCCGGCGGCAGTGCCTCGGCGAAGGCCGCGCCGTCTTCGAGCGGGAAGGGGCCGCAGACCTCGAACTCGGTCACGAAGGGCAGGGCGGGCTCGAGGCGCAGGCCCTCCACCAGGCCGCGGCCGCTTTCGCCGAGATACTCGATAGCGAGGCGGCCGGAGGGCGGCAGCAGGCGCACGCTGCCGAGCGGGGTCTCTTCGAACGGCGCGAAGGAGTCGCCGGCAAGCGGCACGTCGACCGGCGGCGCCTCCCCGAGCGCGACCGCGACGCGGCCGGCGCCGGGCTCGCGCGCATGCAGCAGGAAGACGCGGTACTGGTCGGCGACGTTCACGGGGAAGCGGAACGCCGCCGCGGGCCGCGTCGCGTCGAGCTGCGCGTAGAGCGGCCCGCACTCGGTGCGCGAGAGGGCCTCGAGCGGCAAGAGGGGCGCGTCGCCGAGCGGCTCCATGTCGCGGACGTGCAGCGCCTCGCGGTCATGGCCCACGACGCGGCGCGGCGGCTCGAGGTCGAGATCGGAGAGGGGCGGGAAGCGGTGGGTGCCCTCAGGGCGGGCGTACCAGTAGGTCACGGCCGCGTACTCGACGCCCGGCTCGTCGTTCCGGCCGCCGTGCTCGATGCGGAAGTTCAGGGACGAGGAGTAGGGAATCGCGTCGCTCACGTGAAAGCGGTACGCGCTGATCTCGCCGTCCGGCAGCGACTGGTGCGTGAGGCCATGGAGCGGCCGGTGGAAGACTCCGCCGCTGAAGTACCAACCGGCGTTGAAGTAGTCCTCGGTGCCCGTGCCGTGGTACTCGGCCGGCTCGCCGCCGTCGGCAAGGGCCTGTTCGTCGCCTTCGAGGTACGTGACGCCGCGCGGCCCTTTCATGGTCAGCACAGAGCCCACGTAATGGCCTGAGCCCGTGGCGTCGAGCAGGTCGAAGTAGCGCCCGGCAGAGGTGACCTCGCGGCGGAAGCGCGCGTGGAAGCGCAGGCCGCCGAAGGCCGCGACGTCGCCCGTGACTCCGGCGAGCGCGGCGTCCGCCTGGAGCGTGTTCTCGGGATCGACGTTCCGGATCTCGAGCCGGAGCGAGCGGGCAAACGGCATGACGAAGCGGCAGGCATAGGCGCCGTTCCGGGCGGAGAGCGGCAGGCTCTCGACAGGCGCGCCCGGGAATCCCGAGCCGAAGAAGTCGCAGAGCGGCGCCTCGACCGCGGGCGCCTCCGCGCCGTCGAACCAGATGCGCACCAGGGTGCGGCGCGGCTGCGCCGGGTCGCTTCCTTGCGCCTCGATGCGGAGATCGGTGACCGCGGCCGGTCCGGATGCCTCGACCCGGAGCGTCTGGCCGGGAAGGAGCGTGAGCGGGAAGCGAATGGGCGCGAAGGTCTGGAGCGGCCGGCCGTCGGCGCCGAGCCAGGATTTCCTGGCCCGCAGCTCCTCGGGCGGGGAAGGCGGGGCCGCCGGAGCGGAGTGCGAAAAGGCCGCGAGCGCCTCCGCGTCCGCCGCGCCTTCGCGCGCAAAGGAGGAGACCGGCGTGTCCTCGGCGAAGCGGCCCCAGGTGATCTGGTAGAAGCGGACCGGTCCGTGCGCCACGATCCGGAGCGAGCGCGCGAAGGGGATGGGCACGTAGGAGATCGAGCCGCCCGAGACCGCCTCGGAGAGCGGCAGGGAGAACGGCGGCACCCGGCCGGTGAAGAGGTCGGCGAAGGCGCACGAGATGCGCGGCTCCGCCTCGCCGTCGAAGAGGAAGTCGACGCGCGTGTCCGCGCCCGGGTTGGCCGACCAGATGCGGAAGATGCAGCCCGGGCCCCGCGCGTCGAACAACACCTGCTCCGCCGCGGCCTCCGGCCCGGCGAAGCGGCCGGTGAAGCCGTCGTCGTTGCCGCCGCTGCGGTCGTGGCTCGACTCCTGGTAGACGCGCCAGGGATGGGGCCGCGCCAGGTTCCACAGGTCGATGAGGTCGGCTGGGTGAAGCGGCGGACGCGCGGGTTCGCCCGGCGCGCCCGCCGCGAACGTGGCCAGAACCAGCAGCGAGGTCAGCACGAAGCGTGCGCTCGCCCGCGGCGCCTCAGTCGATCTCCGGAGCGACCCCCGCCCCGCCGGTCTGGTAGGTGGTGCCGGCGTCGTTGGC
>DYIW01000314.1 GCA_020723465.1 Phycisphaera mikurensis
CAGACCGCCGACCCGCCGTCCTCGCCGGCTTCGCCCTCGGCGCGGCCCTCCTGCTGTCCGCCGCCGCCCCGGCGCCCGCGCCGCGCTGCAGCCGCGCCTGCGGGCAAGCCGCGGCGCCTGCTCCTTGCCGGCGGCGCCGCGGTCGTGCTGGCGGCCGCCGCGGGCGGTTACTTCCTACTGAGGGGCGGAGGCGGAAAGGCCGGAGACGCGCCGAGCGGCGCTCCGGACGCGGCGGGCGGCGCGAAAGGCGCCGCGCTCTCGCCCGCGGAGGAGCTGCGCGCGCGGCGCGAGCAGCTTCAGCCCGGCGACCTGCAGGGCCGTCTCGACCTGGCTGCGGCCTGCGCCGCGCGCGGCCTGCGGCCGCTGCAGACCGAGCTGCTGCGCGAGGTGCTCCTGCTCGACGCGACCAATGCCACGGCGCGCGAGGCGTTCGGCTACCGGCGCTACGACGGGCCGTCGCGGGCGCACCAGGGCATGTGGCTCCTCCCGGCGGATTACGAGCTGGCCGTGGCCGCGGAAGCGCTCGCCGAGAAGGAGCCGCAGTGAACGCGCGTGCGCACGGTGGCGCGCCGCGCCGCGCCGGAGGAGCCATGCCGCGACCACTGCTCTGCCTCGCTCTCGTCGCGTTGTTCCCGCTGGCTCCGCTCCTGCGCGCGGAGCAGCCGGAGCCGCCGCGCAAGCAGCCCAAGGACGGCGTGGCCTTCGGCGTGCGCATCCGCGTGCCCTGGAGCACGTTCGAGCTGGGCAAGGGCCGCGACGAGGAGTTCGCGGGGGAGATGAAGTGCTGGAAGCCCGAAGGAGAGGACAGGTACGTGGTGGCGACCGACCTCGCCCTGCGGGACGGCGAGGGGCGCACCCTCGCCCTCCCACAGGACATCTCCTTCAGCCGCAACAAGGAAGGCGACGCGCTCGGCGGCGCGGAGTTCTTGCCCGGCTCGGCGGTGCCGCGGGACCAGCGCTATCGCCTCGTCGCCAGCTCCGACTTCGCGCTCGTGCCGCTGCGCCTGCTCTTCCCACACGAGATGCCGACATCGCGCGGCGGCGCCCCCGCGACGCGCGAGATCGACCACGAGGATTTCCACGTGGCCTTCGAGGAGAAGTTCGGTGGCGTGGACATGGTCTCCATCACGCCGCTGCGCACCTACGCCGGCCGCACGGTGCGCACCTTCCGCCCGTCCGGCTTCCAGCTCATCGACTACACGTTCACCTGGGAGGACGAGCGCGACAATACGGTCATGGCCGCCTTCGGCCTGCGCCTGCTGGTCCATCCCACGCGCCCCCTGCCGAGCGACCAGGACGCGCCCGCGGGCCTGTTCCACTGCGCCATCGTCGAAGTGGAGCAGCTCGACTGGCGCCGCGAATCCCCGGTGATCGAGGCCGAGGAATGGGAACAGCGCCAGTCGCGCTGGCGCGAGCGGCTGGGCGAACAGTTGTTCGACGCCATCGCGCGCGAGGCCGTGGGCGATCCGTTCAACTGCCCGGCAGTGGTGGCGCTGCGCATCATGCGCGCCCTGGACGAGGACTCCCTGCACCGCCTGGCGAGCACGGCCGACCCGCGCCGCCTCGCCCCGCTCGCGCCGCTCCTGATGGACCTCCCGCTCGCCTTCGACCCGGCGCGCTTGCTCCAGGCGCGCGAGAAGACCTTCGACCCGGTCGAGCGCCTGCTGCTCGCGGCCGCGGCCACCTCCGCGGGGAGCGCCCCGGCCAGCGTGCTCGCCGAGGCCGAGATCGCCCTGCATTCGCGCCACTCCGGCACGCTGCGCGCCGCTTTCCGCCTGGTGCGGGCACTGCGCGCACCGCGCCTCGTCCCCTTGGTGGCGGCGGCGCTCCAGCAGTGCTCGCGCGACGACGATCGCATCGAGGCCCTGCGGGCGCTGGCCGCCTGCGGCGGACCGGAGGCGCGCGCCGCGATCGAGGACGTGCTGGTGGCCGGCGCCGCGGAGCGCCTGCGCGCCGCCGCCCTCCTGGCGCTCGCCCGCCTGGGCGACCCCGCGGACGAGGCGCTGCTGGACGACGCCGAGGCGCGCTTCGGCGCGGTCGATCCGGCCACCGGCATCTTCGAGCTGCAGCTCGCCGACCCGAGTCAGGCCGGAGGCGCCCTGCTCAAGGTCAACCGCCTCGGCGTGCAGGCGACCGGGGACGACGTGGCGGCGATCCTGCGCGCCTTCGCCAGTGCGCTGGCCGGAGCGGGCTCCTCCTCGCCGCCGGAGCGCGCGCTGGCCGCGGTCGCCGCCGACTGGCTGGTGGAGCTGGGCCCGCTCGTGCCGCGGCTCGCGGACCACCTCGGCGACCGCAGCCTGGGCACCGTGGCGCGGCGCATCGCGCACGCCGCGGGCCGCTCCGTCGTCCCGGAGCTGCTGCGCCGCCTGCGTGAGGCGCGCGGCCCGGAACGTCTCGCCCTGGCGCGCCTCGCCGGCGCCACCCGCGACCCGCGCGTGCGCGCGCCGCTGGACAAGCTGCGCGACTCGGAGGATCTCCAGGAGATCGAGGCCGGCGACGCCGGCTGGGACGAGCTGCATCGAGAGGAACAATGACCGCAGGACGCATGCCGCCGCGGGTGCGGATCGCCCCCAGTCCGACCGGCGATCCACACGTGGGAACCGCCTACGTGGCGCTCTTCAACTACGCCTTCGCCCGCAGGCACGGGGGCCGCTTCGTGCTGCGCATCGAGGATACGGACCGGGCGCGCTCGACGCGCGCCTCCGAGGAGGCGATTTTCCAGGCGCTGCGCTGGCTCGGCCTGGAGTGGGACGAGGGACCGGACGTTGGCGGCCCGCACGCGCCCTACCGCCAGTCCGAGCGCAGCGCCATCTACGCCCGGCACGCGGCCGAGCTCGTGCGGCAGGGCGCCGCCTACCGCTGCTTCTGCACCGCCGAGCGGCTCACTGAGCTGCGCGAGCGCCAGAAGCGCGAGAAGCAGAACTTCGGCTACGACGGCCTGTGCCGCTCCCTCGCCGCCGGCGAGGCCGAGCAGCGCGCCGCCCGGGGCGAGACGCACGTGGTGCGCCTGCGCGTCCCGGAGGGCGGCGCGACCACGGTCGCGGACCTGCTGCGCAAGCCGGTGGTGATCGCGCACGCCGAGATCGACGACCAGATCCTGCTGAAGAGCGACGGCTACCCGACCTACCACCTGGCCAACGTGGTCGACGACCACCTCATGGGCATCACGCACGTGCTGCGCGCCGAGGAGTGGATCCCGTCCACACCCAAGCACGTGCTGCTCTACCAGGCGTTCGGCTGGGAACTCCCGGTCTTCTGCCACCTGCCGCTCCTGCGCAACAAGGACCGCTCCAAGATCTCCAAGCGCAAGAACCCGACCTCGCTCGACTGGTACCGGGACAGCGGCTTCCTGCCGGAGGCGCTGCGGAACTTCCTCTCGCTCATGGGCTGGAATCCCAAGGATGGCAGCGAGGTCTTCGGCCCGGAACGCCTGCTGGCCGAGTTCGAGCCCGAAGCGATCAACACCACCAGCCCGGTCTTCGACCTGGACAAGCTGGAGTGGTTGAACGGCGAGTACATCCGCGCGCTCACGCCCGCCGCGCTGGCCGCGCGCCTGCAGGCCTTCCTGCGCCGCGACCTGGACGCGGAGCTGCTCGCGCGCATCGTGCCGCTCATCCGGGAGCGCCTGAGGACGCTGGCGCGCTTCGACGAGGTGGCCGGCTTCTTCTACGCCACGGAGCTGCCGCTCGAGCGCGCCCTCTTCCAGGCGGCGCGCGGCCTGTCGGACGAGGACCGCAGGGCCGCCCTCGCGGGCGCGCTCGCCCTCATCGAGAGCGCGCCGGGCATCGAGCCGAACAGCCTGGAGGCGGCGCTGCGCGAGCTGACGCGCGTGCGCGGCTGGAGCGCGGGCGACCTGTTCATGTGCCTGCGCATCGCCTTGACCGGCAAGACGGCCACGCCGCCGCTCATCGAGTCCATGGCCGTGCTCGGCCGCGAGACCTGCGCCCGGCGCGTGCGCGCGGCCCTCGAGCTGCTGGCGCGCTGAGCATGCGTCCCTGGTACCTGTCCGCCTTCGACGACGGGTACCTGGAGCGGTACGCGCACCGCGACGCCGCCGAGGCGGAGCGCCAGATCGCGGCCCTCGCCGGCGCGGGATACCTGCGGGCCGGGGAGCGCGTGCTCGATCTGTGCTGCGGCGCGGGGCGCCACCTCGCGCCGCTCCTGGCGCGCGGGCTTCTGCCGGTGGGCGCCGACCTCTCTGCCGCCCTGCTCTGCGCCGCCGCCCAGTCCGGCGCCGCGCTCCGCTTGTGCCGTGCCGACATGCGCCGCCTGCCCTTTCGCGCCGCCTCCTTCGACGCCGTGCTCCAGCTCTTCACGTCGTTCGGCTACTTCCGCGACGACGCGGACCACCGCCTGGTGCTGGCCGAGGTGGCACGCGTGGCGCGGCCGGGCGCGCGCTACGTGCTCGACCTGATGAACGCCGAGCGCGAACTGCGCACCCTGGTCCCCCTCTCCACGCGGCAGCGCGGCGACGGCGCCGTGATCGAGGAGCAGCGCTGGTTCGACGCGCGCGCCCTGCGGATCGAGAAGCGCGTGCGCGAGACCCTGGCGGACGGCGCGCGCCGCGAGCGCACGGAGAGCGTGCGCGTCTTCGCGCTCGAGGAGATCTCGCGCTGGCTCGACGAGGCGGGCTTCGACGTGACGGCGGTCCAGGGCGACTGCGACGGCGCGGCCTACGACGCCGCTTCCTCCCCGCGCATGGTGCTCGTCGCCGCGGCGAGCCGTTGAGTCAGCGCACCTGGTCGAAGGCCTCCGCTCCGGCGCGCATCGCCTCCTGGAAGAGCGGCACGGTCTTGTCGTGGTACTTGAGCATCGTCTTCGAGATGCCGAGTGCGGCGGCGTCCCGGCGCCACGCGGCCAGCGTCGCGAGCAGCTCGTCGTTGCAGAACTCCCCGGCCAGGAAGCCCTTGGCGACCATGTCGACACCGGCGACGAAGGCGCGCGCCGGCTCGCTCTCGCGGCAGTCGCGGTACTCGCGCGCCGCCGCGGCCGCGTTGTCGCGGTGCGCCTTCATCACCTTCTCCCAGGAGGCGCGGAACGTCTCGCAAGCCGGCGCGCCTTCGAACTGCTGCAGAAACAGGTGGAAGTGGCCGATCCAGGGCTTCGCTTCCAGCTTGGGCGTGTCCCCGCGTGGCCGCGACTCCTCGATCCGCGCGACGTGGCGCGCCGCCAGCTCGTCGACCTCGCGTGCGGCGCGGCGCGCGCGCTCCTTGACCTCGGGCGGCACGAACATGTTCGTGGGCAGGCGCCGCGCCACGTCGTACAGGGCGACCTGGTCGCGTCCCGGCCCGGCGCCCTCCAGGAGCTCGAAGGCCGCACGCACGCGCTCCCCGTCCTCCGAGGTCATCCCCTCGCACCAGGCCAGCTCCTCCTCGGCCGCGCGGGCGTCGGGCGCGTGGCCGCCGCCGCGCAGAGCGCGCAGGCGCACCTGCGTCTGGCCCGCCTCGCGATAGAACTTGCGGGCGGCGGCGCTCTGCGCGAAGGGCACGACCGGGTCGGCCGTGCCGTGCATGAGCACGATCGCCTGATGGCCACCCCGCGCTTCCGCCCTGGTGCCCACCCAGACGCCGCCGGCGTGCGCCAGCACGCCCTGCACCTGGTCGGGATAGGCGCCCGCGTAAAGCAGCGCGAAGTGCGCGCCCTGGTCGTGTCCGTAGAGGTACGTCGCCTTGACGTTGAACCGTTGCCGCCAGAGGCTCAGCAGGGCGTTCAGGCGCCTCAGGTCCTTGTCCGCCTGGCGGAAGTTGCAGGCGCCCGCGCTGCCGGGCGTGGTGCCGTCCGGACAGACGAGGATGTCGTCCGGGCGGAAGCGGCCCGGTTCGTGCTGAGCGAAACCCCAGCGCCGGTCCAGATTCGCGCCGTGCAGCAGGAGCAGCAGGTTGGCGCCCTTCTGCGCCTCGTACCCCGCGGGAATGAAGTACTCGAAGGCGAGACCGTCCTCGGTGCGCCACTCGAACACCTTGCCCGCGGCCGGCACGCTGGGCTCGCGCTCCTCGGGATCGCCGGGGGACGCGGCCAGCAGTGCGAGCAGAACGGCGCCGAGAGCGGACATGGCTCTCATGTCATACACAAACGGCGCGCTGTCCTGCACCCTTGGCCAGGGTTGTCACGTCGTCCCCGCGGCGCCGCGGCGCGGCGCGCGCCCGCCGTTCCCGACCAGCCCGGCGAGCTGCGCGCGGCCGCGGTGCAGCGCCACCTTCACGTGCCCCACGCTCAGCCCGCACTCCTGCGCGATCTGCCGCTGGCTCAGGCCGCGCGCGTAGCGCAGCACCAGCAGCCGGCGCTCGCGCTCCGGCATGGCCTTGACCGCCGACCAGACGCGCGCCACCTCCTCCGCGTGCGCGCGGGTGGCGCCTTCGCGGGGCGCGGGCTCGTTCACCACGTCGCACGCGGGGAGCTGGTCCAGGTCGGCCAGCTCGAGCAGCGGCCGCTGGCGCTCGGCGCGCAC
>DYIW01000315.1 GCA_020723465.1 Phycisphaera mikurensis
GAGGGGGCGCGCTCGCTCGTGAGCTTCAACGGCCGCGCCTTCGATCTGCCCGTGCTGCGGAACCGCGCGCTCCTCGCGCGCACCCCGGTCCCGCTCGAGGGGCCGCACCTCGATCTGCTCCCGATCGCGCGCCGCCTCTTCCGCGCGCGCCTGCTCTCCTGCCGCCTCTCGGCGATCGAGCGCGGCATCTTCGGGCTCGAGCGCGAGGGCGACGTCTCGGGCGCGGAGGTGCCGGCGATCTACGAGGCCTACCTCCGCAGCGGTCGCCGCGACGAGCTCGAGCGCGTGCTCGAGCACAACCTCCTCGACGTGGCGACGCTCGCCTTCCTGCTCGAGGCCGCCGCGCTCCACCTCGTCCACCCGCTCGAGTGGGCCGAGGACGCCGAGGAGCTCGAGGCGAGCGGCCGCTTCCACCTCGAGAGCGGCGAGCCCGCGCTCGGCGAGGCCTGCCTCCGCCGCGGCCTCGAGCTGGTGCGGCTCCCCGGCACGCGCCGCCGCCTGCTCGCCGCGCTCGCCCAGCACCTGCGCCGGAGCGGGCGCCGCGCCGAGGCCGCCGAGCTCTGGGAGCTCCACCGCCGCGAGTTCCCGGAGCATCGCCAGGGCTGGGTCGAGCTCGCGAAGTACCACGAGCACGTGACCGGCGAGCTCGCGCGGGCGCTCGCCCTCGCCGAGGCCGCGCCGCACCCGGACCCCGAGCTGCCGCGCCGGCTCGCGCGGCTCCGCGCCCGCCTCGCGCGCTCGGCCGGCGCCTGAGCGCCGGTCACGCCCCCGCGGCTCCCCGCGTCCAACGCCGAGTGTCAGCAATCCACAACCCGGGAGGAGGCGCTCATGCTCGGCGAGAAGATTGGCGAGGGTAAGGGACGGATCACGAGCCAGCGAGTCGTGGCGGTCGCGAACGGCGTACCGAAGCTGGAGGTCAGCTTCGAGGAGAAAGGCCGGCTCCTCGGCGTGGAGATTCACGAGCTCGGCACCTACTGCTCGGAGCCCACCGGACCGGGCACGGTCTACGGCGAGGGGCAGGGCGTGGTGATGGGCCCCGACGGCGAGACCGCGTCCTGGCGCGGCGCCGGCGTCGGGCGGATCGACAAGCAAGGCGGCGCGAGCTATCGCGGCTCGATCTTCTTCACCGCGCCCGCGCAGGGGAAGCTCGCGCGCCTGAACGGGATCGCCGTGGTCTTCGAGTACGATGCCGACCCGAGCGGGAACACGGTCTCGCGCACCTGGGAGTGGCGGTAGCGCGCGCCGGAAGCGCTCGCTCGCGGAGCCTCGGCGCGGCGCTAGTAGAGGATGCTCTTGTTCCCCCCCGCCTCGCGGGCGCGGCCGAGCGCCGTGCGCGCGCAGCGGAGCAGGTCGACCGCGTCCTTCGCGTCGGGGTGGGGGAGCCCCGCGACGCCGAGGCTGGCGGTGATCCGCAGCGGCCGCTCGCCCGCCTCCCCGCCGCCGACCGCGCCGCTCAGGCTCTCGACCGCCGCGCGCAGCCGCTCCGCGATCGGCCGCGCGACGAGCAGCGAGGTCTCCGGGAGCACGACCGAGAAATCGTCGGGGCCGCTCCGCGCGACCAGGTCCACCCCGCGCAGGCGCGAGGTCAGCGCCCGCGCCACCTCGCGCAGCACGAGGTCGCCGAAGGTCGCGCCCTCGCGGTCGTTGATCGAGCCCATCCCGTCCACGTCGAGCAGCACGAGCGCGAGCGAGCGGCCATAGCGCTCGGCGCGCAGCACCTCGTGGCGGAGCCGGTCGAGCAGGTAGGAGTGGTTGAAGGTCCCGGTGAGGGTGTCGAGCTTCGAGCCCGCCGCCGCCTCCGCCGCGTAGCGCTGCAGGCGCAGGACCGACGAGAGCCGCACCGCGACCTCGGCGAGATGGAGCGGCCGGATCAGCACCTCGTCGGGCGCTCCGTCGGTGCCCGAGGTCGGCTGCAGCCGGCTCTCGCGGCCGGCGATCAGCACCACGCCCGAGGCGCGCGTCTTCGGGTCGGCCTTGAGGTGGCGGCAGAGCGAGAAGCCGCTCCCGGCGCCGGCGAACTCCTCGGCCAGGAGCACGAGCGACGGCCGCCGCTCGTTCGTGAGCCGCAGCAGGTCGGCCGCGTTGTCGGCGCCGAAGACCAGCGCACCGGCGCGCGAGATCTCGGCCTCCAGCTGCGTCCGCTCGACGAGGTCGGTGACGGCGAGCAGGACGCTCGGACGTTCCTGGATCATCCGCCGAGTCTACTCTCGGCCACCCAAAAACACGAGCGGCCTCCCACCATTGGGAGGCCGCTCGACCCCACCCACGTGCCGGTCGGTCAATTGTTGGCGGGGGTGTAATCCGGCTGGCAGACGCCCATCTGGCAGAGCGCGCCGGGGCCGCAGTCCTGGCTCGTCTTGCAGAGGGCGTGGCAGTACCCGTTGATGCAGCTCCCGTCGCTGCAGTCGAGATCGAGCTTGCACTCCGGCTTCGCCGGCGCCGGGTCGTCGAGGCAGAGGCCCGCCTGGCAGACCTGGCCGACGGCGCAGCTCGTCGAGCTCGTGCACTGCGCGTGGCAGCGACCCTTCACGCAGCTCTTGCCGGTGCCGCAGCCGACCTGGTCCGAGCAGAAGAGCGGCGTCGTGCCGCAGGTGGCCGGCACGCCCTTGGGCTCGCACTTGCCGCACGCGGTGCAGACGCTGTCGGGGCCGCAGTCGTCGTCGGACTTGCACTTGGCGATGCAGGCGCCGGCGCTGCAGAGCTCGTCGCTCTTGCAGTCGCTGTCCGCGGCGCAGCCGGTCGCGGGCTGGAAGGGGGTGACCTTGACGAAGCCGGAGGGCGCGCAGTAGCCGGTCACGCAGGCCTCGCCCGCCTGACAGTCGCCGTCGGCGGCGCAGGCGCGCGCGCAGCCGATGCTCGTGCAGAACGCGCCGCCCGTGCACTCCGCGTCGGAGCCGCACTTGGGGTTCGGGATCGGCCAGCAGCGCTTGTCGAAATCGCACTCGTAGCAGCCGGAGTCGTCGCAGTAGCCGGACGCTCCGTGGCGGTGATCGTCGGGGCAACCCGTCGCGAGGAGCACGAGGCCGCTGACCGCTGCCACCAGGATGACCGTGCTGTTCCGCTTCATCGTCGCGCTCCGGGTTGGTCTCGTGAGGAGGCAATTACAAGCGCCGTGCCGAGCGGGGGCCGCCTGAACGATCAATGCGTTAGCGAGAAATCGCGTGGTGGCCGACGGGGAAACGTCAACAGGCGTTAACGCCCCGACCGTGAACGTGCTACTCCGGTGCGACCCGAGCATGACATTGACCCGCGCTCGCAGCCGCCGCTAGAATCCGCCCGCTGCTGCCGACGAGGACAGGATGACGAAGCTCTCGCTCCCCACCGTGCTCGCGCTGCTCTCCCTCACCGGCTGCCCGAGCACGACGGGCACGGGCCCGCAGGACACCCTGCGCCGCTACGCGGACGCGATCGACGCGGACCAGCCCGTCGCCGCCTACGCGCTCCTCGACGAGGGGCTGCGCCGGCAGATGACCCAGGCGGAGTTCGTGAGCCGCTGGCGGGAGCTCAGGGCCGAGCTCAAGGTGCAGGCCGGGCTCATCCGCGCGGCGCTCGCGAAGCCGATCGCGGCGCGCGCGGTGCTCACCTACCCGACCGGCCCGCGCGCGCAGCTCACCCTCGAGCGCGGCAGCGACTGGAAGCTCGAGGAGGGGATCGCGGTCGCGCCCGGGGCGGCCACCCCGATCGAGGCGATCCGCGCCTTCATCCGCGCGGTGGAGAGCCGGAGCTACGAGGCGGTGATGCGCACGCTCGCGAAGAGCGTGCGCGAGAACATCGAGCGCGACGTCCAGGAGCGGATCTCCAAGCTGAAGGCGGCGCTGAACCAGGAGATCGAGGTGACCGGCAACCGCGCCCGCCTCCAGTACGATCCGAAGTTCCGGATCGAGCTCATGAACGAGGACGGCCAGTGGCGCGTCCTGGATCTAGACTGACCTCCGCGGAGGATCTCCGGAACCGCGTCGGTTACGGCCACTTCTCTCCGAAAACCAACCTGTGCCCTGTGGCATCCAGCCCGCTCGATGCGCCAAATCCGGGCACCTGATTAACGCGCTGGATCAATTCGTCAAACGCTGACCGCCATGGGTTGAGGCCGGGAAGTGTGCGCCATGATGTCACATCGGCCTCGGTGGTCGGGCCCTTCGCTGCCGATGGAATTTACTGAAATGAGTGAAAAGTGCGGAGGGTCACGTCTGGGCACCAACTTTGCTTGCCGGAAACCCGACCCAGGGTCTACCTCGACCTTGGCCACCCCCCGCTGGAGGCAACACCGATGGACGAAATGACCTTCAAACCCGGAGACATGGCGGTCTACCCGGCTCAGGGTGTGGCAGAGGTGGTGGGCATTGAGGAGAAGGAGATTTCCGGCAAGAAGCAGCGCTTCTACGTGCTCCGCATTGTCGACTCGGACATGCGCATCATGGTCCCCGTGGCCAAGGCGCAGGAGGTCGGGCTCCGCCAGATCATCGGCGAGGAGGAGATCCGCGAGGTCTTCAATATCCTCAAGGAGAAGGAGATCCACGTCGACAAGCAGACCTGGAACCGGCGCTACCGCGGGTTCATGGAGAAGATCAAGACCGGCTCCCTCTTCGAGGTCGCCGAGGTCTACCGGGATCTCTACCGCCTGAAGTCGACCAAGACGCTCTCCTTCGGCGAGCGGCGGATGCTCGACACCGCGAAGAACCTCATCGTGAAGGAGCTCTCCGTGGCGCGCCGGATGACGGAGACGCGCATGGAGAAGGAGATCGAGCGCCTGTTCCAGGCATAGCTCCTCGCCGCGTGCTAGCATGACCACGTCCAGCTCGGGCCAGCGCAGGCTGCGCGACACGTAGCTCTGCGCACCCGACGCACCGCCTGACCCAAGGAGCGACGATGTTCCAGAAGATCGTCAAGCTGCTCCAGAACCCGCGCGAGTACTGGAGCGAGGTGGTCGCCGAGCCCGCCGACCTCAAGTCGCTGCTGCCGCAGATGCTGATCCTCGCCGGGATCCCCGCGGCGGCCTCTTTCCTCAACATCATCTTCACGGCGCTGCGCTTCGTCTTCAGCGGGGGCGCGGTGGTGGGCGCGGTGATCGCGCTCATCCTCTCGCTCGCGGCGAACGTCGGGATCTGGATCGCGTTCGGCTTCATCATCAACGCGCTCGCGCCCACCTTCGGCGCGCAGAAGGACCAGAGCCAGGCGATCAAGCTCGCCACCGGCACGATCATCCCCATGTGGCTCGGCCAGGTGCTCAACATCGTCCCGCTCCCGGGGATCGGCATCCTCGGCACCCTCGGCGGCCTCGGCTACGGCGCGTACATCCTCTTCCTCGGCCTGCCGATCATGAACGGCACGCCGCAGGACAAGGCCGTGCCCTACACCGCGGCGTCGATCGGCATCCTCTTCGTGGTGGCGATGGTCGCCACCTTCCTCGTGGGCTGTCCGGCGGGCTGCCTGATGGCCGCGAGCATGGCGCGGCTCGCGTACTGAGGCGCCGATGAGCCGGGGCGCGCTCCACCTGCTCTGGCCCGCGCTCCTCTCCGCCTGCCTGCAGAGCCCGGCGACCGCGCAGGATCGCGCCGACGAGCGCCGGACCATGGTGCGGACCCAGATCCGCGCGCGCGGCGTCAAGGACCGGCGCGTGCTCGCCGCGCTCGAGAAGGTGGAGCGCCACCGCTTCGTCCCGGCGCGCCTCGCCGCCGCCGCCTACGACGACAACCCGCTGCCGATCGGCGAGGGGCAGACGATCAGCCAGCCCTACATCGTCGCCGTGATGAGCGAGGCGCTCCGGCTCGCGCCGGGCGCGCGCGTGCTCGAGATCGGCACCGGCTCGGGCTACCAGGCCGCGGTGCTCGGCGAGCTCTGCAGGGAGGTCTACACGATCGAGATCGTGCCGGGCCTCGGCAAGGCCGCCGCCAAGCTGCTCGCCTCCCTCGGCTACAAGCACGTCCACGTGCGCATCGGCGACGGCTACCAGGGCTGGCCGGAGAAGGCGCCGTTCGACGCGGTGATGCTGACCGCGGCGCCGGAGCGCGTGCCCGAGCCGCTGCTCCGCCAGCTCAAGGTCGGGGGCGTGCTGGTGGCGCCGGTGGGGCCGAGCGGCGACCAGCGCCTGATCCGGCTCACGCGCACGGCGAGCGGCGTGAAGCGCGAGCACCTGCTCGATGTCCGCTTCGTCCCGATGACCGGGAAGGCGCAGGGCAAGTAGCGGGAGCGCGCAGCGGTCCGCGCGCGAGCGTCAGCGCGTGGGCGGGACCCGCGGCACGTCGCCGTGCAACCAGCTCGGCTCGTCGTCCGCGTCGTCCGGCTCCTCCTCGAGCGCCTTGACCGGATCGACCGCGGGCTCGGCGCCCGCGGCCGGCGCCGCCGCTGGCGCGGCGGGCTCGACGGGAGCG
>DYIW01000316.1 GCA_020723465.1 Phycisphaera mikurensis
AGGCGCAGCCGCAGCCGGTCGAATCCAGCAGGGATTCCTGCTCACGCTCTGAGGCGCTCCCGCGGCCGCGTCGCCGCCGCCAGGCAAGTGGCAGTTTTCTCGCGGCCCGTTGGAGGCGCCAGCGGCGGACCCTATAATCTCGTCGCTCGCGGGCAGGTAGCTCAGTGGTAGAGCACTCGGCTGAAAACCGGGGTGTCGTTGGTTCGACTCCGACCCTGCCCACCAGAAGCCAGACGACCCGGGGCGGCCGGCGGCCGTTCCGGGTCGTTCATTCCACGGCGCGCTCGTCCCGGAAGAGCGCGGCCTCGGGGTGCAGGCACTTGCCCACGCCGCGCGCGGCCAGGGCCGGCGCGCGCCACTCGAGCGCCTCGCGGTAGATGGCGAGCACGCGCTCGCAGCGGGCGTCGTCGTTCATGCGCTCGCGCACCCACTGCTGGCCCGCGTGTGCCATGCGTTCGGCCTCGGCGCGGTGCTCCAGCAGGTGGAGGATCGCGCCCGCGAAGGAGGCGGCGTCCCCCGGCGCCACCAGCAGGCCGGTCTCGCCGTTTTGCACCAGCTCGGCGTTGCCGCCGACGTTGGTGCACACCACGGGAATCCCGAGCGCCAGAGACTCACGGATGGCGCCGGTCAGGCCCTCCCCTCCCGTGGAACAGCTCACCGAGACGTCCAGCGCCGCGACCAGCCGCTCGCGATCGGCGCGGAAGCCGGTGAAGCGCACCGCGTCGAGGATGCCGAAGGCGCGCGCCGCAGCGCGCGCCCCCTCGAGGTCGCCGCCGCCGATGACCAGGAATCTCGCGTCCGGGCGGCGGGCGAGCACGCGCGCGGCCGCCGCGAAGAACAGCTCGTGCCCCTTCTTCCGGTCCAGGTTGGCGAGGATGCCGACCAGCGGCGCCGCGGCGTCCACGCCCAGCTCCGTCCGGGCGGGCGTCCCGCACAGCGGCGCGGCGAAGCACTCCGGGTCGAAGGAACCATAGACGACGTCGACCTTGCTGGCCGCCACGCCGTCGAACAGCACCAGCGCGCGCTTGACCGCCTCGGCCACGGCGATGACGCGATCCACCCTGGGCGAACGCAGGGCGCGCGCCGCGGCCGCGGCCGACGGGTGGCAGATGCCCTTCTGCGCGATGACGGCCGGCTCGGGGAACTGCTGCAGCACGCCGAGGGCGAAGCGCACGGCGCGCTCCCGATGCGCGTGCACCACCTGCGGCGCGAACGCGGCGATCAGGGCGCGCAGGCGCCGGCGGCCGGCGAAGCGCCCGAAATGCTGCATGGCGACCTGGCCGCACTCGAGGCCCTGGGCCGCGAGCGGCTGGAACGCCGCGGCCGCGGCCGCCGCGTCCTGGCCCGAGTTGTGCACGATGCGGACCGCGTGGCCGCGGCGCAGTTGGGCGCGCGCCAGCAGGACCGCCTGCAGCGCCCCGCCGCTCTTCAGGCGGTCGTGCGACAGCAAGTGCAGGATGCGCAGCGGAGTCGCGGTCACGGCGCGTTCAACTCGATGGTTTCGTACAGGGCGGCCAGCGCCCGGGAGGTCGCGCGGCCCGGATTGTAGAACAGCAGCTCCGCGCGTTCGCGTCGCGCCGCGCTCCGCGCGCCTGGATCGGCGAGCGCGCGCTCGAGCGCCGCGCACGGATCCCCGCCCGGCGGGACGACCTCCCCAGCCGCGCGCAGGTAGTCGAGATCCTCCGGATCGCCGACGCCGAAGCGCCGCGCCGAACCCTGCCTGATCCTCTCCTCGTGCCCGGGGACGGCGAGGAAGACGATCGGCCGGTCGCGCAGCAGGAACTCGCTGGCCACGCTGGAGAGGTCGGAGACCAGCACGTCCGCCGCGAGCAGCAGCGGAATGATGTCGTGGTGCCGCACCAGCCGCAGCCGCCCGGCGGCCTCCCGGGCGGCGAAGCCCTGCTCGTAGTCGACCGCCAGCTTGTCGCGGTAGCGCCGCAGGGAGCGGTCATGGAGCTTCACCAGGAGGTTGACGGGCAGGCGCGCCATCCGATCGACCAGGTCGAAGCCGCCCTGGTCGAGCGAGGAGCCGGCTGACCCGGAGCGCGTCGGCGCATAGACGACCACGGGCCGCGAGCGGTCCAGGTCGAGGCTCTCCAGGAAGGCGGCGCAGGCGGCGTCCGGAACGAGCAGCCGATCGGTCTTCGGCATGCCGATCTGGACTCCCCGCGGATCGTCCTCGGCGAGCAGGCCGGCGCGCACGAACTTGCGGCGGTGGTACTCGCCGATGAGGAAGAGGCGGTCGAAGCGGGCCACTTCGTCCCGCACGGCGTAGTTCTTGGGCGAGACACCGTGGAACATCTCGATCAGCCGGCCGGCGCGCCGCGACCGGAAGAAGAAGCCGGGACAGACCGCGGCGTCGAAGCGCGCCCAGCGCGCCAGCAGGCCTGGCAAGTAGGAGAAAGGAAAGTCCAGGCAACTGCGCGCCAGCGCCCGCCCGCCGTGGCGCGCGCTGACCACCACGGCGACGCGCGGGTCGGCGGCCAGCGCCCTGGCCAGCGGAGCGAACACCGCGAACGAGAGAGGCGTCGAGGCAGGAAAGAGCACGCGCCGGCGCGCGTGCCCTTCCAGTTTCCGGACTGCTGTGGTCCACTCTCGCTCGCCCGGCGCTGGCGCTGATGCTCTCACGGATCCCCGGCTGCGGATCGGAGTCGATCGATGCAAAGGTGCTATTTCTACCACGTGGCGCGCGGCCCCGGCACGAAGATGCCAGGGAATCGCCGGCGGGCGCGCGCGGCTCCGCCGGTTTCTCTGGTAGCAGAGTTTCTTGCGGCGCGTCCGTGGGCTATGATCCGTGCACTCGCTCCGAGAAGGGTTTCGGTGCGGGCCGCGGCCCGGCCGGCGGCACTCGCGTGCTGGAGGAAGATCGTGCTGCACGGCGGGCAGTCTGGAGATGGCAAATGATGGGGAGGCATGGACATGGGCGCACGCGTTCTCGTCGTTGACGATCAGCACAGGGTGCGGGCGTCGATCGCCGAGCGTCTGGAAGAGGTCGGGTTCAGCGTCACCACGGCGGCTTCCGGGGGCGAGGCGCTCAAGCTGATGGAGGAACGTGAGTTCATGCTCGCCCTGATCGACGTCAAGATGCCGGAGATGGACGGCCTCGAGCTGCTGCGCCGCATCCGCGCGCGCTGGGCCGGCGTCCCGGTCATCCTCATCACCGCCTATGGCTCGATTCCCTCGGCGGTCGGCGCCATGAAAATGGGGGCGTCGCACTACCTCGAGAAGCCGTTCACCAAGGAGACCCTGCTCGAGGTGGTGCAGAAGGCGCTGGCCGAGTACGGCCTGGGCGATGCGTCCGGCCAGGGCGCGGACTCGGCCTTCCAGGACTTCGTGGGTGCCATGCCGGCGCTGGTGGACGTGATCGAGCTGGCGCGCCGCTCGGCGGCCACGGACAAGCCCGTCTTGCTGCTCGGCGAGATCGGCACGGGCCGCGAGACCCTGGCCCGCGCCGTCCACGCGGCCTCCCCGCGCGCCGGCGCGCCCTTCATGCCGCTGCGCTGCTTCGCCGCCCGCGCCGACCTCGACGCCGACCTCTTCGGCGCGGCCGCGGCGCCGGGCCGGCTGGTGGACGCGAACGGGGGCACCGTCTACCTGGACAGCGTCGCCGACCTGCCGCCGGAGACCCAGGCCAAGCTGATGCGCTACCTGCAGGACGGCGAGGTGCCGCGCGAGGCCGGACAGCCCGCGGCGCGTTCGGACGCCCGCGTCATGGCCTCCAACGCCGACGATCTGGAAGAGCTGGTCAGGGACGGCATGTTCCGCGAGGACCTGTTGGTGCGGCTCAAGGCGGTCACGCTGCGGCTGCCTCCCCTGCGGGAGCGGTCCTCTGACCTGCCGCGCCTGGTCCAGCACTTCGTGCGCAAGCACCGGCAGCGCGGCGGGCCGCTGGTCAAGTTCAGTCGCGAGGCCCTCAAGGTGCTGGCGGCGCTGCCGTTCCGCGGCAACCTGAAGGAGCTGCAGGACCTGACCGAGCAGGCGAGCGCGCTGGCGGTGGCGGGCGAGGTCACGCCCGAGGTGCTGTTCAAGCTCGGCATCAAGCCGGCCGAGGCAGAGGAAAGCGAGACGCATGCCATGCGCTCCCGCATCGAGCTGGAGGAGAAGAAGGCGATCGAGGAAGAGCTCAGGCGCAACCCGCGCAACCTGAAGCAGACCGCGAAGAACCTCAACATCTCGCGCACGACGCTCTGGCGCAAGATGAAGAAGTACAGCCTCGAGGGCAAGTAGCGCCGCTCAGCGGGCCGCGGCCACGCTTCCGGCGATCATGTCGCCGATCTTGTCCGTGGGCAGCTTGCCGGCGTCGAGCGAGGGGATGCGGCGCGAGACGATGTTCTCCTCCACGGCGTGCTCGATGGCGAGGGCGGCGCGCGCCTCGCCCACGTAGTCCAGCATCATGGCCGCCGCCATGATCGCGGCGATCGGGTTGGCCACGTTCCTGCCGCGGTACTTCGGCGCCGAGCCGTGGATCGGCTCGAACATCGACACCTGGCCCGGATGGATGTTGCCGGAGGCGGCGATGCCCAGGCCGCCCTGCAGCATGGCGCCGAGGTCGGTGATGATGTCGCCGAAGATGTTGGTCGTGACCGCGACGTCGAACCACTCCGGGTTCTTCAGCATCCACATGCAGGCCGCGTCGATGTAGGCGTGGTTGGTCTCGATGTCCGGGTACTCGCGCGCCACCTCGTCGAACGTCCTGGTCCAGATGTCCTGGGCGCGGATGGCGTTGGCCTTGTCGATGAGCGTGAGCTTCTTCCTCTTGGCGCGCTTCTGCGCCACCTCGAAGGCGTAGCGGATGGCGCGCTCGCAGCCCTTGCGCGTGTAGATCATGGTCGCCGTCGCCACCTCGTCCGGCGTGCCCTGCTTGAAGATGCCGCCGAGGCGCGTGTAGGCGTCCTCGGTGTTCTCGCGCACGAACACCATGTCGATGTCCGCGGGCTTCTTGTCCTTCAGCGGACAAAGGTGCTCGGAGTAGAGCTTCACCGGCCGCAGGTTGATGTACAGGTCGAGCTTGAAGCGCGTGCCGCCGATGATGGCGTGCTCGAGCAGGCCGGTCTCGACGCGCGGATCGCCGATCGCCCCCATGAAGATGGCGTGGAAGTCCCGGAACTCGGTGAAGACCGAGTCCGGCATGGTCTCGCCCGTCTTGAGGTAGTGGTCGGCGCCGAAGGGGTAGTGGCGCAACTCGTAGTCGAAGCCGAAGGAGCCGGCCGCGGCCGCGAGGACCTTCAGTCCCTCGCGCACCACCTCCTCGCCGATTCCGTCTCCGGGCAACACCGCGAAGTTGTACTTGCTCACGTTCTGCCTCCGTCACTGCTCTTCTGTGCGAACACCTCGGGCGGGCGCCTCACACCGCCTCGCGACGACTCCTCAGAACCTCATCCGGATGGGCGATCCGTCCCAGCACGGCCGACGCCGCGGCCACGGCCGGGCTGGCCACGTACACCTGCGCCTCGGGCGCCAGGCGCGCGGCCGGGCAGCCGGCGAGGGACGTCGCCAGGCAGCGCTCGCCGGCGGCGAGCGTCGTGCACTCCGGATCGTCCCACAGGCCGCAAGTGGGCGCCGCGACCAGGGCGCCGGAGCGCAAGAGGGCCGCCGCGCAGCCCTCGTCCACCGCGTGCTGGAAGGCGCGCTGGTTGCCGGGGATGACGATCAGACGCACGCCCGCGTGCACGTTGTGCTCCTTCAGCAGGCGCGATGCCACACGCAGGTCCTCGATGCGGCCCCCGGAGCCGCCGCCGATGACGACCTGATCCAACGGAATCTCCGGCAGCTCGCTCAGGCGCCGGCCCTGGCCGAGGGCGCGCGCCGGCGCCGCCATGGGTTCGAGGTCGCTCACGTCCACGTCACGCGCCTCCCGGTAGGCGGCCCCGCTGTCCGGGAGCAGCGGCCGGAGCGCGCCCGTGCCGCGCGCCCTGAGCCAGGCGAGCGCCGCCTCGTCGGGGTAGCAGAACGCCGCCGCCGCGCCGCCGTGGCCGGCGAGCACCGCCAGGGCCAGGCGCTCGACCAGGCCGAGGCGTTCGAGCGCCGGCCCGCACAGCTCGACGGCAGAGCCCTGCGCGGCCTCGGCGCCAGGCTGAGCGAGGGCGTGCAGCATCAGGTCCATGCCCGAGCACCACCTGCCCGCCGTTCCGGCGAAGCGCCAGCGCGTCGAGGGCGGCACCGTCAGGCGCGCGCCGCCGTCCCTGAGCGCTTCCGCGAGCTCGGCCGGCGCGGCCTCCTGCCCCAGGCAGGACACGGCGCCGCAGGCGAACAGGTGCGGGCCGCTGCCTAGGAGGAGCCGGCCGGGCAGGGCCAGCCCCTGATCGAGCAGCTCGACCGCCGGGGCGCCGCCGCGCGCGGCGCCGGCGCCGGGC
>DYIW01000317.1 GCA_020723465.1 Phycisphaera mikurensis
CACGGCGTGCACCGGGAGCCGCAGTCGCTCCCGGAGGCCGGGGAAACGGCCGCGACGCTCCTCCTCACCCCGCCTCCCTCCGGTTCCGTGGAAACGGCCGCGACGCTCCTCTCTCCCCTCTACTCGAACTCCTTCGCCGCCCTCAGGAACCAGCGGAAGAACTCCTCCGACGAGGGCTTTCCCCATTTCTCCTGCCGGTTCGCCGTGTAGATGCGCCGGGCCGGCGCGAGGTACTTCTCGCGCTTTTCGGGCGGCAGCAGCTCAGCAACCTCCACCAGCGGCGAGGGGATGAAGAGAACCACCCCGTTGGTCACCGAGCCGTCGCCGGTCTTCTTCGAGGATTCCACGCTGTAGTCGAAGTAGAAGCCGCCCTTCTCCGGCGAGTAGGCCTGGTCCACCAGCAGGTCGCCGCAGAACTCGAGCAGCTTCAGCGCCTCGGCGTCGTCGGGCTTCTCGCGCAGGTAGAGGGCGATCGCCGACGCGGCCACCGCCACCATGAACGGGCTCTCCCAGCGCTCATCCGGCATGTGATCCCCGCGCGGCTCCTGCGCCAGCAGACAGGGAAAGGGACCGTCCGGCTGCCAGTGGGCGCGCAGCGACGCCATCATGCGGCGCACCGCGTCCAGGTAGCGCGCCTCGCCCGTCGCCTGGTAGGCCCGCACGAACATGCGCGCGACCCAGCCGAAGGCGCGCGCCGAGTGCTGGTGCCGGCCCTGCTCGCGCACGTACGGAGTCGAGAGCAGCTCCTCGGCGATGAGCACGAGTTCGCGGCGCGCGACGCGCGAGCCGCACATCAGGTAGGCGGCGTACAGTTCCTCGACGTGCATGTGCTCGTGGTCCCAGCCGTTCCTGTCCGACGCGCGGCTCTGCGCCGGCGACATGAGCATGCGGCCGAAGGTCTCGAGGTTGGGCTTCAAGGTCGGCCTGCCCTCGAAGAAGACCGCCTCGCGGTGTTTCTCGTGCAAGAACGGCTCTCCCGTCTTCTCGGAAAGGTGGTACGGGCGACGCGCCTGGGCAAGCACGAAGTCCATGAGCCGTGCCAGGTAGCGCTCGTCCTGCGTGAACAGGTACTTCGCGGCCTGGACAGCCACGTAGCGGTTGCGCGGGGAGCCGGTCTGATGCGTGTTCTTCACCGGATCGGGGTCGTCCACCTTCTCCGCGTCCTGGCGCCCGATCCCTGCCAGAGCCTTCGGGTCGGGCAGCCCCGCTGCGTAGCGCTCCACGAGGTCGCTGCGCGGCGCGTAGCGCAGCGTCCCGCCCAGCACGCCGATCCCGGTCTGATCCGCGAACTCCGCCGTGCCCTTGGCGATCACGCTGCCCTGGAAGGTCACCTCGTAGCTGGCCGTGACGAACCCGGGCGCGCCTTCGATGGCGTCGTTCAGGATCTGCGCCTCGAGGTACCCCTTGGCGTCGGCGTAGAAGTGCACGAAGAAGAGCACCGAAAGGCCGGCCTTGCCCTCGGGGCCGGCCGAGCGCCCGTACCCGCCGATCACCGCGACCACGCCGGGCCGCCCCTCGGGCGAGAGGGCATAGACGACGAGTCCCTGCGAGCCATCGAGGCCGTACGACATGACGGTCGGGGCGGCTCCCTGCACCTGGACGGCGAAGCGGGCCAGGACGCCGCGGCCGGCGCCGGGGGCCGCCCCGGGCTGCGCCGGAGCCTGCGGGACGAGGAGCGGCAGGAGCAGGGCCAGGCCAAGAAGCATGGGTTTCCTCCGGGAAGGCGCGCAGGCCGCCTTCGTCCAATGGCGACACTCTACCCGAGGAGCGCCCGGCGCCGCCGTTCCACCTCCTGGACGCGGCGTCTCCGCGCTTCCGGGAATCGGCCGATCACCGGCCAGAAAGCGCTGTTGAACGCTCCAGCCGGGAGCCGTACGATTCCGATCAGCGATACGCCAAGGCCCGCGTGGCCGGAACCTCTAACCCCGCCGGGGGATGGGACAAACATGCGGCGAACCGCGCTTGTCATTGCCTCGTTCGTGTGCCTGCTCTACTGCTCGACTGGCTGCAACGCCCCGGATTCGCGCTCGCCAGACGTGCCGAAGCTCTCCTACGGCCAGGCACGCGCCTTCGACCTGATGGACATCCTCGAGATCAACGTCAGCGCGGGCGTGGGCCTGCTCGCCACCGTGGCGGTCGAGCCGATCAAGGTCGGCTACGGCTACTACCAGGCGAGCAAGGCCGGCATGATGGGCCGCGCTGCCGGCACCTGGGACGAGTGCCGCAAGGAGGTCTTCGTCGGGCTGCACCACCTGAACGCCTGGCACAAGCGGCCCTGCCGCGGCAACGGCTTCCTCTTCACGCCCGAGGCCTTGCACCGGCGGCACTGGCAGCGCGATCCGAACGACACCACGCGCCTGCGTTTCTACGAGGAGTGGGGCTGGACGACCCGCTACGAGGACATCGAGAACCACTGGCTCGACGTCTCGGCGGAGGTGCACCTGCTGTTCGTCGGCCTGAACGTCTGCCTGTCCCCGCAGGAGCTGTTCGACTTCCTGCTGGGCCTCTGCACCGTGGACTCGGTCTCCCACGACGACCGCGAGGCCGTCCCGGAGGGAGTGACGGAGCAGGAGTTCATCGTCGAGCACGAGCGCTTCTGACCGGCCGCGCGGCGCCGGGGAAGACGCCGCGCCGACGAGCGGCAGCAGAAACCGGCAGCGGGGCTATTCCGGCGGGTGGCGCGCCAGGCCGCGCGCCAGGGTATGGTTCCCGTCTCGTGCCGCCCTGAATAGAATAGGGCGGCCCGTGTAGACCAGCCAGAAAGCGCGTGCCCCGCGGCACACCACCGATGCAGAACGCAGTCTCCGGCATCCTCGGTCTCCTGCTGCTCGCCCTGCTGCCACAGGGCGCGGCGAGCGCGCAGGACGCGGCCCAGCCGCTCGTCGTCGTGACCTCGATCCAGGGGGAGCTGGCCGAGTCGATGATGGCCACGCTCGACCGGGCCATCACGCGCGCGGAGAACGCGGGCGCCGAGGTGCTGATCGTCGAGATCGACACGCCCGGCGGCGAGGTCACGCTCATGGACCGCCTCGCGCGCCGCATCGAGATGACCAGCGTCCAGCCGATCGCCTACATCACCAACGAGGCGGTCTCGGCTGGCGCGTTCATCGCCATGGCCTGCGACCTGATCTACACCTACCAGCGCGCCCAGATCGGCTCGTGCTGCCGCTCGGGCTGCCGGTGGCGCAGGGCGGCGATGAGAACGTGATCGAGAAGCAGCTCTCCTACCTGCGCTCGAAGTTCCGCGACCGCGCCCAGTCCCACGACCGCCCGGGCATGGCGGCACTGGCCGAGGCCATGGTCGACCCGGACATCGAGGTGCTGCTCGTGCGCCACGGCCAGGACGAAGTGCCGATGAAACGCGAGGAGTACGAGGACTTGGTGCGCGGCGAGGGCCAGGGCGCGGCCGTGATCGTGCGCACGATCTGCCCCAAGGGGACGCTCCTCAATCTCACGGCGCAGGAGGCGTTCGACCTCGGCTTCAGCGACGGGATCGTGCTTTCGCGCGAGGAGCTGCTCGAGGCGCGCGGCATCAAGAACGCCCGCGTGATCGAAGTGCGCCCCTCCTGGTCCGAGAAGATGGTCGGCTACGTGGAGCAGATCCAGTGGCTCCTGCTCGTGGCCGGACTGGTGCTCCTCTACGTCGAGATGAAGATCCCCGGGTTCGGCGTGCCTGGTACGCTTGGCATCATCTGCCTCGCGCTGCTGCTCTTCAGGAACTACCTGGTCGGGCTGGCGGAGGTCCCCGAGATCCTGCTCGTGCTGCTCGGCCTGGCCCTGATCGCGGTCGAGGTCTTCCTCATCCCCGGCTTCGGCGTCGCCGGCGTGGCCGGCATCACCTGCCTGGCGCTGGGCGTGATCTTCTCGTTCCTGCCCTTCCTCGTGCCGGACGGCCCCTACGAGGTGCACCTGCTGACCAACACGATTAGCTGGTTCTCGGTCACGCTGGTGGCGACTCTGATCGGCGCCTACGTGCTGTCGCGCTACCTCCTGCCGAAGACGCCGGTGCTGAGCCGCATGATCCTCGACACCGGAGTGCCTGCCGCCGCCCTCGAGGGCAGCGCGGCCTCGCTCAACCTCGGCGCGGGCCAGGCCCGGGTGCGCGGCGGCGACCGCGGCACAGCGATCTCGCACTTGCGGCCCGCCGGCAAGGTGGAAGTCGACGGGAAGCTGCTGGACGCGGTGAGCCAGGGAGACTACATCAACCAGGGCGAGCGGATCGTCGTGGTGCGCGTGGAGGCGAACCACGTCATCGTGCGCTCCGCCGCCGCGGCCATGGATCGGGAGGGCACCGCCTGATGGAACTGTGGGCGTTCATCCTGCTGGGCGTCGGCCTGGTCTTCATCGCGCTGGAGGTGTTCTTCCCCTCCTTCGGCGTGCTGGGGACGCTCGCCGCCGCGGCGATCGTCAGCGGCGGCGTGCTGGCCTTCAAGTCCGAGGGCAGCGTGTTCTTCATCTACCTGGGCACGGCCTTCGTGCTCGGTCCGACGGTGGCCGTGGCCGGGCTCAAGATCTTTCCCAAGACCCCCATCGGCAAGGCGCTGACCCTCTCCGGCTCGACGTTCGATCCGGCGGAGGCGGCGGCCGGGGGCGGCGAGGGCTACGAGGCGCTGCTCGAGCGCAGCGGCGTGGCGCAGACGCCTCTGCGGCCCGCCGGCAAGGTCATGATCGACGGGCGCAAGATCGACGTCGTGACGCGCGGCGAGTTGATCGAACGCGGCCGGCGCGTCAAGGTCATCCGCGTCGAGGGCAACCGCATCTTCGTGGCCGAGGACAAGAGCTGATTCACTGGCGCCCGGCGTGCGCCGGGTACGGAGGGAGACACCGTGTTCGATCCGACTCTGCTTCAGGCTGGACCCATGACCGTGGCCGTGTTCGTGGTCCTCGGCCTCCTGGCGCTCCTCTTCCTGATCGTCCTTTTCAAGTACGTCGGCCTCTACGTGCAGGCCTTGCTCGCCAAGGCGGAAGTCGGCCTGCTCGAGATGGTGGCCATGTCGCTGCGCAAGGTTCCGCCAGCGCTGATCGTCAAGGCCAAGATCATGGCGGTGCAGGCCGGACTGCCCCTGAAGACGCGCGACGTCGAGGCCCACTACCTCGCCGGCGGCAACGTGCTGAACGTGGTGCGCTCGCTCATCGCCGCGCACCGGGCCGGGCTGGCGCTCGACTTCAAGATGGGCACGGGCATCGACCTCGCCGGCAGGAACGTGCTCGAGGCCATCCAGACCTCGGTCAACCCCAAGGTCATCGACTGCCCCGACCCGACGAAAAGCCGGGAGGCCATGATCGCCGCGGTGGCGAAGGACGGCATCCAGTTGCTGGCGCGCGCGCGCGTGACGGTGCGCACCAACCTGCCGCAGCTCGTCGGCGGCGCCACCGAGGAGACGGTCATCGCGCGCGTGGGCGAGGGCATCGTCGCCTCCATCGGCATGGCGCAGAGCTACAAAGACGTGCTCGAGGCGCCCGACCGCATCTCCAAGGCGGTGCTGACGCGCGGGCTCGACGCGGGCACGGCCTTCGAGATCCTCTCCATCGACATCGCGGACATCAACGTGGGCGAGAACGTCGGCGCCAAGCTGCAGGCGGACCAGGCCGAGGCGAACAAGCGCATGGCGCAAGCCCAGGCCGAGGTGCGCCGCGCCATGGCCGTGGCCCAGGAGCAGGAGATGCAGGCCCGGGTCATGGAGAACCGCGCCAAGGTGGTGGAGAACGAGGCCCAGGTGCCGCTCGCCATGGCCGAGGCCTTCCGCAGCGGCCGCCTCGGCATCATGGACTACTACCGCTTCAAGAACATCCAGGCCGACACCGACATGCGCAGCGCCATCGCCGGCCAGGACGTGGCCAGCGGCGGCGAGCCGCGTGCTTGAGGCAATGGCGCCCGCGCTCCTCCAGGTCGACCCCGACACGCTCTTCGAGCACCTCGGGGATCTCGTCTACCTCGTGCTCTTCATCGCCGCGGCGCTCATCCCGATCGTCAAGGGGTGGCGCGAGGGCAAGGCGCGGCGCCGGGCGATGCGGCCCGAGGTCGAGGGCGAGATGCCGAGCGAGGAGCCCGAGCGGCCGGAGCCTGAGCCCGAGGTCGTGAGCCAGACCGACCTGGAGGAACGGGTGCGGCGCTACTTCGAGGAGCTGGCGGGCGGCCCCTCCCGGCCGAAGCCGGCGGCGCCGGCGCCGCCGCCCAGCCCCGCGCCGGAGCCCCTCCCGGCGCCAGAACCTCAGGCCGCCCCGCCGCCGCGCCCCGCGCCGCCGGCCCGCGCCAGGCCGCAGCCTGCGGCGTCCCGGCACCAGCCCGCCGCGCCGCCGCCGCCCATCCGCG
>DYIW01000008.1 GCA_020723465.1 Phycisphaera mikurensis
ACGCGACCGTCAGCCTCTTCGGGTCGGACGTGGACGGCGACGAGCAGCAGGACATCGTGGTGCTGCGCCGCGGCGCGGGCGTGCCGGACAGCTTGCTCGTCTTCCATCTCCCGGCGCAGGTGAACGGCGAGACCGGACCGCCGTTCCGCTCGGATCTCGATGTATCGCCCGCGGACGGAGGCGCGATCCAGGGCGTCTGGCGCCTGAGGTCGGACCTGACGGAGGTCTACCGCGCGCTCTTCCTGATCGCTGCGCCGGCTGGCGTGCAGCGCTTGGAGCTTCGCGACTTCCCGCCCGGGGTCGGCTCGGACGTGGGTGCGCCGCTCTTGACGCACGGCGACCTCACCGTGAGCGGCTACACGATTCCGGTGTTCGGCGCCTTCGGCGCGCGCGACGGCGTCGCTCCGCCCGAGCCGTGGGAGCTGTTCCAGGGCGAGTGGCAGGCCTCCTTCTGGATCGTCTACAAGGACGGCCAGGGCGGCTTCATCGAGGAGTGGCTCGGCCCCTTCCCCGGCGTCACCGGCACGGTCGAGACCTCGCCCTACCCGTACCTGACGCTCGAGTTCCCGCCGGGCACGACCTACGGGATCACGCCCATCGAGGGCTACGTGACCGGCTGGGACGACAGTGACCAGGCGCTCTTCGCCCTGCCCGGCACCGCACAGAGCCCGCAGGTGTGGTACTACCCGCCGATCGAGATCGGGATCATCACGCTCGGCGACTACATCGACGTCACCTATCCCTGGGGGACGATCTCCAGGCCCGAGGGCCAGTTGCCCGTGATCCAGGGCGGCGTTCCCGACGTGGGCGCGCCCTACATCGGCAACATCTGGCTGCCGGACAACGTCACGGCCATCGCCACGGTCTTCGCCTACAGGTTCGAGCGCGTGCCGTAGCGCGGCCGTCCCGCTCTCTCGCCTGCCCGGTTGACTTGTCCGGGGCGCGAGCTAGCAGAAGCGGGTTGCACTGCGCCTCGCTGGACGGCAAGGCCCGCGGCCAGTCCTCGTTCGCCTCTCGGGAGTCCCGGCATGACCATCGACCGCCCAGTCCTCGCCCTGTTCCTCGTCCTGGCCCTTGCGGCAGGCGCGGCCGCAGGGCCGGTGAAGGATTTCGAGCAGGCAGCAGAGCAGCGGATCGCGCAGGCGCGCACCGAGCTGACCGCGGCCGCCGCGCAGATGGAGGCGTCGCTCGCTGCTTTCGAGGCCGGCATCAAGGCGAACAACCTGGACAACGTGCTGATCGACACGCTGCTTGATGACACCCTCGAGTTCCACAGCACCGTCGTGAGCGTGTGGACGGAGGCGGGCGAGGACCTCGCCGCCCTGGCGAGCGACGGGCTCGAGGAGCTGACGGCCGTCGAGCCCCTGAACGGCATCTACCCCAAGGACTTCCTGGCCGGCGGCGGCGGAGCCTTCGACCAGGCGGTCAAGAAACTCGGCCAGGAGGTGCGCAAGGCGGTGAAGAAGGCGCGCAAGGCTGCCGCCAAGGCCGTGAAGGGGGCGGCCAAGTCCGGCGTCGACCTGGTGCTCGACGTGCGTGTTCCCAGGGAGCGGACCTACTCGGTGCCGAACGAGGCCGGCAGCTTCTCGGACGCCGGCAACGACCACTACCTCGACGTCTACCTGGTGGGCGCGGTGTCACGACTCGACGTAGCGGAGGATGTGCGCATCTTCGGGGCGGGCGGGATGATCGGCTTCTTCAACGATGACGCCCACTTCCGGGCCGTGAGCCGCGGCCCGACGGGCTCGACCATCTTCGACTTCGCGGACGCGCCTCCCATCGAGGACGTGGTGCAGGGCTTCGACGGCTGGAAGGCCATACTCGACGGCGCGGGTTCGGGCCTGCGCGAGGGCAACTGGGTGGTGAGCGCCGCCGGCAAGCCCAGCTACGCCGACGGCGTCGCGCGGGTCGGGATCCGCTAGCGCCAGAGCCATCCGCTGTGATCCTCGGGCATCCACCACCGCGCCGTGGCGCGAGTCCGGCGATGCCAGGCAGCACGAATCCGGCGAATCTTGAAGCCGTTGGCGCGGCGGCGGGATACTGGTGACCGGAGCCGAACCTCCGGGGCCTCTCGCCGTATCGGGACGCCGGGCAACACATGGAAGTGAAGACCCTTCTCACGCACGCCGGTTTCGTCCGGGCGCTGGCGCGGAGCCTGGTCGGGGAAGAGAGCCGCGCGGCGGACGTGGAGCAGCAGACGTGGCTGGCGGCGCTCGAGCATCCACCCGGGCCCGAGAAGCCGCTTCGCGCCTGGCTTGCGCGCGTGGCCCGGAACTGCGCGCGCCGCGGCTTTCGCGACGAGACCCGGCGCCGGGCGCGGGAGGCCTCGCTCCGCGGGGAGGCCGTGCCCACGCCCGCGGAGATCCTGGCGCGCGAGGAGGCGCGGCGGCACATGGTCGAGGCCCTGCTCGACCTGGAGGAGCCGTACCGATCCGCCATCCTGCTGCGCTTCTATGAGGACCTGCCGGTCTCGGAGGTGGCCCTGCGGCTCGGCGTGCCGCGCGCGACGGTCAAGACGCGCCTCGTGCGCGGCCTGGCGCGCCTGCGCGGCCGGCTGGACGCCCGCTACGGCGGCGACCGGAAGGGGTGGTGCGTCGCGCTCGGACCTCTTGCCGGGATCGAGGCCGACGCGGCGGTTTCATTGCTCGGCGCGGTGACGGGAGCGCTCACCATGGGTCTCAAAGTGAAGGTCGCCTGCGCGGCCGTGGTTCTGCTCGGCGGCACGCTCGCTTTCTGGCAGGTGCTTCGCGACGAGCCGGCGTACGAGGCAACGACCGCGCATTCGAGCGCACCGAGCGTGTCATCCGAGGACCCGGTCGAGAACGGCGGCACGCTCGACGCCGCCGCCGCGGCCGGGGCGCTGGCCGAGGCTCTTCCCGAGCCGGACCGGGCGGCGGTTCGCGCCACGCCCCAGCTCTCCGGCACGGTCAGGGATCTGACCACGGACGAGCCCGTGCGCGCGTTCGACATCACGGTCCGGCGTCGTGCGCCTGCGAGGACCTCGCCGGACGAGGTCGCTCACTGCACCGTGCGCGATGAGAAGGGCGCCTTCTCGATACCCGTGGACGAGGCGGGCCGTTACCTGATCATCGTGCGGTCATCGCGCCACCTCCAGCAATCGGTGGACGACCTGGACGTGGGCGAAGAGGGACTCGGAGCGATCCTGGTGCGTCTCGATCCGGGCATGGCCGTCACCGGCCGGGTCGTCTGCGGCGAGACCGGGGAACCCGTGCCAGGGGCCATCGTGGCCGCGACCGACGTTCCCGGCATGTCGGATCACCTCGAACTCCTCTTGGGCTTCGACGAGGCCAAAGTGCACGCCACCACGGACGACCAGGGCCGCTTCGTCTTGCAGGGACTCATGCGTCAACAGCAGATCGTCGCCGCCTCGCACCCCGAGTTCGCCGAGGGCTTTCGCGAGATCGCACCCGACCGGCCGGACGCCGGGGACATCCATCTCGGTCGCGGGCATCATTTGTTCGGCTGCGCCCGCACGGACGCGGGTGCTCCCGCTGCCGGTGTCGCCATCCACGTCTCCGGAAAGGGGACTCCGTTCACCCGGACCGTGCTGACTGCTTCGGACGGAACCTTTCGCACGCCCCCGGTCGCGCCCGGGTGGGTGCGGGTGCGCGCCGAGGCCAGCCTGTCGGCTGCCGCGAGCGACGGCCCGGATCGCTTCACCGATGAGCGGAAGAACGTCGAGGTCGTCGATCGGGACGTCGAGCTCGACTTCGGCGTGACCGACGAGCACGTCACCTGGCGCGGAAGGGTGCTCGACTTCGACGGCGCTCCGGTGGCACGCGCCAGGCTCCAGCTCAATCCCCGGGCGCAGGGCAAGAGCAGCTTGCCGGTTCGTAATCAAAGGCACCACGTCTATTGCGGCGAGAAGGGCGAGTTCGAGGCACGAAAGGTCCTGCCAGGCACCTACGGAGTCGAGATCTGGTTTCGGAAGGGCGGTGGGAAGGTCGACTGGGGCGAGTTGTCCTTCGATGCGCCTGGTGTCGTGGAGAGAGACGTCCGCATCTCCGGCGGCCTGATTGGTGGTGTCGTGGTGGACGGCCGCACCGGGACTCCGGTTTCGACGCCCAATGGAAACGTGCTGGCCTCGAGCGGCACGAGTGAGTACCGGATCTTCATGGCGCCGATCGGTCCGGGAGGTCGGTTCCGCCTGACGGGCCTGCCTTCCGGCACCTACAGCGTCTCGGCTTCAGTTCCGGGATACCCTTGGGAAAGCCTGTCGGGAGTGATCCTCGAGGACAACGAGAAGGTCGACGATCTGTGCATCAAGCTCGAACCCGGCGGCATTCTCAGGCTGCGCCTCTCCGGGTTCACGCTCGGGGGCGTGCAGCGCTTCGAAGGCGTCCTGAGGGGAGGCCCGTACGGGCTGACCGGGTCCAGCAGCTTGTCTGGCGACCTGGACCGCGACGGATCCTGCGATCAGGAGTGTCACCTGCACCCAGGGCTCTACCACGCGACCCTCTCCGTGCAGGGCTGCGGCACGGTGGAGCGAGATTTCGAGATCACGTGCGGCCAAACGACCGAGCTGCTCTTCGGTCCCGAGGACCTGAAGAGCGCGGTGCGGACGTTCGAGGTCGCTGGCAGCATCACGCGCTCGGACGGCCTGCCGCTGGCTGGCGCGACGCTTCTCCTCCTGGACAGCAAGGCCGCTCCGGACTCTGCGCGTGAGACCATCCGGTTCATCGCGGACTCGGACGGTCGTTTCCAGGCCAGCGGGCTGCCGGCCGGATCCTGGTCCGTGCATGCGACCTTCGCGCAGGGCGGCGAGTTCGTCTTTCCGGACCTGACCATCGATCCGAACGGCCCGGATCTCGTCACGCTCGACCTCGTGCTTCCTTCCGGCGAGGTGACAGGGACGCTCCGCGACCGGCATAGCGGGCGCGAGTTCGACGGCGACGGTCCGGTCTGGTGGGTCGTCTTGCGGGACTCTCGGACGGGCGAACTCGTGACCGAGCTGCAGGGCGGACATAGAGGACGGCGCTTCCTCCTGGTGGGCGTGCCGGAGGGCGAGTACGCGGTCGATGTCACTGCGGTGGGGTATCAGGACTACCGGTCAGCGACTTTCGCTGTCGGGCCGGAACCGCACCTCGAGCTGGGGGACATCGAGCTCATGCCCTCTGGAGTCCTCGACCTCGAGGTCGTGGACCAGCACGGCCGGCACGTCAAGGTGTTCGACATCGATTGCGAAGGCGCGGCGCGTATCCGGGGCGAAGATCGTTCGCTCGGTGTCTGCCGGTTCTCGGGCCTGCCGCTCGGGGAAATCACGATCCGCGTCAAGGCGGAAGGGTTCGTGGATCAGAGCGTGACGACCCGGCTCGAACCAGGGCAGCCCGGCAAGGTGAAAGTCGTGCTGGAGCGGCCGTAAAGAGCGGCAGCTCATTGCGGCGTCCGCTCAATACGCCAGCGCCTTCTCCACGCGGTCGAGGTGCAGAGGCTCGCCCTGGTGCTGCGCGCGCGCGATCTGGAACAGCTCGTTGAAGACGTGCCAGGGCACGAAGTAGAGGAGCGGCCGCGCACCCTGGACGTCGGCCTCGAGGTAGGGGGAGAGCGGCGCGCGCTCGGCCAGGAGCAGGACCAGCGCGGCGGCGTCCTCGATGACTCCCTGGGACGCCGCGGCGAGCGCCAGGCCCGCGAGCGCCTCGTTCACGCCGAGCTCGGCCTCGTCCGCGGGCGCCGGAGCGAGGCGAGCGCGGCCGTAGTAGAAGGCCGCGCCGGAGACGTTCCGCGCCGCGACCTCGGCCCGGCCGCGGAGCAGCAGCGTGCGCCTTCTGCTCTCGTCGATGGCGAGGGCGGCATCGAGCAGCTCAATGGCCTGGAAGGGTCGTCCAACGTGGATGTCCACCTCGGCCAGGACCTCGAGCACGGGCGAGGCCGTGGGCGCGCGGCGCGCCGCCCGCTCCGCCAGGTCGAGGGCGCGCGCCGAGAGGCCCGTGCTCTGCTCGGGCAGGAGGCGCGCGAACTCGAGGATGGCTTTCGCTCCCTGCGCCAGGAAGAAGGCGTCTTCCTCGTGGCGCTCGAGGCCGAGCCCGAGCTGCCGCCCCAGCTCGAGCACGAGTTCGGCAGGAGCGCGCTCGCCCCCGCGCCGCGCCTCGCGCACCAGGGCGGCCGCCAACCGGCCGCGGTACTCGGACACCTGGGGCGCCCACTCGGTCGCCTGCGCGAGCAGTCGCGCCTCCTCGGCCGGGCTGCCGCGCGCCAGGCGGATGACCTCGGCCGAGCGGGCGTTCACGTCCGCGAGCAGGCGGAGCGCGTCGTCGTACGCCAGACGGCAGAAGGCGAGGGCGGCGAGCGCCGCGAGGGCGATCTTGCCTGCGCGCGGGCGGTCCGGGACGATCCGCTCCGCGCCGCGCGCCGCATCGGCCCGACCCGCTCGCGCCAGCAGGAACACGGCCGCGGCCACGAGCGCGAGCAGGAGCAGCGTCTCGAGCCGCGCGCGCTCGGCCGCGACCTGTGCACCAAAGGCGGCGCGCGTGGCCGCGCCTCCCGGATCGAGGAAGAGGTGCAGGCCGAGGAACGGCAGGAACACGGCCGCGGCCGCGCCGAGCGCGCGCGTTCTGCCGGCCGCGGGCAGGAGCAGCAGGAAGGGCAGTGCCACCCAGAGGTGCGCAAGCGAGCCCAGACTGAAGAGCGCGGCCGAGAGCGCCACGCCGCAGAGGATGCCGCGCGCGGCCGGGCCCGGCTCGCTGTCCTCCGCCTCGCGCGGGGCGGCGGCTCTCCCGGCGAGCCAGCCGGCCGCGGCGAAGAGCAGCAGGCGCGAGATGGAACCGGGCACGGAGAACAGGCCGTCCAGGTAGTTGGCGACGAGACCCCCGGCGAGCCCGGCCGCGAGCTGGGCCTCGCCGCCTTGCAGGCCGGCGCGAAGCGACCGGCGCGCGGCGAGGAGCGCGCCGAGCGCCAGGAGGAGCAGGGCCAGCGGCGCCAGCAGGCCGCGCGTGTAGAGCAGGTCGAGCGGATCGCTGTGCAGGCGATCGACGCGCCGCGCCCCGCCGAGCCGGCGCTGCAGCTCCGCGCTGATCTGCTGCGTGAACAGCGGTCCGACCGTGTCCGGCCCGCGGCCGAGCAGCAGGTGTTCGGGCTCGGCTAGCACGGCCGCGGCCGCGTCGCGGTAGATGAGCCCGCGCACCTCCAGCTCGCGGCCGAGGAACTCCGAGGCGATGCGGCTCGGCAGCGAGTCCGCGGGCAGGAGGCCGCGGAGCGGCGTGCACGCGGCCGCGAGGAGGAGCGCGACGAGCGCGCCCGCGGCAAGAAGCACGACGCGGCGGCGCGCGGGCTCGGCCGCGAGAGCGACCAGCGCCACGCCCGCGAGCGCGGCGAGGAGCGCCACGCGCGAGCCCGTGAGCAGCAGCCCGGCGGCGAGCACGGCGGCGAGCGCGCCGCCCATCCGGCCCTGCGCGCGCGCGACCGCCAGCGGCAGGAGCACGGCGAGCTGCGAACCCAGGAACGTCGGCCCGCCGGTGAAGGCCGCGGCGCGCGTGGCCGCGGCCTGGGAGGCGAAGGGGACCTCGAGGCCAAGCGACTGCGCGCCGCCGAGCAGCGCGGCCGCGGCGCCGCCGAGGAGCAGCACCTCGGCGAAGAGCCGGGACAGGCCTGATCTCGTGGCCACGCCCGCGGCCAGCAGGAAGACTCCCATCAGGCCGATGTCGGTCGCAAGGCCGGCCTGGCGCAGGTACTCGCCGGCCATGGCCGTGGCCGGGATCTCAGAGCCGAGCGCGGCTGAGATCGAGGCCAGCAGGTAGAGGCACGCGGCGAGGAGCGGCAGCCCCAGGCGCGGGAGGAAGGCGGGACAGAGCAGCACGGTGATCAGGCCGGCGCTGCCGAGCAGGCGCAGGATGATGACGCGGTCCTCCTCGAAGCCGCGGCTGCTGTGCGGATTGGCGAGGATCGGCACCACGGCGGCCGCGACCAGCAGGATGGCCGTCCCGGCCCGGCCCGCGGCGCGGCTCATGCCTCGAGCCCCCGGCGGACGTCAGGCGGGAGCGCGAAGAGCGCGGCCGCGGCCGGGCCGTCGAGCGAGCGCGGCGACTTCGCCAGGCGGCGGCCGAAGCGCTCGTCCAGGCGCGCCGCGTCGAGAACAAGCGGCCGGCTCGAGGCGACGAGCACGCCCCACGCGCCGTAGAACGAGGGCACGAAGATGCGGCCAGGCAGCACGTGCGCGAACACCGAGCGCACGCTCGCCAGCACGCGCGCGGCCTCCCGCACGCTCGCGCCGAAGACCGGGCCGTACTGCATGGCCAGCACGCCGTGCGGCTCGAGCCGCTCCTGCAGCAGGCGCAGGAAGGCCGGCTGGAACAGGTGCGCGGCCGGGCCGCCCTCGCCCGGATCGACCAGGTCGAAGACGATGGCGTCATGGCGGTCAGCGAACCGGCGCAGGTGCTGCTCCGCGTCCTGGATGCAGAGGACGGTGCGCGCGTCGTCGAAGGCGCCGGCGTGATGGTCGGGCAGGTGCTTGCGGCAGGCGGCCACGACCCTCCCGTCGAGGTCCACCATGACCGCGCGCGCGACGCTCTGGTGGCGCAGAACCTCGCGCAGGGTCGCCCCTTCACCGCCCCCCAGGATGAGCACGCTCCTCGGCCCGGGATCGTCGAGGAGGAGCAGGGCCGGATGCACCAGCGCCTCATGGTAGACGTGCTCGTCTCGTTCCGCGGACTGCAGGCGGCCGTCGAGCACGAGCGCGCGGCCGTGCGCCGCGAGGTCGACGATGAGGATCTCCTGGTGCGGCGAACGGGCGGAGTAGAGGACCTCCTTCACCTCGAGCTGGATGACTTCGCCCGGGTCGGCGTCATGCAGCAGCAGCGTGGGCGGATAGGACGTCACGGCGCCTGCGCGTCCACCACGCCCGCGCCGAAGCCACGCTTGACCTCGACGCGGCGTTGGCGCGTTGCGCGCAGAGACAGCGCCAGCCGGTCGGCGGCCGCGCGCGCGTCGAAAGCGCTGCCGCAGGTGTAGATGTCGAGCGTGGCCTTGCCGAGGTCGGGCCAGGTGTGCACCGAGAGGTGGGACTCGGCGATGAGCAGCACGCCCGAGACCGCGGGCGGGTCGAAGGTGTGGAACGCTTCGGCGACGATGGTCGCGCCGCCCAGGAGCGCGGCCTCGCGCAGGCCGGCCCGGAGCGCGGCGCCGTCCTGCAGGAGCTCGCGCGGGCAGCCGTCGAGGTCCAGCAGCACGTGCGTGCCGAGATCGGTCATCGTCGTCTCCGCGTGGCCTTCCGGGTAGAGTCGGGCGAGTCTACCGCAAGCCCGCGCACCGCGGTACGCGCTTCCGGCGCCGGCCGAAGGACGTGAACATGCTGCGACCGATCGTGCTTCTGCTCGCTCTCGCCGCGCCAGGCGGAGTGGGCGAAATCGAGAGCGGCGCGCCCTGCGAGCTGAAGCAGCCGCGCGTGCTCTTCACTGCCACGCCGACGCTCGCAGGCTGCATCCTGGTCGCGGGCGGCCTGAGCAACTCGTCTTCCCCGTTCTCGGCTTGCGGGGATGCGGAGCTGCTCGATCCGGCGCGCGGCGCGGAGCGCGTCGTTGGCAGCCTGCCCCTGGGGAACGGTCTGCTGCGGGCGCGCGCCTGGCACGCGGCCGCGCCGCTCGACGACGGCCGCGTGCTGATCGCCGGCGGGATTGGCCAGGCGTGCGTCCTGGTCTACGAGCCGGACGGCGGCCTGCACGGCGCGTTCGTGTCCGCCGGTCCCCTGCCCGGCGGGCCGCGCGCGGACCTGACCGCCACGCCGCTCTTGGACGGCCGCGTGCTCCTCTGCGGCGGCATGGACGTCGCGGGCAAGCCGGCGGCGCAGGCGGACTTCTTCGACCCGGCGACCTCGGCGCTTGCCGCCGGGCCGCCGCTCCTGCGGCCGCGCAGCGCGCACGCCGCCGTGCTGCTCGACGACGGCCGCGTGCTGATCGCCGGCGGCATCGGGGAGGACACCACCGAGCTGTTCGATCCGGCGGAAAGGAGCTTCGCCGCGGGGCCGCGCCTGCTGCACGTGCGGGACGACCTGCGCGCCACCAGGCTGCTGGACGGCCGCGTGCTCCTCACCGGCGGCCAGGACGAGAGCGGGCGCACGACCGCGACCGCCGAGCTGTTCGACCCGGCGACCGACGAGCTGACGCGCACCGCCGATCTCCGCGCCGATCGCGCGGACCACGCGCAGCTGCTGCTGCCGGACGGCCGCGTCCTCCTGCTCGGCGGCGAGCACGACGACGGGGTGGGCGCGGACTTGGTGCTCGATTCCGTGGAGTGCTTCGATCCGGAGAGCGGGGAGTTCCGGCTGTGTCCGCCCCTGTCCGAGCCGCGTGACGACCACCAGGCCGTGCTCTTGGCGGACGGCCGCGTGGCCGTGATCGCCGGTCAGGGAAGGGGCGACGTGGCGCTCCGCTCGGTCGAGTTCTACGCGTCGCCCGTGAAGGAGGCGGCTACTCGATGAGGGCGATGACGTCGTCGCCGCCGGCCGTGGTCGCCGAGGGCGCGGTCTCGACCTGCCCGTTCGGGCCGGCGCACAGCGCCACGACGCGCTCGGCGCTGCTGAAGAAGCCGTTCACGTTCACCAGGTAGGCCCGTCCCCAGGGATCGGGGCCGACGTCCGGGGAGAGGTAGGGCCCCTGCCACCCCTCGCCGGCCATGGTCCCGTCCGTGAGGAAGCGCGCGAGATGCAGGGCCGGGCCGGAGGCGAAGGCGTTGTTCTCCGGCGGCGTGCCGTCGCTGTAGAGGAAGTGGAAATGCGTGGCGCCGGAGTGCCCGGTGGGAAAGGTGCGCGTGGCCTGGATGTAGCCCTGCACCGCGGTGGCGATGCACCCCAGGTCGCGATCGACCTTCTCCCACTGGTCGTCGAGCCTCTTCATGGAGACGATCGGCACGACCAGTCCCGCCAGCGCGACCACGATGCCCACGCTCACCAGCATCTCGACCAGGTTGAACCCGCGGTTCCGCAGCATGAGAGCCTCCGTCGGGGCCGCTCTTCGCGGCCGGACCCGGCTTCTCTCATCGCGCGATCGCGGCCGCGGACTTGAGCGGAACCGGCGCGCGCGTCACACCAGGCGCAGCTTGAAACGCCCGTCGTAGCTGCTCGAACAGCTCCCGCACGAGGCCATGCGCAGGCGCCGCTGGCGCGGGTAGCGCTCGCCGCAGGCAGGGCACTGGTAGACGTAGCGCGGCGGCGGCGGCTCGCGCTCGGCCGGATCGAACAGCAGGCGCGCCAGCACCAGGTCGCGCTCGTCGCGGCCGCGGCGGGCGGACGCGCCGGCGCGGCGGTAGGGCTGCGGCAGGGGACGCAGGCGGTGGTAGAGGACGACCTCTCCCGGCCGAGCCAGCTCCGGTAGCGCCAGGCCGCTGTCCAGCGCGCGGGCGGCGAGCGCGCGCGCCAGGGAGTCGAAGGCGCGGCCGTGGCAGAGCGGCGCGGCCGTGCCGTCGAAGGCGCGGTCGATATGCAGCAGCTCGTGCGCCACGTCCTCGGCCTGCTCGCGCGGCGAGAGGAAGAGGAAGCGCGGCAGCACGAAGGAGATGACGTAGCGGATCTCGCGGCCACGCACGCTGATGAGCGGCAGCTCCCAGCGCCCGTCCGCGGACACGCGCTGCCGCGAGTCGGAGAAGCGCGTGAAGTGGCAGGCCGCGCGCTTGCCTTCCAGGCCGGCGCGCCCGCGCGTCGCGACCACCAGGATGCGCTCCGCGTCCACGTAGTCGCAAAAGGGCGGCAGGGAAGCGAAGGCCCGCACGGCGTCGTGCAGAAGGTCGGTGACTGGCGCACGCATTTGGCGGGCGCGGATTGTAGTCTCCTCGGTGCGTTCCCGGCCGGACAAACGCCTTGCGGAGCCTGTGGATGCGTGGACACGACTTGATGGCCAGCGCGGCGCGCGCCGGCGCGCTCCTCTTCTTGCTTGCGCTCGGCGCCTGCCGCACCGAGGGCGAGGGTCTGGACCTCTTCCCGCTGTACCGCAACGTGCGCGTGGGGGAGGCGCGGGAGGTCTCCGTGCTGTTCCCGCTCAGCAACTTCGAGTGGGACGAGCAGGAGACGCTCACCTGGACCATCCCCTTCCACGTGCACTGGCGCCGCGGCGCGCACGAGCAGATCACCCTCGTGCCGGTCCTTCCGCTTTACTTCCACCAGCGCAACCTGCGCGCCGACATCGAGGGCGTGTTCCCGCTCTTCTCGCACTCCGAGGAGGGGCCGCGCACCGAGACCACGCTGCTGGTGCTGCTCGCCGACTGGGCGACGCGCCGCGGCGACGACGGCCTGGCCGCGCTCTCGGTCTTCCCGCTGTTCCAGTGGCGCAGGGAGGGCGCGGGCGCGCGCTTCAGCCTGGTGCGCGGCCTCGAGCTTTCCCCGACCGGGCCGATGGTGTCGCTCCTGGACGTGGACTGGACCGGCCTCTGCTACGGCGCGGGCGAGGACGAGCGGGCGCTCTCCATCGACGCTGGCGCCGTGCTCGGGCGCATCGTCAACCTGTTCCACTGGGGCGACGTGGGCTCGCACACGGAGACGCGCGTGCTGACGCTCCTCGCCAACGAGGAGTGGTCGCTCTACTACCGGCGGGTGCCGCACGAGGGCGCGCCTGGAGCGGACTCGGGCGGCGGCCCCGAGTGGTCCGTGCTGTTCAACATGTTCGGCGTCGGGCAGCGGGACGAGCAGCAGTTCGTCCGCCTGTTCTGGTGGCCCTGGGAGTTCGGAGAAGGCGAGGCGGAGAGCATGGAGGCGAGGTGATGAAGCGCATGACGCGACGGTCCTTCCTCGAGGGCGTGGCCGCGACGGGTGCGGCCGCGCTGGCGCAGCCCGCCTGCGCCGCGAGCAGCCAGAGTGCTCCTGCGGCCGTGCGCCGCGCGCCGGCGCCGCTCGTCATCGCCAGCGCCAACGGCTGGCGCGGCGCGGCGCGGCCGGGTGACCCCGCCCCGCGCCCGAGCGCGGTGGAGGCGGCGCTGGCGCGGCTCGGTGATGCTCAGGTCGCGGCCGGCAAGTACGGCCTGCTGGAGGCCGTGGTCGCGGGAGTGGGGGTGGTGGAGGACGACCCGGAAGACCACAGCGTCGGCCTCGGCGGGCTGCCGAACGAGGAGGGCGTGGTGCAGCTTGACGCCGCGGTCATGTTCGGCCCCACGCACCAGGCCGGAGCCGTGGCCGCGCTGGAGAACATCCAGAACCCGGCGCGCGCCGCCATGTACGTGCTGCGCTACACCGACCACGCGCTCATCGTGGGCCCGGGCGCGTACCGTTTCGCGCGCGCCTTCGGCCTGCCGCACGCCGAGCTGCTCACCGAGGAGGCGCGCCGCCTGTGGCTCTACTGGAAGCAGCGTGCCAGCGAGCGGGACGACTGGCTCACGCCGCCGGAGGAGGACGTGGACGAGAGCACGCGCCAGGCCTCCAGCGGCGGCACGATCCATCTGTCCGCGCTCGACGCGCGCGGCGACCTGGCGGCCGCCACCACCACGAGCGGCCTGGCCTACAAGATCCCCGGCCGCGTCGGCGACTCGCCGCTCGTGGGCGCGGGTCTCTACTGCGACAACGACGTCGGCGCCGCCGGGGCCACGGGGCGCGGCGAGGAAGTGATCGTCAACTGCGGCGCCTACGCCATCGTCGCGGCCATGCGGCGCGGCCTGGAGCCGGAGGCTGCCTGCCTCGAGACGCTGAAGGAGGTGGCGGAGAAGGCGCGGCGGCGTGGCCTGTTCCAGGATGGCAAGCCGTCCTTCGGGCTGACCTTCTACGCCTTGCGTAAAGACGGCGCCTACGGCGCGGCGGCCATGTTCGAGGGCGGGTCGTTTGCGGTCGCGGACGCGGCCACGGGCGTGGGGCGGCTCGAGCGCTGCGCCTGGGTCTACGACCGCTGAGCCGCGCGCGCGGTGAGCCGGACGAGCCGATGAGCGCGGACCTGCTGGTCAAGGGAGGCCGGGTCGTGAGCGCGGCCGGCGCCCGCGCCACGGACATCCTGGTGCAGGGCGGCCGCGTGGCGGCGCTCGGCCAGGACCTCGTCCCGCCGCCTGGCTGTCCCGTGCTCGACGCGTCCGGCAAGCTGGTCCTTCCCGGCTTGATCGACGCACACGTGCACTTCCGTGAGCCGGGCCTGGAACATAAGGAGGACCTCGCCTCGGGTTCGCTCGCGGCGGTGGCGGGCGGCGTCACCTCGTTCCTGGAGATGCCGAACACGCGGCCGCCGACCGTCGACCCGGAGGCGCTCGCGGGCAAGCTCCGCCGCGCCGCCTTGCGCGCGCGCGCCGATCACGCCTTCTTCCTCGGCGCCACGGCCGAGAACGCCGAGCGCCTGGCGGAATGGGAGACCCTGCCGGGGTGCGCGGGCGTCAAGGTCTTCATGGGCGCCTCGACCGGCAGCCTGCTGGTGGGGGACGACGCCGCGCTCGAGCGCGTGCTGCGCTCTGGGAAGCGGCGCGTGGCGGTGCACGCCGAGGACGAGGCGCGCCTAGCCGAGCGGCGCGCGGCGCTGGCGCGCGGCGCGCCGGTGAGCGTCCACCCGCAGGTGCGCGACGTGGAGTGCGCACTCCGCGCCACGCGCCGGCTGCTCGACCTGGCCGAGCGCACGGGCCGCCGCGTGCATCTCCTGCACCTCAGCAGCGCCGAGGAAGTGGCGCTCCTGCGCGAGCGCGACCTCGGCGACCTCGTCACCAGCGAGGTCACGCCCAACCATCTCTTCCTGGCCGCGCCCGGCTGCTACGCCGAGCACGGCGCGCGTGTGCAGATGAACCCGCCGGTGCGCGAAGAGCGCCACCGGGAGGCGCTGCGCCAGGCGCTTGCTGAGGGCGTGATCACCTGCGTCGGCAGCGATCACGCGCCGCATACGCTCGCTGAGAAGGCGCGGCCCTACCCGGAGTCCCCCTCCGGCATCCCCGGCGTGCAGACCACGCTGCCGCTCCTCCTGACCGCGGTGCGGGACGGCTGGCTGAGCGCAGCGCAGATCGTCGAGCGCTGCGTGCTCGGGCCGGCGGCCGCAAACGGCATCCGCGGCAAGGGAGACCTTGCCGTGGGCGTGGACGCCGATCTCGTGCTCGTCGATCCGCGGGAGCGCGGGCCGCTCGAGCGCGAGCGGCTTGTGAGCCGCGCCGGCTACAGCCCCTACGAGGGCGTGGAGCTCGCCGGCTGGCCCGTGACCACGGTCCTGCGCGGCACGATCGTCTTCGACCGGAGCGAGCCGCGGGGCCTTCCCCTCGGCCGGCCGCTCTCCTTCGCCTGAGAGCGTTGTGGCCGCGCTCGGCGGTATACTGGGGGCGTTTCTCGGACCTCCTGAATCGGGAACACGGTCATGCGTTGCTCCATTGTTGCCGGTCTGACTCTCATTGCCTTTCTCGCTGCCGACGTCTTTGCCGCCACGATCACGGTCAGCAAGGGAGGCCCGATCTCCAGCATCCAGGACGGGATCACGCTCGCCGGCCCGGGCGACACGGTGCTGGTCAAGAAGGGCGTCTACGAGGAGACCGTGGTGATCGGCCAGGGACGCAACGGCCTCAAGCTGCGCGCCCAGGGCGACGTGACCATCGAGGCGTGCCCGTTGGGCTCTCCAGGGAGCGGGAACGGACTACAGGTGTGGTCCGAGAAGGTCACGGTCTCCGGGTTCCTCATCCAGAACGCGAGGAACGGCAGCGGCGGCGGCGAGACCGCGGTTGTGGTCTGGGAGGACGATGTGACGTTCGAGGACGTCCGCGTGCGCGGCAGCGCGGCGGACGTCGTCGTCATCCACGGCGACGGGGCACGCGTCGAGCGCTGCGAGGTGTCGAGCATGCCGTGGGGATATGGCATCGTCGTTTACGGCAACGGCGCGCTCGTCAGCAAGACCACGGTCCAGAACGCGTCCAGCACCGGGATCTACGTGAAGGGCGACCTGGCGCGCGTCCTCGGCTGCCGCGTGCGCGGGGTCGAGGACGGCTACGGCATCCACCTGGATGGGCACGGGGGACGCATCGAGAAGAACACGCTCGACTGCATCGACTACTCGGGCATCCTCGTGTACGGGGATTCCTTCACCGTGCGGAACAACAAGGTGCGCGGCGCCGGCGACTGGGGAATCGAGATCTTGGGGCACGGCGTGGACGTGCGCCAGAACGAGCTGGTCGGGACCGGCGGGGGGGTGAACGTGCTCGGTGACGTCCCGGAGGTGTGCCAGAACGACATCCGCGACTGCCATGGCACCGGCATCGACATTCAGGGCAACGGGGCGGACATCGACGACAACAAGATCACGCGCACGATCGGCGGTTTCATTCGCGTCGAGGGCGAGGCGCCGAGCATCCTCGACAACTCGTGCGTGGACGCGGTCGGCGACGCGGACGGGATCGCACTCATCGGCCCGGTCACCCTCGGCACCATTGCCGGCAACAAGATCACGCGCGCCTCCAGCAGGGGGATCCTGGTGGATCAGAACTGCTCCAACGTGCAGATCGACGACAACGTGGTGGTGTCCTCGGGCTGCGCCGGTGATCCAGCCTTCCTGCTCTGGGGCAGCGGCCACCAGCTCGCGTGGAACGTCGCGCGCCAGTGCGGCAGCGACGGGTTCCAGGTGGGCGGCAACGGCATGCTGCTCGAACACAACAATGCGCTCGACAACCAGCTGGACGGCTTCGACGTGGATTTCGGCTCGGGCAACGAGCTGCGGAAGAACACGGCGCGGGACAACGGCGCCGAGGGGATCGAGAACAACGGCACGGGCACCACGGTCACCGGCAATACCATGAAGCGGAACCGCCTCGACCTGGCGAACGACGGCACCGGCACGGAGAGCAACAACAACTTCAGCACCGGTGGTTGGACCGTGCCGCCGGAGATCGACTGAGACCGCGCGCGATGCCCGCGGCCACGGCGGGCCGGACTCGCGCCGGCGGCAGATCGAGGAAGCGGGCGGCCTGCAGCACGGCCTGCTCGCAGAACATGAGCAGGCCGGGGATGGTCTTCCGGCCGGCGCGGCGCGCCGCCAGCAGGAAGCTGGTATCGAGGGGGGAGTAGACCAGGTCCGCGGCGTATCCCTCGCCGCCGAAGTCGAAGGGGTCGAGCGGCAGATCGTTTCCGGGCAGGTCGGGAACGGCCTTCACCAGCAGATCGGAGCGCAGCGCCGCGGCGCGCGCCGGCGAGACCGCCTCGATGCCCTGGCCGAGCGCGAGGACCAGCGCGGTCGTCTTCTCCTGCGAGCGGCCGGTCACGCGCACGCGCACGCCGCGCGTGTTGAGCGCAGAGGCCACGGCGCGCGCCGCCCCGCCCGTGCCGTAGACGAGCGCCGTGCGCACTTCCCTGCCGCGATGCGGCGCGGCGCACGTTCCGTCCAGCTCGAGGAGCGGGGCGAGCGAACGGCCGAGCTGCACCTCGAGCGCCGCCGCGGGCCGCGCGAGCGCCAGGTCGAGCGCCGCGAGGAAGCCCGGCGCGTCGGTGCACTCGGCGTGGAAGCGCCCCTCGCCCACGGCCAGCAGCGTGTTCGCCACACCCGCGGCGCGCGCCTCCTCGCCGGCCGAGGCGGCGAACGTGAGCGCCTCGGCCTTGAAGGGCGCGGTCACCGAGAGCCCGGCGAGCGGCAGCGCGCGCGCGACCTCCGCCACCTGGTCGAAGGAGCCGGCCGAGAGCGCGGTGTAGACCGAGTCGCGGCCCTCGGCCTGATAGACGCTGTTGTGCGCGCGGGGCGAGAGGGACGCGGCCACGCTCCTGCCGGCCACGGCGAACACCTGGGTGCGCGGGCCGACCCGCCTGGCGCGGAAGACCTCGAGCGCCTCGTCCACCGTGATCTGCCCGGCCGCGGTCTTCCGCGCCGGATGGATGGCCGCGTAGAGGAGCGGCATGCCGAAATACCCGGCGAGCGGCCGCAGGTACCGGCCGGCCTCGCCCATGGCGATGGCCGCCACGGGCACTGAGGCAGCGCGCCCGGCGCTCGTCGCTTTCTGCACGAAACGCAGCGCCTCGGCCGGGTCCTGGGCGTCCGCCGCGACCTTGACCGCGTCTGCGTCCAGGCCAAGGAGCGCCCGCACGCGCTCCGCGGCGTCGTCTCCAGCGGAGGGGCCGTGCCAGGACACGATGCGCCGCGCCCTGCCGCGCGGCAACGCGGCCGCCAGGTCGGACTCGAGGTCGATCCAGGCGAAGCCGGCCGCGTCCGCGCGCTCGAGCAGTCGGCGCCGCGCCGGCAGGTCGCCCGCGAACTCGCCGCCCTGCGCGCTCGTCCGGAGCGTGCACACGGCCGGGCGGCCGATGGCCCGGACCAGCGCGGCGAGTTCCACTGTCTCCGGGTTGGCGAAGCGATCGAGGCGCACTTCCAGCAGGTCGACCTCGGTGGGGGCGGCGCGCGCGTCGCGCGCGGCCGACTCCAGGTCGCGGGCGCCGCTGCACCCGACGAGTAGAGGACCGGCCGCGTCCGTGCGGCCGCTCATGGCGCGCGCCGGCGCGCGCCGAGGAGGCGCGCGATCTCTGCGGCCTCCCGGCCCTGCAGGCGTCCGGACGCGGTCGCGGCCCAGAGCGTGACGCGGGCCGCCAGCCGGTAGGCCGCGAGCAGGTCGGCGGAGACACGCGCGAGCGCCGCGAGGTGCGCGCGCACGGTGGTGGCGTCGCCGCGCACGATCGGTCCGGTGAGGGCGCGCGCCGGGCCGAGCCGCTCCAGGTTGTCGAGCGTGCCCCGCAGCAGCGGCCACAGCGGCGCGGCCGGGTCGCGCGCGAAGGAAGGCAGGGCGCCGAGCAGGGCGGCGGCGAGGTGGGCGACCGCGACCGCGCCGTTCGAGGCCACGGCCGCGGCCGCGTGGTAGAGCGCCTTCTCCTCGGCCGCGAGGCGTACGGGCCGGCCGCCGGCGAGGCGCGCCAGGGCAGACAGCGCGGCCGCGGTCCCGCGATCGCCCTCGACCGCGAAGGTGGAGCCGGGCAGGAGGCGCAGCGCCTGCGCGGGCGAGGCGAAGGTCTGCAGGGGGTGGAGCGAGCCGACCGCCGCGCCTTGCGCACGCAGCACCCCAATCGCCTCGCCGGGGAAGGCGCCGGAGCAGTGGAAGGCGATGGTGCCCCGCTGCAGCGGCACGCGCGCGGCGATCTGGTGCGCCGTGCCCTCGAGCACGCGGTCGATCGTGGCCAGCATGAGCAGGCTGCCGGCCCCGGCCGCGGCCAGGTCGGTCGCGGGCGCGCCCGCGCCGATGAAGCGGCAGGCGCCGCGCGCGCGCGCCGCGGAGCGCGAGATGACCGCCGCGACCGGCAGGCCGGCCGCGTGCCAGGCTCTTCCCAGGGAACGGCCGACCACGCCTGCGCCCACGATCACGAGGCGCCGCCGCGCCAGGCCCCTCGGCATTGCTCCGGCCATCTCAGCACCGGCCCGCGCCGGGCCGGCCCTCGTCGTCTGTTCTGGCCGCACGCTGCCGCGCTCCCCTGGCGCTGCAGCGAGTATGCACGGCGCGCGCTCCGGCTAGCTCGCCTCGCGCTCGAGCGGCGGCGGCTCGGGATAGTCGCTGAAGTCGTCGAACTCGTCGATGTCGGGCGCCACGTAGTCGGGCGACTTGGACTTCTCCAACTCGGCGTGGAACGCCTCGAGGATCGACTGCTCGATGAAGCGCCGGCACCTCGGGTTGATCGGATGGGAGATGTCGGTGTGCAGCCGCGCCCGCCCGCGGCCGTCCGATCGCGCGCGGTTCGGCGAGAGGCGCGATCCGCACTCGTTGCAGAACCTCGCCCTGAGGTGGTTCTTGGTGCCGCACTTCTGGCAGCGGTCGGTGAGCTTGCGGCTCGGCATGGCCACGAACGGGCCGTTCGTGCCCTCGATGATCTTGATGTCGCGCACCACGAAGTCGTCGTCGAAGGTGATGGTGCAGAAGGCCTGCAGCTTCTCGCTGCGGTTGTCGACGAGCTTCACACGGACTTCAGAGATCTGCACGTGCGTACTCCTCGCACATCTTTCAGCCCGTCAGCCGGGCAGGCTTTCGCACAGAAAGATCTCCCCGGCCGCCACAGCCAGGAGTCTGCGCATGACCTCGACGCCCTGGGCGCGGTCCGCCACCGCCGCGAACATCGCGGAGCCGCTGCCGGTCACGCAGAAGGGCAAGCCCGTCTCACGTGACACTCGGTCCTGAAGCGCCGCGAGTTGCGGGAATGCCCGGCGGAATGGAACCGCGAGAGCATTTTGAAACCCCGGCGCACCGCGCCCTATCGGACGATCAAGACTCTTGAGGAACGTTCTTAGGTCGCCCTTAGGTTTTGTCAAGTCTAAGTTTAGGGTTCCGTATACAAGCGCGGTGGAAACGGCGACGCCCGGATAGAGGACGACGAAGGTGAAACGGGGACTTCTGTGGCGCGGCAGGGCCTCGATGCGCTCCCCGCGGCCGCGCGCCACCGCCGTGCCGCCGGTCAGAAAAAACGGCACATCCGAGCCCAGTCCGGACGCGATCTGTTCGAGTCGCGGCTTGGAGAGAGGCTCGCCCAAGAGGTGGTTCACTGCCGCGAGCATGGCCCCTGCATCGGCAGAACCGCCCCCCAAACCTGCGCCCAGCGGGATGGTTTTTTGCAGATTCACCGCAAGACCAACGCGCGCGTTCAGCGCAGAGAACAGGGCTTCCGCCGCCCGCACCACCAGGTTGGTGCCGTCCGCCGGGCAGGGCCGCCCGGAGACCAGGAGGCGCACCGTTTCGCCCGGGACGCGCTCGACCGCGAGCTCGTCGCACAGATCGATCGCGTGCATCACGGTCTCGATCTCGTGGAAGCCGTCGGGCCGCTTGCAGAGAACGTCGAGGTAGAGGTTCAGCTTGGCCGGCGCGCGCAGCACCACGCGGTCGCGGCTCGTCTCGGTGAAGATCATCCGGCGGGCGACCCGAGCAGGGCGTTGTCGATGAGGTGCGTGCCGTCCACGCGCGCGGCCAGGAGCAGGAGCCCCACGGGCTCGCAGCGCTCGAGGTCCTCGAACGTCTCGGGATCGACCAACGCCAGGTAGTCGACGCTCAGGCCGGGCGGCTCCTCGAGCTCGCGGCGCGCGCGCGCCAGCAGCGCCGCCGCGCGTCGCTCGCCGCGCGCGTGCTCCGCCCGCGCCGCCGTCAGCGCCCGGCTCAGGCCCAAGGCGCGGGCGCGGCCCTCCGCGCTCAGGTAGGCGTTGCGGCTGGAGAGCGCCAGGCCGTCCGGCGCGCGCACCGTGGGCAGCACCACGATCTCCACCGGGAAGGCGAGGTCGGCCACCATGCGCCGCACCAGCAGGGCCTGCTGCGCGTCCTTCTGGCCGAAGAAGGCCACGTCCGGCTGGACGACGTGCAGCAGCTTCGCCACGACAGTGAGCACGCCGCGGAAGTGGCCCGGGCGCAGCGCGCCCTCGAAGCGCGCGGCGAGGCGTTCGTTGCTGACGTGCGTGGCGAAGCCGGGCGGGTACATCTCCTGCGCGCTGGCGCTGAAAATGGCGTCGCAGCCCACCGCGGCGAGCTTGTCCCGATCTCCCTCGAGGTCGCGCGGGTAGCGCTCCAGGTCCTCGCCCGGGCCGAACTGCAGGGGATTGACGAAGATCGACACCACGACGCGCGCGCAACGCGCGCGCGCGGCCCGCATCAGCGACAGGTGCCCCTCGTGCAGGGCGCCCATGGTCGGCACGAAGCCGAGCGACGCCCCCGCGCCGCGCCACGCGCGCGCCAGGCGCGTCATCTCGGCGCAGCCGCGCACGATCGGGATCATGCGTCCCGGCGCGCGCGCTGCTCGATGAGCAGCTCGCGGATCGTCTTGCCCGTCACCGGATCGACCATGTCCGGCGCCACGGTGGCGGCCGGCTCGAGGACGAAGCCGCGCTCGCGGTAGCGCGGGTGGGGCAGCGTCAGGTCGCGCGTCTCGCAAATGGTGCTGCCGTGCAGGATGAGGTCGAGGTCGAGTACGCGCGGGCCGTCCTTGATCGAGCGGTCGCGGCCGCGACGCGCCTCGATCTTCTGCAGCTCGCGCAGCAGCTCCTCGGGGGCAAGGGCCGTGTCGAGCAGCGCCACGCCGTTCAAGAAGGGCCGCTGCGCCGGCCCGCCCACCGGCTCGGTCTCGAGCAGCTCGGACACCGCCACGACCTCGGTCCCGCGCAGGCGGCGGAGCTGCCCGAGGGCGAAGCGGATGTGCGCCTCGCGGTCGCCCAGGTTGGAGCCGAGGGCGACGAGCGCCTCCGTGCCCGCCCCCTCGCCCGCGCCGCGCGGCTCGAGCCCGTTGGGCGCGAAGATGCGCCTGCCGGTCATGCGCTCGGCCAGCGCCATGAGCGGCCCGGCCACGGCGTAGCCGCCGAAGCAGAGGAAGAAGAGCGTCTCGTGGTAGGTGGCGGCGAGGAAGAGGATCACGAGGATGACCACGAGGTGCAGGAAGGGACGCCGCCCGCGGAACCAGCGGCTCACCAGGTGGACGTAGGCGACGCGCGAGATCATCATGCCGCCGAGGAGCGGCAGCATCCACAGGTAGGCGCGCACCAGCAGGAGCCGCGTCTCGGCGCTCATGCCCGCGAGCGGCGACTCCTGCTCGAACAGCAGGAAGGCCGAGGAGGCCACCACGCCGGCGGCCGCGGGCGAGGGCAGCCCGCAGAAGCGTTCGTGCGACTCCTCATCCTCGTCCGTTTCGAGCGTGAAGCGCGCCAGGCGCAGCGCGGCCGAGATGACGTAGAGCGCGCACAAGAGCAGCACGAACTTCTGGCGGTAGGGCACGCCGGCGCTGGTGAGCGTGTAGTCGTACACCACCTTGACCAGGAAGGCGGGCGCCACGCCGAAGGTGATCAGGTCGGTGAGCGAGTCGAGCTGCGCGCCGAAGTCGGACGACTGCTTGGTCAGGCGCGCGATGCGGCCGTCGAGCGCGTCGAACAGCATGGCCAGGAGGATCATCCAGGCCGCCCACAGGATGTTGTGCGCGAAGAGCTCGGGCCAGAGCAGCGCGTCGGCGATCTTGGCGATGGCCAGGAAGCCGCAGAACGTGTTGCCCAGGGTGCAGAGGGTCGGCAGGATGGCGACGGGCTTGAAGCGGGGAGTCATGTTTGTTCGCGGCGGCCGCGCCGCGTGCCGGGGATCCTCGTCCATGTTTCGACGGCCCTTCAGGGTACTGGCCGGCGCCGGGAATATCCACGCGCGCCGCGCCGGACCGGGTTATCGACCGGCCGCGGCGCGGAACAGGATCGTGTCTCCCGCCTTCACCTTCTCCTTCAGGGAGACGGCGGGCAGGAGGCCGCTGCCCGCCGGCACGATCACCTCGGCGTAGGAGCCGAACTTCATCATGCCGATGCGCTGGCCGCGCTCCACCCGGTCGCCCTGCTTCACGTCGAGAACCAGGCGCCGGGCGATGAGGCCGGCGACCTGGCGCAGAAGGATCCTGCTGCCGTCGTCCAGGCGGATGCCCACGGCGTTGCTCTCGTTCTCGGCCGAGCAGCGCGCGTCGCGCGCGTCGCGGAAGCGGCCCGGCGTGTAGCGGACCATCTCGACCACGCCGGCCGCCGGGGCGCGATTCACGTGCACGTCCAGGACCGAGAGGAACACGCCCACGCGCGTTCCCCTGCCCGCAAGGTAGAGCGGCTCGTCGACGTCGAGGACGTTCAGCACCACGCCGTCGGCCGGGCTGACGAGCAGGCCCGCCTCGGCCGGGATCGTCCGCTCCGGATCGCGGAAGAACCAGAAGACGAACAAGGCGATCACGCAGAGCGGCAGGCCCGCCCACCAGTGTCCGCGGGCGAGGAGGAGCACTCCCGCGGCGAGCGGCAGCGCGCCGTACAGGATGATCTCGACCGTGCCGAACGACGTGAGCGGAACGCGCGCCATGGGCACACTCCTAACCGTGCGCCGCGGCCGCGTCAACCGCGGCGCGGGCGCCTCAGCGGGCCGCCGCGGGCAGCCCGGTGAGGGTGACGATCCGGTTGTTGCCGTCGCCCAGCGCGAGCGTGCCCGCCTCCTGCCGCGCTCCGGGCTCGAGCTCTACCGTGCTCTCCACCACGCCGAGGTTGAAGGCGGGCAGGTGCAGGCCCGAGCTTCCCGGCCACTTCAGGTCGACGAAGTCCTGCTCTCCATCGCGGATATGTGAGCAGACGAACAGCGAGACCGCGTGCGCGCCGCCGAGCGTGTCGCGGGCCGTGAGCCGCGCCACCCAGCCGGTCGTCACGGGCGTGACATACGGGTTGAACGTGCTGCAGCTGGTGGCGACGTCGACATCGTGGTCGAGTACACAGGTCTCCTGCGTTCCGCAGAGCGCGAAGGCGTCTCCGGCGGGAGCGGAGAACGACAGCAGCGGCACGGCCGCGGCCGCCCCGTTCCCGGGGACCGCCAGCGCCAGGGCGGCGCCGGAGAAGAGCGGCCGCTCGGACAAAGAGCCCAGGATCCGGCCCATCCAGGGCGCGGCGTAGCGCTTGCTGCCCGCCACGTAGACCAGCGTCCCGAGCACGCCGCACGAGACCTCGCCTTCCTCGCTCTCGTACACCATCTGCAGCAGGGGCTCCAGGCTCTCGTACGCTCTCTCCGCGCTGGGAGGGAGGCCGAGCTGCAGCGGAAGCGGGCCCTGGCTCGCCTCTTCCCCGGAGAACTCCGGCAGCAGCGCACGCCAGTCGAGGAGGGGCCCCGTGAATCCGGCGCACGCCATGGCCGCCAGGTCTTGCAGCACGAGAGCATGCTCTCCGCATTCGAAGCTCGCCGGCACCTGCGGCACGGCTTCCAGGGTGAGGGCGAGCAGCATGCCCGGCCGCGTGCGGCCGAGATCCGGGCTGGCCGCGAGCACGGTCGCGGTTTCTCCCGGCTGCAGCATGCAGCTTCCCGCGACCGTGCAGAAGGCGACGCGCGGCGACTGGATCACCCCGCCGGCCGCGACCTCCTCCACGCCCTTCTCCGTGGCGATGCGCATGGGCGCGCGCAGGTCGATGTCCTGCAGCGCCTCGAGCCACGCGTCGCGCACCACGAAGCTGACCAGCGCTCCGCCGTTCGGGTGGCGGTCGGCGCGGAAGAGGCCCTCCACGCCCACCTTGACCTGCCCGGTCACGGGCTGGTGGATGGCCGCCGCCTCGGCGATTTCGACGTCGAAGTCCTCCAGGAACGTCCGCCGCGCATACGCCGCCTGGTGCACCGGCATGCCCGAGAGCACGCTCATGCGGAACGACTGCTCCAGGCGCAGCGTGCCCGCGCGCGCCAGGGCCTCGAGGCGGGCCGAGCCCTCCCGGCCGAGCGCACCGAGCGGCAGGTTGCCGTCCAGAGCCGGCCCCGTGAAGCCGTAGACGTCCGCCCGCAGCGCGAGGCGCGAGCGCGTGACAAGAGCCACGAAGCCGAGGAGGCGCTCCACCTCGTCCTGCACATCCGGCGGCGCCTCGACCACGAGCAGGGTGCGGCCCCCCTCGAAGCCGATCTCGAGCGAGCGGCCGACGTACTCCCATTCCTCGGGCATGATCGTCCTGCGCACCAGGTCGATCAGCGCGTCTGCACCGAGCGAAATGGAGTCATCCTCCTGCCGCAACATCTCCTCCCCGCGGACAAAACGGTTGGTCAGCGGCTGTGTGTCGATGAGCACGGTCCCGGCGAAGGGCGGCGGGAGCACGGCGTCCAGAGGATACGCGCGCCGCATGAGGTCGGCGGCGCCGGGTTCGGCCGCCGCGAGCACGAGACACAAGATGGGTGCGATCATCGTTTTCTCCAGGAGCAGTCTTATGCCACTAACCGCCAGGATCTGCGCACGGCGCGCAGATCCCGAGTCTCCTCGCCGAGAGTCGGAGGCACACTCGAACGTGTTGAGGCCACCAGTCGTCCGAAGGGTCTTCCGGCTTCCAACTACCGACTTCGAACTTCCAACTCGCGGCGGCGCCGGCCGGACCCGACCAGTCAGGGCGGGCTCGTTTGGATGCGGCGCCGCCGCGACGTGTTCAGACTCGCGGCAGGGCCTGGGCGAGCAGCCTCGCCAGGCGCGCCTGTTCGCAGGGCAGCGGCGGTTCGCCGTCGCTTCTCCAGCGCGCGGCGATGACCGCGGCCCGTTCCAGGAGCGGTTCGGCCGTGCTGCGCGCGAGAGGCGCGAGCAACGTCACGTGCTCGGCGCCGGCGCCCGCGCGGGCCGCGGCGCACAGGATCAAGGCCGCCGCGTCCTGATCGAGGAGCGCGGTCTCGAACACCGTGCCGAGCGCGCGCGGCCCGTCGAGGGCGCCGGCCTCCGCGAGCCCCAGGGCGGCGCGGGCGCGGCGCGCGGGCTGGCACTCGCGGTCCGCGAACACGGCAGCCAGGCAGTCGCGGAGCGTCCCGTTCGCGCAGAGCAGGGTCTCGACCAGACGCTCGCCCCAGGGCCCGCGCGCGGCCGCGCGCGCCAGGCGCGGCGCATCAGGGGCCGCGCGCAGCACGCGCACCATCGCCAGGCGCACGTCGGCACGGGCGGCGGCCGCGTGCGGTCCGCCGGCGCGCGCGTCCGTCTCGACGCCGGCGCCGAGCAAAGTGTAGAGCGCGGCCGCGCCGCCGATCCGCACCACGGCGTCGAGCGCCGCGCGCCGCAGGCGCGGCGTGGCGAAAAGCGCGCTCAGGGCGGGCAGCGCGCGCGCACCGCTTTCGTGGGCATAGAACAGGGCGGCCTCGAGCACTTCGGGGTCGGCACAGGCCGAGAGCAGTTCGAGCACCTGCTCGCTGCTCGGCAGGTCGCGCGCCGCGAGCGCCTGGGCGGCGAACGCGTCGCCGCCGGCGCGGCGCCGCAAGAGCTCGCCCAGGCCGACGTTCCCCATGTCGAGCAGCGCGGTGAGCGCCAGCTCCCGGACCTCGGGCCGAGCGAGCGCGTCGGCGAGCGTCCGCGCCGCCCGCGGACTGCCGCCGCGCGCCAGGCCGGCCGCCGCCGGCCCGGCAAGCCGCGCGTCGACCAGCAACCGCTCCAGCCGATCCACCTCCTGATCGCCGGCGAGCTGGCCGAGCGCCACGAGCGCCGCGGGCGCGGTCTCGGCGCGCAGCGCGGCCTCGCGCAGCGCAGGCACGGCGGCGGTGAGGGAAAGCTCGGCCGCGCCGCGAATGGCGGCCGCGGCGAAGTCCGCGTCCGCGGCCTTGATGGCCGCGACCACGATGCCCTCGATGGGCCAGTCCTCAGCCGCCAAGGAAGCGGTGCGCAGCTCGAACTCTCCGCGGTAGTCCGCGGCGCAGCCGGCCTGGAACAGCGCGTCGTACACGGCACGGCGCGCGGCCTCGAGCCGGGCCGGAGCGACCGCGTCCGCGGGCGCCGGCGGCGTGCCGGCGCACGCGAGCGGGCTGTCGCTCCGCTCCGCGCCCCTGCCTGGCTGCGGCAGGAAGCACGGGAGCCAGAGCTCGCGCGAGAGCAGCAGGGCAACGGCGGCCGCGGCTGCAACCAGGAACCAGCGGGCGCGCGACGCGCGTGCCACAGGCGCTGTCTGGGCTCCGCTCGGCGCCGCGGCGTCGATGCGGCGGAGCACGCCGGCGGCGATGCGGTCCTCGAAGCCGCTGTCCGGTTCGAGCCCGCAGGAGCGGTGCAGCAGCTCCTCCACCTGCAGGTGGAAGTCGACGGCCTCGCGGCAGAGGGAGCAGCCCTCGAGGTGCGACTCGAAGGCGATGCGCGGGGCCGCGGGCAGCTCGCCGTCGACGTGCAGGAGCAGTCGCCCGCGCCAGGCGCGGCAGCCGACCTTATGCGGCCTTTTCATGGTCCTTCTCCGAGCAGGTGCTCGCAGCGGCGCCGCAGGGACTGGCGCGCGAGCGAAACGTACACGCGGGCCGCGCCCGGCGTCGTGCCGAGGACCGCCGCCACCTCGGCGTACGCCAGGCCTTCGTAGACCTTCAGGAGGAGGGCAGCCTTCTGCCGCGGCGGCAGCTCCTCGAGGACTCTCTGCAGGTGCTCGGCGTCGTCGCGCGCCGCGGCGTGCCGTGCGGGACCGGCCGCGGGGCAAGGGAGGGCCGCGCCATCGTGCCCGCCTCTCCCGAACGTGCGCTCGCGTCGCGCCCGCTGGCGAATCTGGTCCTGTGCGAGGTTGAACGTGATGTGCAGGATCCAGGTCTTGAACGAGGCATGCCCGCGAAACGACGCCAGCGCCAGGAAGGCGTTTGTAAAAGCATCCTGGACAACGTCTTCCGCGTCCTCGCGGCTCTCGAGCAGGCGCGAGGCGATGCGGGCCGCGGCGCGCGCGTGTCGCCGTACGAGCTGCTCGAAGGCGCTCCGGTCCCCGGTCCTGGCAGCGGCCAGCAGGAGCGCGTCCTCGCCCGTCAAGGCCATCGCCGCCGTTCTCATGCGGAAACTCCGAAGCGTGCAGACGCTCGGCGCCGCCCGACGTTAATGGCTTTCCCGGCCGGCGCGGCCCGATTCTTCCTAGCGCGCGGCGCGCGAGTGGTGACGGACGCGAGCGCCCGCGGATTTCTCGCGGCGGCGGGAGTGGCGCGTTCGTTTCCCACCACCTCGCACTATCATCGCACTCGTGATCCCCGCGGAACGAACGCACAACCCTCGCGTCATCGCCGGCACGCTGGCCGGCTTCGAGGGGTTCGGCCGCTTCCACTCGGCGGTGTTTGATCCGCTGCGCTCCCTGCTGCCGGTGGCGGTGGAAGTCGAAGCAGTGCCGGCGGAGTCCTTCTCGCTCTACGCCGACTCGTTCCGCGCTCGCGGCTTCGTGCTCGACGAGCGGCCGCTGGAGCGCGGGCGCATGGCCTTCGCCGGGCCGTTCGCCCAGTTCTCGCTTCTTGCCGGCGTCGAGGAGGAGAGCCCGCCCGGCTTCAAGGAGCTGGCGCACGCCGTGGCCCGCGCCGTGGCGTGCCGCTTCACCGAGGAATTCGAGGTGCCGGCGCGCAAGCGCGTGCTGCGCTTCGGCCGGCGGCCGCTGATCATGGGCGTGCTGAACGTCACGCCCGACTCGTTCTCGGACGGGGGCTGGTTCGTACAGCCCGACGAGGCCATCGCGCGCGCCTTCCAGATGGTCGAGGAAGGAGCGGACATCGTCGACGTGGGCGCGGAATCGACGCGGCCGGGTGCTGCTCCGGTGGAGGCGGAGGAGGAGATGCGGCGCCTGCTGCCGGTCATCAAGGTGCTGGCCGAGCAGCTTCCCGCGCCGCTCTCCCTCGACACCATGAAGAGCCGCGTGGCGGAGCGCTTCCTCGACATGGGGGTGGACCTGATCAACGACACCAGCGGGCTTGAGTTCGACCCGCGCCTGGCCGAGGTCGCCGCGCGCCGCGGCTGCGCGCTGGTGATCAACCACATGCGCGGGTCTCCGCGCACCATGCAGCAGGCGCCGCGCTACGATGACGTGGCGGCGGAGGTCTGCCGGAGCCTCCGCGAGCGCCTCGAGCGCGCGCTGCGGGCGGGCGTCTTGGAAGAGAGGGTGATCCTCGATCCGGGAATCGGCTTCGGCAAGCGCGTCGAGGACAACCTCGATCTCCTCGCCAGGATCGAGGAGCTCCGGTCGCTCGGGCGGCCCGTGCTCATTGGCTGCTCGCGCAAGTCGTTCCTGGGCGAGTTGACTGGACGCGCGCCGGGCGAACGGCGCGCGGCCACCACGGCCACGACCGCTCTGGCGGCGCTGCGCGGCGTGAAGATGGTGCGCGTACACGACGTACGCGACGCGGTGGACGCACTCAAGGTGCTGGACGCGATCGATGAGCGTCATCGAGTGGCATAAGCTCGTAGAGATCCTGATCTTCTGGCTCGGGATCTACTTGATCCTGCGCTCGCTCCGGCGCACGCGCGGCCTGGGGGTCTTGAAGGGCGGCGTGGCCTTCATCGTCGGCATCTACCTGTTCTCGAAGCTGCTCGAGACCAAGGGCATCGAGATGTCGCGTCTGAACTTCGCCATCGAGAACCTGGTCACCGTCGCCTTGATCGCCTTCGTCATCATCTTCCAGCCGGAGCTGCGGCGCGGCTTGACGCGCCTGGGCGAGAAGCCCTTCTCCTGGCTGGCCGGACCGGCGGCGGGACGGAGCGTCTCGCCCATCGTCGAGGCGGCGGGCCACATGTCGCGGCGCCGCATCGGCGCGCTCGTCGCGATGGAGCGCAACGTCGGCATCGGCGGCATCATCGAGAGCGGGGTGCCGCTCTCGGCCGAGGTCACGGCGCCCCTGCTCGAGTCGATCTTCTATCCGAACGCGCCGCTGCACGACGGCGCGGTGGTGGTGCGCGGCTCGCGCGTGGTCGCGGCGCGCTGCCTCCTGCCCCTGTCCGACAGTCCGGATCTGGGGCCGGAAGTGGGCACGCGCCATCGCGCCGCGGTCGGCCTGACCGAGGAGACCGACGCCATCGTCGTCGTCGTGTCGGAGCAGACCGGCCGCATCTCGGTGGCGCACTACGGCACGATCCGGCCGATGCGCGACATGCGCGAGCTGGAAGAGGCCATCACCAGGATCCTGGATGGCGGGCGGCTGGAGCCGGTGGCGGGCGAGCGGCCGGCGGAGCATCAGGAAGCAAAGAGCGGCTTCTGGACCAGGGCCGGGGCCCCGGCGGACGGCGAGCGCGAGTCCGCTTCGACGGCGGCGGTCCGGGACCGCTCCGGGGCGGTCCCGCCCGGCGAACGGACGGTGCGCGTCGAGCGGCCCGTCCGAGACCGATCCGCCGCCGGCACGCCGGTGCGGAATCCCGCGGCTCAGCCGCCTGCGGGCGAGGAACCCGGCCGCAGGGAGCGGGGCGCGGCGGACGCGCCGGCGGGCGGCGAGGCGGCGGACGCGGGGCCGGCCGCCCGCCCCCGGGTCGAGGCGCTGCGCGTGCGGAAGGACGCTGCCGCCGGTTCGCAGGACACGGAGGCCGGGCCGGCGCCCGCGTAGGTGAGGCGTGTTGTCCAGGGCGAGACACTTGTGGGTGCGTTTGACGCGTGGTCTCTGGCGCGAGCGCATGAGCGTCTTCGTGTCTCTGCTCGGCGCCGTCATGCTCTGGTACTTGCTCGACAAGAAGGTGGTGAAGGAGCAGGTGTTCACTCTCGATGTGGACCACGTGGCGGAGGGGGACGTCTGGCCGCAGGTGCCCGGGCTCTACCTGCGCATCCCGAACGGGCTGGCCTACCAGAGCGTGAAGCCGGATAGGGTCGACGTGCTGGTCGAAGGCACGGCGGAACACCTGGCGCGTCTCGAGGACACGCTGCGCGGCCAGTTCGACGTTCCCGAGGACTTTCTTGGCGGCGAGCCCTTCTGCACCAAGGACTTGGTAGTGGACCAGGCCTTCTCCTTCCCGGCGCGCGAAGCCATGCCTGGTCTGCGCATCGTGTCGCCGGGCACGATCACTCTGACCCTGTCGCGGCGCATGGAGTTCATGCTCTCGCTCGACGCCAGCAACCTCGAGTTCGAGGACGCGAAGATGGCGGAGTCCGTGGACGTGCGCTTCAGCCCCAGCAGCGTGCGCGTGTACGGTCCGGTGCGGGGCATCGACCTGCTGCAGTCCAGGCCGGATCTCTTCAAGCTGGCGCAGATCGACGCCCGGAACTTCGAGAACGCCCTGCGCAGCGGCCTGTCGGCCCGCGCGCGCCACCGCCGCTTCCTCGAGGACAACGACGCGCTCAAGAACCTGGAGGTCGTGAACGACACGATCACGATCACTTTCGAGCGGCGTGAGAAGTTCATCGAGCGGGTGCTCGAGAACGTCGAGGTCATGCACTTGATCCCGGCCGAGGCGCGTCCCGAGGGCCTCGACCCGGACAGCCCGCTGAGCATCGACCCACCCGCCGTCACCCTGCGTCTCAAGGTGCCCGAGAGCTACTTCGCCGCCGACCGCACGGAGGCGAGCCTGCGGCGCGACCTGGACGTGTACGTCGACCTGGGTGACATGCCGTCCAGCGTGCATGCCGCCAGGCTCGAACCGCGTGTGCACGGCCTGCCCGCGGGCGCCTCCTGCGTGGTCGAGCCCGCGCTCATCGACGTGGTCTGGAACATCCCGGACGTCGATACCGAGGGCGGCGCCCCGGAGTCGGACTCGCAATGACGAGACCGCGGCACTTCGGCACGGACGGGTTGCGCGGCGTGGCCAACACCGGCATGCTCGCTCCCGAGCAAGTGGTTGCGCTGGGCCGGGCCATCAGCCGCCTGGTGCGCCGGGAAGGCGGGGGGAGCGCCGCCCTGGCGCGCGACCCGCGGCGCTCCTCGCCGCTGCTCGCGGCGGCGGTGGCGGCCGGGATCGTCGCTGAGGGGGTGGACGTTCTCGATCTGGGTGTGCTGCCCACCCCGGCGCTCGCGGCCCTGCTGCCCTCCCTCGGCGCGACGCTGGGCGTGGTCGTCTCGGCCTCGCACAATCCCATGCAGGACAACGGCATCAAGGTGCTTGGGAAGGACGGCGCCAAGCTCGACGACGCGCTCGAGGCGTGGCTCGAGGAGCAGATGGCCCTGCCTTTGCCCGCAGAGGCGCTGGTCGGCGCGGCCGTGGGCGACGTGCGCATTCTGGAGCGACCGGTCGAGCGCTACCTCGAGCATGTCGGTTCGCTCTTCCCGGGCCTCGACCTGCACGGGCTCAAGCTCGTCGTCGATTGCGCGCACGGCGCGACCTCGGCGGCCGCGCCGGCGCTGCTGAGGCGGTTCGGCGCGGAAGTCGTGGCCCTTTTCGCCCAGCCGGATGGCCTCAACATCAACGCCGAATGCGGCGCTGTTCATCCGGAGCGCATGGCTCGGGCGGTGCGGGAGCGCTCCGCCGACGCGGGCGTGGCGCTCGACGGCGACGGGGACCGCGCCATCCTCGCGAGCAGCGACGGCTCGATCCAGGACGGGGACCGCGTGCTGTTCGCCTGCGGCGGCCGTCTGCTCGAACAGGGACGGCTGAAGGACCGGGTCGTGGTCGGGACGGTGATGACGAACTTCGGCCTGGAACTGGCGCTCGCGCGCCTCGGCGCGCGCCTGGTGCGCACGCCGGTGGGTGACCGCCACGTGGCCGCCGCCCTGCGCGCGAACGGCTGGTCCCTGGGAGGGGAACCCTCCGGGCACATCATCTTCGGCAGCGAGAACGCCTTCATCGGCGACGGGCTGGTCACTGCCCTCAAGGCCTGCGCGCTCATGCGCCACAGCGGCGCCCCGCTGCATGTGCTGGCCGCGGGGCTCGAGCCCGTGCCGCAGGTGCTCCTGAACGTCCCGGTGGAGCAGAAGCCGCCCATCGAGTCCCTGCCCTCGGTCATGGAGTGCATCGGGGCGGCAGAACGGGAGCTGGCCGGCTCCGGGCGCGTGCTGGTGCGCTACTCAGGCACCGAGAAGCTGCTGCGTGTCATGGTGGAGGGCACGGACGGCGCCGTCGTCAGGCGCTGCGCGGCGAGCATCGCCGAGGCCGTCAGGGAGCGGATCGGCGCCGCCGGAGGGCCGCAGCCATGATCGCGCTCGGCCTGGAGGCTTCGGCGCGCGTCGGCTCGGTGGCGCTCTACCGCGGGGAAGAGGGCCGGCGCGGTCAGACCGTCGAGGTGGAGCTCGGCGAGGAGCGCGGCCACGCGCGCGCCCTCGCTCCGGCCATCCAGGACCTGCTCGCGCACCACGGAGTCGGGCCGCGCGATCTCGACTTGATCGTCGTCGGCCTCGGCCCGGGCGGCTACACGGGAGTACGCCTGGCCCTGGCCACGGCCAAGACGCTCTCCGCCTGCCTCGAGAAGCCGCTCCTTGGCGTGCCGTCGACCGCCGTGCTCGCGGCGCACCCGCGCGTGCCCCCGGGCGCCGTGCTCGCCGCCGTGGACGCGCGCCACGGGCTGGTCTACGGCGGCCTGTACCACAAGGACGAGCACGGCCTGCCGAGCGAGGTCGAGGCGCCGTTCCTGCGGCCCGCCGCGGAGCTCCTGGCGGCCCTCGCTCCCGCGACCTTCGTGGCCGGCGACGGCTGCGCGGTGCTGCAGCGCGCGGCTGGCCGGGCCGTGCCAGGCGACGCGACGCTGATGCCGCGCGCCGGCGACCTCCTCGCCCTCGGCCTGGCGCGTCGCGCGCGTGGCGAGAGGGACGAGGAACGAACCCTGCTGCCGCTCTATCTACGTCCGTCCGAGGCCGAGATCCGCTACGAGCGGCTGCGGCGCGAGGGGCGCGTGTCTGCGCGCAGCGAACCGGAGGAAAGGCGCGAACGATGAAGAAGTGGCCGCGTGTCTGGGCTGAAGTGGACCTGTCGGCGATCTCGCACAACCTGGCGGTGATCCGCAACCGCCTGCGAGGCCGGCGCAGGATCATGCTCGTGCTCAAGGCGGACGCGTACGGCCACGGCGCCATCGCCGTGGCGCGGCACGTCCTGGCGCGCGGCGAGGCGCAGGCCTTCGGCGTGGGCGACTCCCAGGAGGCGCTGGAGCTGCGTCAGGCCGGCGTCGACGCGCCGCTGCTCATCCTCGGCGCCATCGTCGACGGGGAGATGAAGGAGGTCATCCAGAACGACGTCGCGGTGTGCGTGCACTCGCGCAGCCGCGTGCGCCTGCTGGAGCGCGAGGCGCGGCGCCAGGGCAGGAAGTGCCGCGTGCACGTCATGGTGGACACCGGCATGGGCCGGCTCGGCCCGTTCCCGGAGATGGCGCTCGAGGTCGCGCGCGCCGTGGCCGCCTCCGAGTGGCTCGAGCTGGAGGGCATCGCCACGCACTTTTCCAGCACGCAGAGCGCCGACGACTCTTTCACCCGGCAGCAGCTCGGGCGTTTCAGCGAGTTCCGCCGCAGCGTCCTGCAGTCCGGGATCGCGCTGCCCATCTGCCACGCCGCCAACAGCGGCGCCGTGCTCTTCGAGGAGCAGAGCGCCTTCGACCTGGTGCGCGTCGGGGCGGCCGCCTACGGCATCTTCGCGCGCCGCGAGGGCGACGCCAGCCAGTTGCGGCCGAGCCTGTCGCTGCACACGCAGGTGATCTACCTGAAGGACGTGCCCGCGGGCACGCCGATCAGCTACAACCGGCTGTTCACTACCCGGCGCAAGACGCGCATCGCCACCTTGCCCGTCGGCTACAACGACGGCTTGAGCTACGGTCTCTCCAACCGCGGACATGTCCTGATCCGGGGCAGGAAGGCACCCATCGTCGGCGCGGTCTCCATGGATTACTGCATGGTGGACGTCGGTGAGGTGCCGGGCGTGCGCGCCGGGGATCCGGTCACCGTGATCGGCAGCGACGGCGCGGAGAGCATCACCGTGCCGGAGATGGCGGCGATGCTCCAGACCGTTCCCTACGAGATCACCTGCCGCCTGGGCAGGCGGGTCAAGCGCGTCCACCTGCCCGCGCGCAAGCACCCGTCCCTGGCGGCCGCGATCGGCCCGCGCGAGGAGCCGGTCGTCGCGGCCGAGCGGGTCGCAGAGCATTGATGATCCGCCGCCTCGTCAAGGTGCTGGTCGCGCTCGCCGTCGCCTGCGGAGTGCTGCTGGGCGCGGTCTGGGTGCTCGAGGCGTGCGGCTTCTTCGCCGGGAAGATCCGCACGGCGCTGCTCTGCTACACGGACGGAGTCATCGACGTCGGCGGCGCCGACCTCGACCTGCTGCCCCTCACGGTGCACGCGACCGACCTGACGCTCGGCCCAGCGGAGGGCAGCGGAGGGAGCCTCCTCCTGCCGCGCGCCGAGTTCCACCTGCCGTTCCGCCTCGGCGGCGACCTCGTGCCGGAGCGCGTGGAGGTCGTCGCGCCGCTCCTGCGCCTGCGAGAGCGCGCGGACGGCAGCCTCTCGCCTCTGGACCTGCTCAAGCCCTGGGTGCCCACGACGGAAGTGCCGGTGGTGACCGTCTCCGGCGGCAGCGTCGTCCTGGAGGGCGAGGGCCAGCTCTGCGTCCTGCTCGGCCTCCTGCTGCGCGCGGATCTCGAACGCCGCGTCGAGGACGTGCACCTCGTGACGTTCCCGCAGGCGTCCGCCTCGCCCGAGCTGATCGGCCTGAGCGGGACGCTGGCGCTGCCCGGGACCGGGACCGTCGCGCTGAGTGGAGGGCTCGCGCGCGACGAGTCGTTCCGCCTGACGGCCGCGTTGCGGGGGCTGGACCTCGCCTCCGAGCGGCTGCTCGCCGCGCTCCACCCGCGCCTGCGTGCCTTCCTCGCTGACCACGGCGTGCGCGGGACGGTCGACCTCTCGGCGGCGCTCGAGGGGACGGTCAAGAACGCCGCCGTGGCCGCGGCGGCCGAGGCGGAAGAGCCCTCCGTGCGCGCCTGGCTGGCGCTGCGCGACGGCTCCTTCCGGCACGAGGCCTTCGCCACACCCATCGCGGTCCCGCGCGGAGAGGCATCCTTCGCTGGAGCCAGCTTGGCGCTGCACGAGCTGCTCATCGCCAACGGGGCGTCCGCGCTGGTCGCGGACGGCCTGTGGCACGACGTGCTGCATGACGGCGCCTGGCGCCTCACGCTCAACTCCCTTTCCGTGACGCCCCAGGATCCGCTGGTGCAGGGGCTCGTCCATCCCGGAATCCGGCGGGCGATCGACGACTTCAGTCCGGAAGGGACGTTCGCGTTGCGCTGCGAGGTGGCGCGCCCGGCCGGCGGCGCGCCGGCGGCGCGCTGGGGCATCGAACCCGGAGCCGCCAGCGCGTCGTTCACCGGCCACGCTGACGCGGCGCGGCCAGGTCGCTGGATCGGTTTTCCCTATCGCCTGCGCGAACTCACCGGCGAGGTGAGCGGAGAGGACACCCTGATCCACATCCGCTCGCTGCGCGGCCGCCACAACGGCGGCGGCCAGGCCGTGATCGATGGGTTCGTCGACGTGCGCGCCGAGGGCACGGCCTACCAGGTGCGCGTGGCCGGCGACGCCGTGCCGGTCGATGCGACGCTGCGCGACGCCTTGGAGCGCACCGCGCCGGGCTCGGGAGCCGTGATCGACCGGTTCGCTCCCGCGGGCGCCGTGGACCTCGATGTCGTCGTGTGGGCCGCGGCCGCGGACGCGGAGGCGACCGTGCGCGGGCGGGTGGCCGCGCGCGGCGGAACGGTGCGGCTGGCGGACTTTCCGCTGCCGCTCGGCAGCGTGTCCGGCGCCGTGGAGTTCGACGGCGACGTCTACCGCATCGACGGCGTGAGCGCCGAGCACGGCGAGACGCGCGTGCGGGTCACCGGCACGGTCGATGCGCGCGGCGACGACGTGGGCCTCGACCTGCAGATCAGCGCCACGTCGCTGCGCGCGGACGACGCCGAGTTCCGCGCGGCGCTGGAGCACGCGCTCGCGGGCGCGCCCGCGGACTGCCGCGGCCTCTTCTCCCTGCTGGATCTCTCCGGTTCCTTCGACCTCGAGCTCGAGGTCCTGAAGGACCCGGGCGGCGAGACGCGCTTCCGCGCCATTGTCTTCCCGCGCGACATGGAGCTGATCCCTTCCTGGCTGCCCATCCCGGTGAAGGGCGTCTGGGGACGCGTCGTCCTCGGCAACCTGCATGACCGGGACCGCGACGACGCGCGCTTCTACGTGCACCTGGACGAACTGTGTGGGCGCCTGGGCGAGGCCGACGTTTTGGGGTGGGGGTGGCTGGGGGAGGGCATGGGGCAGTCGGTGCACGTGGTGGGACGAAACGCGCTTCTGTCCGAGTTCCTTCTCGGGCAGCTGGTCGACGCGGCCGGCAAGGCGGTCGCGGGGGAGGGACGAGGGGCAGTGAGCATGCTGCGCGGCGCGTCGGCGAGCGGCAGCGTCTCGTTCCACTACCGGCACGACACCGCGCAGGAGGATGAGCCGGCCCGAGACACGCTCGACCTGCGCTTCGAAAACGTGACCTGTGTGTCGGAGGTGCTGCCGGGCGGGACGCTGCGCGAGCTCAAGGGCCGGGCGCTGGTGGACTTCGGCCGCGGCCAGGTCGATCTCGAGGGGCTGGACGGGCGTCTGGCCGACCCGCTCGGCAGGGTGGGGTCGAAGCGCCTGCGCCTGAACCTGGGCGAGACCTGCGTCCGTCTCTCGGGCGACATCGATCTCGAGACCAAGCCGTTCACGCCCGCGCTGTCGCCCCTCGTGCCGCCGGGCCTGCGCGAGTTTTTCCGTTCGCGCCAGCCGTCCGGGAGCTTTCGCTCGCAGTTGTCGAGCTTCGACGCGGAGCTGCTCTTCCCCGGCGACGGCCAGCCCGCGGCGCTGGGGGGGATGTCGTTCGCGGGCGAGACGGTGTTCACCGATTGCCGCATCGGGCGCCCGCTGGCTCTCGAGGGGATCAGCGGACGACTCGAACTCTCGGGCAGCGGCTCGCTCGCGCCGCAGGGCGAGTGCCGCATCGAGGGGCGTCTCACCGACCTGGCGCTGCGCATCGGAGTGCTTTCGTTTCACGGCCTCGGCGCTGGCCTGTCTGCGAGCAAGGACGTGGTCGAAGTGACGGGCCTGCACGGCGCCTTCGCCGGCGGCCTGCTCCCGGAGGGAGAGAACCACCTGCGCGTCGAGACCACGCCGCAGGGCCGGATCGAGGGCACTCTCACCGTGCAGGACGCCGACCTCGCGCTTCTGGCGCGGGAGGTGGTCCAGCTTCCGGGCGAGATCAGCGGGAGCGTCTCCCTGGAGTTCCGCTTTCAGGGCGCGGGGGAGAGCCTCGGCGCCATCACCGGCGGCGGCACGATCACCATCGAGGATGGCCGGCTCTGGGAACTGCCGCTGCTCGCCCGGCTCTACGAGTCGAGCCTCGGGTTGGCCCTTGGCGCGGCAGAGAAGCCGACTTTCAAGAAGGGGCTCATCGAGTACCGGCTGGCCGAGGGAATGCTGGTGCTCGACAACTTCGAGCTGCGAGCGCCGGTCGCGCTCGCGCCCGTGGGGCTGACTCTGTCCGGCCGTGGGGTGGTCGGACCGACCGGCGTCGACCTGCGCGTCGTGCCGCAGGTGATCTCCTTCAGGCTGCCCTTCCTCTCGCCGGCGCTGGACCTGCTGAAGCGCGGCCTGATCAACTACCGCATCTACGGCCCGCTGGGAAATCCGAGGGTGTCCTACTGGAACGCCGCCATCGACGTGATGGCACCCAACCAGGACGTGACCCGCCTGCCGCGCCTGGCGCCGCGAAAGGCCGCGGACTGGAGCCGGCGCTTCTGATGCCGCGCCGGCGCGCGGCCCTGTCCGCCAGCCAAGATCCTGGCGGCGAACCGCACACGAGTCGTGCACGCCGGGCATCCGGCGGTCTATACTGCCAGCGCCGCGCTTTCGCCGTGGTCCCACGTTCCATGCGCAGGGACATCGGCGGCGGGCGCGGCGGGCTGGGCGGAGCGATGGTTCCGCGCTCGAGGTCCACGGAGTGGGAGTGCCGAGCATGCTGCACGCCGTCATCATGGCAGGGGGAGCAGGGACCAGATTCTGGCCGATGAGCCGGGCCGCGCTGCCGAAGCAGATGCTGGCCCTGGTGACGGAGCGGCCGCTCCTGGCGGACACGGTAGAGCGGCTCGAGGGGCTCATCCCGGGCGAGCGCGTGCACGTCATCACGAATGCGGCCTACGCCGAGTCGGTGCGCGCTCTCCTGCGCGGCGTGCCGGCGCGGCAGGTCGTGGCCGAGCCGTGCGGCCGCGACACAGCGCCCTGTATCGGACTGGCCGCGGTGCTGATCGCGCGCCAGGATCCGGCGGCGGTCATGGCGGTGCTGCCGGCGGATCATGTGGTCCATCCGCCGCAGGTCTTCCAGCAGGCGCTGGCGCGCGCGGCCGCGGTCGTCGAGGAGAGGCCCGGCGCGTTGATCACCTTCGGCATCACGCCGACGCGGCCGGCCGTCGGCTACGGCTACATCGAGCGCGGCGCCGAGCTGGGACGACTGGACGGGATTCCCTTCTTCAAGGTCGACTCCTTCCGGGAGAAGCCGAACCTGCGCGTGGCGCGCGAGTTCCTGGCAGCGGGCCGGTTCTCGTGGAACGCCGGCATTTTCGTCTTCCGGGCGCAGGCCATTCTGGAGCGCATCGAGCGCCATCTGCCGGAACTCGCCGCGGCCCTGCCGGCGCTGGCGGATGCCTACCTGCGGCAGGGTGCGATCCCCGAGTCCGCCTACCGCCTGTTGCCGCGCATCTCCATCGACTACGGCGTGTTCGAGAGGGACGAGGACGTCGTGATGCTCGAGGCGTCGTTCACCTGGGACGACGTCGGCTCATTCGCTGCCCTGGAGCGCGTCCTGCCGAAGGACGCCCAGGGGAACTGCGGCGTGGGCCTGTCCACTCTGCTCGACGCCCGCAGGAACATCGTCGTGTCGGGCAAGAACCATCGCATCGCGCTGATCGGCGTCGAGGGACTGATCGTGGTGCACAGCGACGACGCCACGCTCGTGTGCCGGGCAGAGGACGCCGAGCGGGTGAAGGAGCTGGTCAACCTGCTGCAGTCGAAGGGGCTCGCGGACCTGCTTTAGCAGCCCGTCGCAGAAGTCATCCTGCCTGCGGCGGCGGTCGCGCGTTCAGTCCTCCGCGGCGCCTTCCTTCCCGGAGTCTTGCTCGACGGCGCGCACCTCCACCCGCTTGACGCGGCGCTCGTCCGCGTCGAGCACCCTGATCTCGACTCCCTCCAGGACCAACGTCTCCCCGGCCTTGGGCACGCGGCCCAGCACCGAGGAGACGAATCCGCCCACGGTGTCGAAGTCCTCGCTCTCGGGCAGGGCGATGCCCAGGGCCTCGTTGACCTCGTCGATGTGCACGCGCGCGTCCACTCGCGCGTGGCCCGGTCCGAGCAGCTTGAGCTCGCGGCGCTTCCTGCTCACGTCGTACTCGTCGTCGATCTCGCCGACGATCTCTTCCAGGATGTCCTCGATGGTGATCAGGCCGGAAGTGGCGCCGTACTCGTCGACGACGATGGCGATGTGGAGGCGGTTCTCGCGGAACTCCTGCAGCAGCTCGCTCACCTTCTTGTTCTCATGCACGTAGTACGGCTTGCGGCACACTGCCCGCACCGGCTGGTTCTGCGCGTCGACATCGGCCAGCCGGTCGACCACGTCGCGGATGTAGAACACGCCGATGATGTGGTCGCTGTCTCCTTCGCCGACGGGCAGGCGCGAGTGCCGCCTCTCGGCGGCGACGCGCAGGGCCTGGTAGACCGGCGTGTCCGCGTCGACCCAACTGATGTCGGCGCGCGGCGTCATCACTTCGCTGACCTCGAAGGCGCCCAGCTCGACGACGTTCTCGATCATGTCCGCCTCCTTCTCGCTGACCACGCCCTCGCGCTCGCCGGCGGCCACGGTGGCGATGATCTCCTCCGCGATCGACTCGTCCGCGCTCGCGGCATCAGGACGGCCGGAGACGGAGTCGAGCAGGCGCGCCAGCCCGAGCAGGGGCGCCGCCAGCGGCAGCAGCACCAGTCCCACCGCGTGCAGCGCGGGCAGGAGCGCCTGGAAGCGCTCCTCGCCGGCGGCGCGCGCCGCGCTGCCCGGCAGGATGTGGCACAGGGGCACCACGCACAGCGCGTAGAACGAGGCGGCGAGCAGCAGCGGACCGGCGCCGAAGGGCCGCGGAGCGGCGAGCAGGCGCGCGCAGAGCAGCAGCAGGAGCGCGGCGAGCAGCGCCTCCGCGGCCGCCTGCACCAGCGCCAGGGCGAGTCTGGTGCGGTCGCGAGCCTCGAGGCGGCGCGCGCAGCGGGCGCGCGTCGCCTCCTCGGCAAGACCATGCAGCACGCGCGCGGCGGAGAGCGATTCCAGCCCAATCCGGCAGGTGCCCGCTGCGCTGGCGAGCACGGCGAGCGCCGCGCCCAGCAGGAAGAGGTATGGCCCTTGCGGCAGCGAGGAGCCGGGGTCTCCTTGGATCAAGAACAGGTCTCCAGGCGGCGGACGCCGGCTGCCCGCCGCGGCCGGGTATCCGCGACGGGATTATAGCAGGGTCTCGGCGGACGGTTCGCGCACATCGGCGCCACGCAGGTGGACCGTCACCGTGCGCCCCTCGCCGATCTGCTCATCGGTGTCGATGGAAACGCCGTGGGCGGCCGCGTCCGCGGCGAACAGGCTGCGCTCGGCGTGCCGCAGGGCGCGTTCGAACTGGCTGGCGTCCGCCTCGCGCTTGCTGCCCTGCACCATCTCCTCCACGCCGCGCGAGCTCAGGCCGGCGCTGTTGTCCCGCAGGACGATGCTCACCCCCGCGCCGTAGCTGCGTGTCTCGATGCTGAGCCGCCGCGGCAGAGGCGCCCGGCGCAGCGCGGCGCGCGCGCGGCGCAAGAGCCGCGCCAGCAGACGCTCCAGCATGCCCGCGTCCATGAGGATCTCCGGCAGGTCGCGCCCGAGCGCCAGCCGCACCTCGATGCCCGCGCGCTTCAGGTCGGGGACCGCGAGATCGAGCGCCGCCACGAGCGCGTCGTTCACCTGCTGGCGGCTGGGGCGGCCGCCGCGGCGGCCGAGGTTCTTCAGCTCGGCGCAGCACTCCCGGATCTGCAGTAGACATCCCTTGAGCCGTTCCAGGTTGGCGGCGATGGGGGAGACCGCGTCGCCCGAGCCGAGGCCGCGGGCGATGCGGCGCACGGCCTCGAGCGCGGCGGCGATCGGGCCGGAGAGGGCGCTGTCGGCCGCCTGACCCACCACGGTCGCCTGTTCCATGGCACGCGCGCGCGCCAGCCGCGAGCCCGAGACGCGCAGCTCGCGGTAGGCCCGGCGCAGGGCGCGCTCTTTGCCCTCCAGCTCGTCGAGGAGCCTGAGCCCGTTCAGCGCCGCGCCCAGTCGATCGGCCACGGCCAGGAGCTGCGCCTGCTCGTGCTCGGCCAGGTCGCCAGCACCGCAGAGAACGATCGCGCCGACCGCGTCCCCGCCCGCGCGCACGAGACAGGCGTGCATGCCCGCGCGCACCGCGTCCGAGCGCACGCCGCCGGCTCCGAGGGAGGCGGCCGCCGCCAGGGCCTCCTCCGCGCAGCGCTGCGCCTCGCGCGGGACTGCCGCCGTCAGGGGGCAGACGCCGCGCCGGACCAGGGCGGCGGAGTCCGAGTCCTTGAGGTAGACGCAGCCCGTGGCGAAGGGAATGCGCTCGCGCACCTTCTCCAGCACACAGAGCAGCGCGCTTTCGATGCGGTCGCGCCGCTCCAGCTCGCGCGCCACGTCCAGCACCAGGCGCAACTCGTCGGCGCGGACGCGTTCGAACTCGGCGCGCGCCTCGGCCTGGACGGCGGCGGCCCGGATCCGCTCGAACCTGCGGTCCCGCGCCCAGGCGTCGAGCAGGAACAGGCCGACCAGCGTGGCCACGTACAGGGTGACGAGCCGCGGCTCGAAACCGCGTCCGAGCCGTTCCACCACGGTCTCGGAGATCGCCGGATAGAGGGCCATGATGCCGCCCGCGAGCGCCGCCGGCACGAGAGCGCGCAGCAGCCTGCGCGCCGCCTGCGCGTGCGCGCCCGGCGCGGGCGTGCCGTCTGTTTCCAGGGGGCCGAGAGGTGCTTCCAACCGACTCCTCGAGTACGGGGCAGGGGCGGTCGCGACGTCCTTCGAGTTATCGAGAGGAAGGGCGGCCTTGCTTGACGACCTGGCCGCGAATCCGCCGCTGCCGCGGCCGGACAGCGGTGAAGGAACGTACGCGCGCCGCTGGCAGGAACGCGGCCGGCGTTACAATCGTCCCTTCATGGAGCGCTGCGACCTGCTGATCCGGAACGCCGCCGAGGTGGTGACCCTCGCGGGCGCGGCGCCGCGCGTGCGCGCGGCCCTGGACCGGCCGGAGATCCTGGCGCGGGGCGCGGTGGCGGTGGCCGGCGGGCAGATCGCGGCGGTGGGCAGCGCCGCCGAGGTCGAGGCACGCTTCCAGGCGGACGCGGTCCTGGACGCACGCGGCGGTGCGATCGTGCCCGGCTTCGTCGACGCGCACACGCACCCCGTGTTCGCGGCCACGCGCGAGGCGGAGTTCGACCTGCGCCTGCGCGGCAAGAGCTACCAGGAGATCAGCGCGGCAGGCGGCGGCATCTTCTCCTCGGTGCGCGCGCTCCGCGCCGCCAAGAGCGCGGAGCTGGCGCGGCTGGTGCGCTCTCGGTTCGACCGCTTCCTCGCGGCCGGAACGACCACGATCGAGGCCAAGTCGGGCTACGGGCTGAACCTCGAGGACGAGATCCGCTCCCTGGAGATCCTGCGCGACGCGGCGGCCGAGCATCCGCTGGAGGTGCTGCCGACTTTTCTCGGCGCGCACCAAATGCCGCAGGAGTACGCCGCGGCGCGTGCCGACTACCTCGACTTCGTCATCCAGCGGGTCCTGCCGGAGGTGCGGGCGCGCGGGCTGGCCGCGGCGTGCGACGTCTTCTGCGACCAGGGGGCCTACACCGTGGCCGAGTCGCGCCGGTTGCTCGCCGCGGCGCGCAAC
>DYIW01000318.1:0-5525 GCA_020723465.1 Phycisphaera mikurensis
CCCGGTGATCCGCGAGCCGATGCGCGATGGAAAGTCCTTCATGGCGTCGTCCTCGAGCAGCGGCTGCCTCAACAACAGCCGTCCTACTCGGGGAGCGACGCCATCTCCACTCTTGGGTTGCGGGAGAAGCCCGCGCCAAGAGTGTGAACAGGAATCCATGCGTCGGACCGAGACCGAGCGAGGACAAGCCAGGCGCAGCCGGTCGAATCCAGCAGGGATTCCTGCTCACGCTCTGAGCCACGGCCCGCCGCGGCGCTTCTGGCTCAAGTCCGCCCGCTGATCGGACGATCGGAAGCCCGAGGGATGCATGCCGAGGATCCTGCGTCGAGGACTGTTCTGGGCGGCGCTGGCCTACGCCGTGTCGCTGCCGCTCGCCTTCCTGGCGGGAGGCGCCCTGTTCGCGCGTCCGGTCAAGGAGCCGGTCACGCTGCAGACGATCTGCGACGCCATGGATCCATCCTGGGACCGCGCCTTCCTGCAGAGCCTGCAGCAGGTCGAGATCCAGATCAGGCCGAGAATCCGCCTGATGGCGACCGTGTTCGGCGGCGGCTCCTCCTCCACCGTGATCGTGCTGCACGCGTCGCGCGAGAACCGCGTTTCCGGACTGGCCGCGGCCTACGCCCTCTGGGAGGCCGGCCACGACGTGGTGCTCATCGACCGGCGCGCGCACGGCAGCAGCGACGGCGAGGTGCTGCCCCTCTTCGGCGGCGAGGAGCCTGACCTCAGCGCCGTCCTCGACCGCGTGATCGCCGAGCGCTGGACCGGGACCGCGCGCATCGGCCTGTTCGGCGTGGGCGACGGCGGCACGAGCTGCCTGATCGCCGGCGCCCACGACCCGCGCGTCGACGCGGTCGCGGCCGAGGCGCCCGCTCTCACCGCCGGGGACTTCATCGTCACGAAGCTGCGCTCCTGGCTGCCTGTGCCGGAGCCGCTGCTGTTCGCGCAGACCTTCCTGGCCGTGCGCGGCCTCTGCCTGATCGGCGGCGTGGACGCTGACCAGCTCGACGCCAGCGCGCCGCTCAGGGAGCTGCGCGTCCCTACCCTGCTCCTGGAGAACCCGGAGATCGCCAGCGCCCGCCAGACCAGGAACGTGCTGGACGCCATCGGCGGCAGCCAGTGCGACCTCGAACGGGCCAGCGACCGGAGGACGCGCTACGCCGCCGTCGTCGCCTTCTTCGACCGGCACCTGTGAGGCAGGGCCGGCCATTTCGGTTGATCGCGAGGGGGCTGCCGCGCTGGAATGGCGGCTGAAAGACCTCCGTGACCCGCCGCCGCGGCGGGACGTACCGGAAACGCCTCCCGCGTCCATGGCGACCCGATCGCGCAAATACCGCCTCAGGAACGGCGCGCCCCTGCTGGTTGGCGTTGCCCTCTCGCTCCTGTTGGTGCACAGCCTGCTGGTCGGCGGGCGCCCCATCGATTGGCGGCAGAGGGCCATCGACCTGCTGGCGGAGATGGACTACGGCGGCTCCATCGAGGCGGCCACGCGCTGGCTGGAGCAGCATCCTGGAGACGCCCAGGTGCTCTTCACGCGCTGCCAGGCGCTCAACGCCGTGCGCCTCTGGCAGCGCGCGCTGGCGGACATCGACTCGGCGCTGGTCCAGGCCTCCGCCTCTCCGCAGTACCTCACCTTCAAGGCCATGCTCCTCGCCGCGCTTGGGCGTCACGCCGAGGCCGTGGAGCTGCTCGACCAGACGGTCAAGTCGCAAGGGAACTCCTGGGTCTTCCGGCTGCATGCGGCGAAGGCGCGCTTGCGCTACGCGGCCTCGCTCAGGCAGGGGCTGCTCGGCCTGTTCGATCGCTACCACCAGGAGCGCCTGCTGATCGGGGACCGCCTGGACGGGCACTACGCCTCGCCCGATGGGCAGGGCCCGGAGCGCCGCGCGCTCCTCGCCGGGTTGCCCGGCGACGAGCTCACGCAGCGCATCGCTGGCGACCTCGACCTGTCCTGGAGGCTCCTGCGCGAGGCGGATGCGCTGCTCGGCGATATCCGCGCCGTGGACCAGGACCTGCCCCTCGCCTTCCTCACGCGCGCGGAGGTGGACCTGAGGCTCGGCCGGCTGCTCACCGCCAAGGAGAACCTGCAGACGCTGCTCGGGCGCGGGCTGGACGCCGGCACCTGGCGGCAGGCGCTGGAGCTGCTCGCCGAAGTCCTCGACCGCATGGGCGTGCCCGCGGCGCGAGCACGCTGTCTGCAGCAGACGGTGGAACTGTTGGGCGGCGCGGCGGCGGCGCCTCTGCCGCGCCTGGCTGACGTGCTCGAGGCCGAGTTCAAGGCGGCGGAGGTCGATCCCGCGCGGCGCGCGCGCTACCTCGAGAGCGCTGACCGGCACCTCCAGAGTTACCGCGCGGACGACCTGCGCACCGTCGGCTACCGCGGCATCGCCGCCCTGGAGTGGGCCGGCGACCACGGTCTCGCCCTGGAGCTGCTCTTCGACACGTACGAGGCGCTGACCCTCAGCCAGAAGAAGGACGAGAGCATCCTCGTGCCGCGGCGCGCGCACCGCTTCATGGCGGCCCTGCTGCAGGCCTACCTGAAATCGGGCCAGATCGGACGCGGCTTGAAGGTCGCCAACACGCTCATCGAGCTGGCGCCGCGCGACCCGGACCTCCTGCGCCTGCGCGCCCTCATCCTCAAGGCGAGCGGCAGCGTCGGCGCCGCCACGCAGGATCTGCGCGACGCCAAGCGCTTCTCGCCCCGCGACCCGGCCCTTTTCGATCTCTGGCTGAAGACCGCCTCGCTCGTCCGGGACACGCAGGGGCGCACTCCCTACGACTTAGCGCTCGATGCCGCGGAACAGTGGCGCGCGACCAAGAGCGCGTTCATGCGGGAGCTCGCAGCGCAGGGCAACTACTTCGAGGTCGGCAGGTTCCGCCAGTCGCCGCAGCGCGTAACCGAGCGCCTCTCCCTGATCGCGGAGTACGCCAGCTCCATGGCCCAGAACCCGGTGGTCGCCTGGCTCATGGCCGAGGAGTTCGGCCGCCAGGGAGAGACGGTCGAGGCCAGGAACTTCCTGTTCCAGGCGGCCCTCGCGGAATCGCAGATCATGGAGTTCCGCCACCGCCTGGGCCAGTACCGCCTGGATTCGGGGATGTACCAGGCGGCCGCCGAGGACTTCGAGACGATCCTGGAGCGGGATCCCGCGGACGTGCCGGCGGCGCGCGCCGCCGCCAAGTGCTGGCAGCTTGCCGGCGACCTCGAGCGCGCCCGCGCCGTGCGCCAGCGCATCATCCAGGCGGATCCGGTGCGGGCCGGACTGCAGGTCTGCGTCCAGGCGGCCCTGGAGCGAGGGGACTACGCGCACGCCGGGCGCATGCTCAAGCCGCACGAAGGCCGGCAGGATAGCGGCATCCAGGCGTTGCTCGGCCAGCTCCTGCTGGCGCTCGGCAGTCACGCTCCGGCGGCCGCCACGCTGGAGAAGGCCCTGGCGCAAGAGCCCGAGAACTCGGAGATCTTGCGCGACCTGATCCTGGCGAGCGTGCTCGCCGGACAGCGCGGGCGCTTCGACGCGCTGGCCGAGCGCTTCGTCAGCCTGCCCCGCCTCCTGCCGGCCGCGGACATCGAGGACATGCTGGCGCGTCTCGAACAGGCGGGCCAGCTCGCGGCAGCCGCCTTCATCGCAGACCGCGCCGCCGACCGCTACGCGGACGCGAGCCGCCTGCGGCTCAAGTCGCGCGCCGCGCTCGACGCTCTGCGGGGCGGCGACACGTCGCTGCTGCGGCCCCTCTCCGGCGACCTCAGGCTGTGCGCGCGGCTCGACAACGACCTGGTGCGAGCCGCCTTCGGCCTGAAGCTGCGCGAGGAAGGCCCCGCGGACGCCGCCGAGTTCCTGCAGAAGGCGCGCGAGTACACGGATGAGCGCGACTGGGCCGCCCTGCCGACGGCCGCGGCCTACGCGCTCACGTCCAACCAGATCGGCGTGGCGACATTCCTGGGGCGCTATCAGCGCGCGCACAGTGAGCAGCCCATCCCGGCAGCGGAAGCGCTCCTGTGGTGGGCGACCTACGGGCGCCTGCAGAAGAAGCCCGCGGAGGTGCCCGAGCTCGCGCGCGGCGCGGAAGGCGAGATGGACTGGCTGGGCCGCTCGCGGCGCACGATCAAGGACGGCGGCCAGCAGCTCGACGAGCTCTACCTCTACTTCCTGCTCTTCGATTTCGCCGGGCCGGGCTTCGAGGCCGACGCCGAGCGCTACGCCGCCCGCATCGTCGCGCTCGATCGCCGCGCGCTCACGCCGGCGCGCTTCCAGGCGCGCCGCCTGCGGGAGCGCGCGGGCGCGGCCGCCGCCGCGCAGTTCCTGCTCGACAAGTACCAGGCCATGCCGAACGACTACGCGACCTTCCTGCTGCTCGGCGAGCTGGTGCGGGAGGCCGACTCGGGCGGGAGCTTCCTCGCGCTCGTGGCGCAGGGGGGCAGGGAGCGCTTCCCGGACCGCGTCGAGCCGCTCGTCCTCGCGGCCAGTGCGGCCATGAGCGCCGGCCAGCCGCAGGCGGCGAGCGCACCGCTCGAACAGGCCCTGGCGCTCGACCCGACCAACGGCGAGGCCCTGCGCCTCTTCGCCCGCCTGGTGCTCGAGGGCGGCGCGCCGGCGGCGGGAGGCCGGCTGGCCCGGATCATGACGGAGCACGGCCTGGCTGACCCGGAGCTGCGCGACTCCCTGCTGCGCTGGTTGGGGACGGGGGCGGAGCGCCGCGAGATCGCGATCCCGGCGCTCGGCGAGCTCGTGCGCCGGGACCCGACCTTCTACGCGGGAGCGCGCACCCTGGCGGTGCACCTCGCCTGGGAGAAGCGGGACGCGGAGCTGGCCACTCTGGCGGAGCGCGTCCGGGCCGTCATTCCCGCCGATCCTGGCGCCGCGCGCGCCTTGGCCGACTTGCGCGGCATGGTCGCGGTGCTGGAGCAGCGACGGATGGACAGCGTGGCGCGGGCGCTCATCGACGCGGCCCTCTTCGCCGATCCGTCCGACTCCTGGCTGCGCCTGCGGCGCGCCGACCTGCTGATCCGCGCCGGGCTGGCCGGAACCGCCATCGAGGACCTGCGCGTGCTGTGCGTGCTCGCGCCGCACGATCCGGACATGCTGTTCCGCTTCGGTGAGCTGCTCCTGGAAGAGCGCACGGATCTCGCCGGCGTGCTCATCGCCTTGATCCCCGCCTTGAAGTCCCTGGCCGGGGACGACCCGCGCTTCCACGCGCTCCTGGCGCGCGACCTGTTCCGCCGGGACGATCTCGAGGGCGCCGCCGCGGAGTACCGCCTGGCCATGGAGCGCGCACCGGCCGACCCGCAGCTTCGCTACGAATACGGGCTCATGAACTTCCTACTCGACCGGGACGCCGAGGCGCGTCAGGCGCTCGAGGCCATCCCCGCGACCTTCGCCTTCGCGCCGCGCGTCAGACAGATCCTGAAGCAGCTCCAGGCGCCGCGCTAACGCGCGAGTCGGGAGTCCGTAGCCGGCGGCGGCGTCTCTGCGAGCAACGGGCTCCAGGTCACGTCGCCCTGACGATCGCCCCCCGCTGACGCTCGCGTCTAG
>DYIW01000318.1:5535-6236 GCA_020723465.1 Phycisphaera mikurensis
GACCGGCCACGAAAGCCGCGCTGCGCGACCCGGCGGCCGTGGCCGTCGCCGCCGCGGTCGCTCGTCGCGGAGGACCCCTCCGCGCCCGCGGCCACGGCGCCGACCGTGCCGAACGGGAACTCGTCCAGCAGGCGCTCGAGGCGCGGGCGCGTGCGCTTGAGCCCGAAGTAGTGGCGCAAAGCCGCGAGCCCGGGCGGCAAGAGCCGCGGCTGGCCGCCGTCGAACTCCCAGGGGTGCAGGTAGAGCACGCCGGGCTGTCCCTGGCGGTTCATCTCGAGGAGCGCGCGGCGCACCACCCAGAGCGGCAAGAGGCGCAGGTAGCCGCCGCCGGCGGCCGGCAGGTTCGCGCCCAGGCGGCGCAGCGTGAGCAGCGGCACCTCGACCAGCGGCCCGGCGGGAGTGTCCACGCGCACGGGCACGCGCGCGAAGCCGGGCCAGCCGTAGCGGTCGTGGCGCACGGGAAAGACGCTCGAGTCCCAGTGATACCCTTCCGCCGCGAGCGCCTCGAAGGCCCAGCGCGTGGCCGGCCCGATGGAGAACGTCGAGGCGCGGAAGCCCTCGACCGGCGCGCCGATCAGGTCCTCGAGCAGCGCCTTGCTGGCGTGCGCTTCCTCGCGGAAGCGCGCCGGCCCGAGTTCTCCCGCCATCGCATGGCTCATGCCGTGCGAGGCCACCTCGTGGCCGGCCGCATGCACCGCCCG
>DYIW01000319.1 GCA_020723465.1 Phycisphaera mikurensis
TACTACTCCCGAGAATCGTCGCGCGGCGCAACGATTCTCGGGAGTAGTAGATCAGTGGCTCCTCGGATAGAAGCGGCAACACGCTGGAAGAAACCAGGAGGACGGTCGCCTTGTCCTGCTGGTCCAGGCGCAGCACGATGATTCCGGGGTGCTCCTGCGGCGGGTATGCACGGATGTCCGAGAAGTCCGTGTCGAGCGTGACGATCACTCGATTCTCGGACCTGCAGAGTCTCGACAAGTCGGAATCCCCGGCGCCCGCCAGGCCTTGGTCGCGCACCGTGACCGCATCGTGCCCCTGCCCACGCAGCAACTCGGCAACCTCCTTAGGCAGGTTCTCGTCCACCTTGAAGCGGACCATCCTATGCGCTCCTGTCGAAGTACACCGTGCGCTCGTGTGCCAGCTCCGCCGCATAGGCCAAGGCGGCTCGAATATCTGCCAGCTCCAAACCTGGGTAGCTCGCGATGATGTCCTCGGCGGTCTGCCCCGCGGCGAGATTGTCGAGGATCACGGAGATGAAGATGCGGGTGCCACGGATGCAGGGCTTCCCGTGGCAAACGGCCGGGTCCACGCTGATTCGATTCCGCCAGGTGCCATTCATGCCCGTTTCCTTTCGCGTTTCAGTCGAAGTCCAGTTCCTCTTGCGGGGAAGTCGGCAGCGCACCGTTGTCTCCGGTCGGGTAGCTGCGAGCGAAGTCCGCGGCAAACCACCTGCTCAACCACGCGCCCCAGCGGCAAGGCGCTCGGGTCCATTCGGTCCATCCGAACCGGATCCCGGCCCTCGCGGGAGGGGACGTGAATCATCGCCATTCTCTTGCCACGGATCTTCCGGCCCGTGGGAGTTCGTGTCAACTGCCCGGCATGCCGTGGAGCATCACGATTTCGGCTTGATCCGACGGGCGCAGCACCCACGGCCCAGCCGCGGCGCCGGGACGACTCCACGCTTCGCGTAGCTCACGGTACCGAACCTCCCGCATCGCCTCCGCCTCGAAGAGCCACTCGACGATCGTCGCGCGCACGATGCACCGGGAGTCGCGATGCGGCCCCGGACCCGGGGAAACGGCCGCGATCGCTCCTCTCCCTCCTCTTCCCTCTTCATTCCCTGATCACCTCGTATCCCGTCCTCTCCTCAAACCGCCGCGCAAACCCCTCCCATTCCGCTGCGTCCCCCTCCCCTTCCACCCGCACGCGGATCACCTGCCCCATCCGATCGATGCTCGGCTCGCGCGCCAGGCGCAGGCCGGCCGGAAGCCCCTGCCGCAGCACCGCGGCCAAGGCCATCTGGTTCGGCTGCTGGCCGATGCGGATGGGCCAGCCCACTTCCTGCTCGAGCCGATCGAGCAGCTCCCGCTGGCGCATGCCCACCGCGGGCGTGAGGAACGAGACCTCCACGTACGGCCCCTCAGGCCCCATCTTGCGGCCGCGCCGGTAAGGCCGGTCCTCGAGGCTGGCGAAGGCCTCGTCGATGCGCCGGTAGGCCTCGTTGATCTCCATGCGGCCCTCGGCGTCGCGCGGCTCCTTGGCGCGCGGCGCTTCCTGCACGCGCCGGAAGACGAGCCTGAGGCCGGTCGCAGAGAGGAACGCCTGTTGAAGCTCCGCCGCGCCCTCGGGCTCGCGCGCCACCCACGCCGCGACCTCGCCTTCCTCCAGCCGGATGGACGGCTCGCGCGCCAGCGCGGCCTCGGGCGGCAGCAGCCGGCGCAGCTCGTCCACCAGCGCGCCCGCGTGCGGGTAGGGGTGCACGCGCACGGTCCAGCCCGTCTCCTGCTCGATGCGCTGGATGGCCTCGCGGCAGCGCTCGGCCTGCGCCGGAAAAAGGAAGCGCAGCACGATCTCCTTGCTCTCAGGCTGAGCGCCGCGCTGGTACAGGCCGCTCTCGCGCGAGACCAAGGAGTCGACCCGCGCCAGGGCTGCGTCCTGATCGAACGGCCCCTCCTCCTCTGCCGCGCGGCCGGCGCACTCCTCGAGCGAGATGGCGCGGAAGCCGAAGGGCCGGCGGCGATCGGGCCGGAACAGCCCCGACGCCTCGACCAGCTCGTAAGCGCGCGCCCACTCCTCTTCGGTCACGTCGCGCGCCCCGTGCCAGAGCCGCAGCATCTCTCCCAGGTCCACGTCGCGGCGCGCGCCCTCGCGCGCGAAGAGCGCGTGGATCGCCTTCACCCCCTCGAGCGTCAGCTCCGAGCCCGCGCCGAGCGGCGCCGCGGCCGGCGGCGGCGCCGCGAACGCGCGCGCTTCGCCGAGGAAAGCGAGCGTGTCGCCGGTGTCCGGCAGGTAGGTGCGGCGCCGGAGCGCCCGCCCCACCTCGCGCGCCAGCGCGCTCCGCGCCCCCGCCGCGCCGTGCACCAGCACGACCTCGCGCGGCTTGAGGCGCGCGGCCAGCGCCACGATCTCGTTGCGGTCGGCGTGCGCCGAGAGGTGGTAGGTCTCGACGCGGCAGCGCACCTCCACCTCGCGCCCCTCCAGCACCAGGCGCCGCGCGCTGCTCTCGGCCAGCTCCAGCAGGCGGCGGCCCGGCGACTCCTCGTCCTGATAGCCGGTGATGGCAATGAGGTTTCCCTCGCCGCCCGCCAGGCGCGCGGCATAGAAGGTGCTCGCCCCGCCCGCGAGCATGCCCGAGCTCGCCACCACGCAGCAGGGTGGGCCGGCGACGATCTTCTCGCGCTCCTCTGGGCGCGCCACCGCCGCCACCGGGCCGCCGAGGAAGAGCGTGCCCTTGCCAGCGCGCTTCCGCACCGCCGCGTTCAGGTGGTACGGGTATGAGGCGTAGACGCCGCACACGCTCCGCACCATGCCGTCGATGAAGATGGGGAAGGGGCGCAGCTCCTTCCTCGTGATGGCGCGCCGCAGCACCAGCACGACCTCCTGCGCTCGCCCCAGCGCGAAGGCCGGGATCAGCACCTTGCCGCCCTCCTCCAGCGTCTCGGCCACCTGCGCCACCAGGCGCTGCTCCTGCTGCAGCCGGTCGGCGTGCAGGCGGTCGCCGTAGGTCGACTCGGTGACGAGCACGTCCGGGCGGAAGCCGGGAAGCGGCATGCCGGGGACGGTGCGCTGCGCGCCGATGCTGAAGTCGCCGGTGAAGAGCACGCGGCCCTCCGTCCTGGACTCGATCCCCACGCAGGCCGCGCCGAGGATGTGCCCGGCCGGGAAGAAGGTGGCCTCTACCCCGGCGGCGAGCGCGAACGGCTGGCGATAGGGCTGCGGCGTCACGTGCTCCACCAGGGCGGTCACGTCGCGCGCCTCGTAGAGCGGCAGCGATTCCTCGCGCTCCTGGCGCGCGTCCATCACCTTGACCGCGTCGTTGAGCAGGATGCCGAGCACGTCGCGCGTGGGTGCGGTGGCGCTGACCGGCGCGTGCGGGAACTCACGGTGCACGAGCGGCAGGGCGCCGCTGTGGTCGAGGTGCGCGTGCGTGACCAGGATCGCGTCCACGCCCGCCTCGAGCGGCTCCATGCCGGGGAGCGGGCCGCGCTCCGCCTCGCCCTGGCGCACGCCCGCGTCCACGAGCACGCGCAGGCCCCCGATCTCGACCAGCGCCGAGCTCGCTCCGATCTCGCTGGCGCCGCCAAGAAACGTGATGCGCACGAAGCCCTCCGGGACGGCGCTCGCCGCCGCCGGCCGTCATGCTAGCGCGGCGCCGGCCTTTTGGTGGAATCCCGTAACCGCCGGGCTCCTTCCCGCGATTGCAGGGCGAAGAGCGCGGGAGCGTCCCGCGCGACACCCGACAACTTGTTCGACACGGAGGTTTCCCATGAGAATCGCGGCCTGCATCGCGGTGGTCCTGACCGCATTCGGCCTGGTCGCCGCCTACCCGGTCTTCGCCCAGGATCGAGACGACGAAACGGGCGGCCTGCATGCCCGCCTCGCCCGGCTGCTCCACCACCAGAAGGGCGTCGATCGCGCCCGCTGCCTCGAGCAGCAGCTCGGCCTGAGCGAGGAGCAGAAGAAGGCGATCGCGGACATCCTCGCCGCCCGGGCCGGCGGCTTCCGCCAGCAGATCGACGGCTGGCTGGACGCGCGCGAGGCCCAAATAGCCGCCGTACATGCGCCGGCCTTCGACGAGGCCGCGGTGCGCGATGCGAGCCGCGCCGTGGCGCGCCTGGAGGAGGAACTGGCCGTGGAGGCCGCGCGCCTGGTGCACGAGGTCGGGGCCACGCTCACGCCGGAGCAGCGCGCGAAGGTCGCGGAACACCACCCGTGTCTCCTGGAGCGCATCCGCGAGCACCTGCCGCTGATCCGCGAGCGCGTCTCCGACTGGATCGAGCGGCACGGCGGCGGGCAGTGAGCAGGCGCCGCCGGCGCGGGCCGGGGGGCGCCGCTCTCCGGCCCGCCTTTACGATTGCCGCCGGAACGACCGCCCGCGACAATCCTCCACGGCCCAGGGGCGACGCAGGCGAGCGACCACGGCGGGCAGGCGATGCGGCACGAGGAGGTCACGGACGAGGCCATCGTCCAGCGCGTCCAGGCGGGAGACACCGGCGCCTACGAGACCCTGATCGAGCGGCACCGGGAGAGCGTCTTCCGCATCGTCGCGCGGCACGTGCCGCGCGACCGGGTCGCGGAGGTCGCCCATGAGACCTTCGTATCCGCCTACCTGTCGCTCGCCGGCTTCCAGCCGACGCATCCCTTCGAGCACTGGCTGGCGCGCATCGCCCGGCGCTGCTGCTGCGACTTCTGGCGCGAGCGCGAACGCGAGCGCGAGCACACGGAGGAGCCCGACGCGGCGGAAGACAAGCGCCCGCGCGCGGCCGCCCGCGCCATCGACCCGCGCGCCGGCAGGGAGGCGGAACAGCGCGAGGCGCGCGAGCTCCTGGAATGGGCCCTCGCGCGCCTGCCGCTCGACGACCGCCTGGTCCTGGCGCTGGTATACTTCGACGAGCTCAGCGTCAAGGAGTGCGCGCTGGTCCTCGACTGGGGCGAGTCGAAGGTCAAGGTGCGCGCCCTGCGCGCGCGCGAGCGGCTGCGGCGGCTGCTCGCGGGCCTCGCCGCCGAGGACGGCAAGCGACCATGAACGAGCAGAGCCCGAGCGATGACCTCGAAGCCCGGCTGAAGGAGGCCTGGCGGCAAGCGCCGCGCGCGCCCGTGCCCGCCGCATGGCAGGCCGGCGTGATGCGCACCATCCACGTCCGCGCCCGCCTGAGCGCCGTCGATCCGCGCCTGCGTTTCTTGCACCGCACCATCTGGCGGGGCGCGGCCGCGGCCGCGGCCGTGGCGCTGTTTGCCGCCGGCTTCGCGCTGCGAGGCGGCACCAGCGCCGAGACCGAGCTGCTGCGGCTCCTGGCGCTCGATCCGCAGGCACTGTTCGAGCTGGTCCTGGTGTTCTGATGGCGGGCGTCATGCGAAGCGGGCGCGCGTGGCTGGGAATGACGATCATCTTCCTGTGCGGCGCCGTGGCCGGCGTGCTCGGCAGCGCGGCCTTCGTGCACCACCGCATCCGCGCCTTCCATCGCGAGGGAGCGCCGGCCGTGCGCCGCCTCGTGATGCACGCGCTCGACTGGAAGCTGGACCTGAGCGGAACGCAGGAGACCGCGATCGCCGGGATCCTGGACGACGTGCACCGCGAGTTCGGCGAGTTCCGCGAGAGCCACCGGGAGATCATCCACGCCATCGTGGAGCGCGGCCTCGAGCGCATCGAGGCGGTAATGACGCCGGAGCAGGACGACGCCTGGCAGGACCTGCGCGGCGCCGTCGAGGCGCACCTGGAGCGCGCGCACTTCGGGGACGCGCCGGGCGAAAGACGCTGAGCGGGCGCGCCGCGGGACGCCGCGCGGCCCGTCTCACTCGCCGGCGCCGAACTCGGCCAGGCGCGCGCGCCACCACTCCTGCCAGCGCAGGAGCGCCGCGCGCCGCGCGTCCTCGTCGGCGGCGGGCTCGTAGCCGTGGCGCTCGCGCACCAGCGCCTCGAGCAGCTTGATGGCCTCGGCGCGCGTGTCCAGGTCGGCGCTCTCCAGGAGGACGAGCAGCAGGGGCACGACCGCGGCCTCGCGGTGCGCGCGCAGCGCCTCGAGCGCGCGCGCGTACAGCGCCGGCTCGACGTCCTTCTGCGCGAGCAGGCGCTCGGCGATGCCGCACTGATCGAGCACGTCGAGCGCGCGCAGCGTGAGGAGCCGCCGCGGCGCGTCCCGGCCCAGCGCCTCGAGCACGAGCGCGTCGACCGCGCGCCGGTGGGACAGGCGGACGAGCGCCTCGTTCATGAGCGCGCGGCACCAGTCGTCGGTTTCGTCCGGCAG
>DYIW01000320.1 GCA_020723465.1 Phycisphaera mikurensis
GGGTGTCTGCGCGTGGGCCTCTATCCCTGGAACGAGGCCCGGACGTTCAAGGACTTCCACATGAGGGATCTCGACGATTGCTGGGTCTGGCTCGGCTTCAAGCGGGCCTTCGACCCCGGCGACGTCGTGGACTGCCGATGGGATTCGCTGTCGGCGGGGAGGGAATGATGAAGAGGATCGTCGGCATCATGTTGATCGCGGTTCTGCTGCTACTCGCCGGGCCGATCGTCGCGCCGGAGGGCGGCGCGTCGCTCGCCGTCGACTACTGCATGTGCTGCCGCTACGGGAATCCGGGTTGCTGCATCCCCTGCTATCTGCAGATCCTCTGGGACACCTTCGGCGAGTGGTGGGTGTGGCTCTAGGAGGAGACCGCCTGCATCGACATCAAGCCGAGGCTCGCTCGCACCCATCGGGATCGCCGGGGCCGCCGCCGCCACGCTCGGCACCGTGAGTAGAACAAACGCGCTCGCGCAACGCCGAGTCCAGACCAACCACCTTCTCATGGTCGCTCCTCCTTCGCTTGGAGCCGCGCCGGGAGTGTAGCAGGCGGCGCCCCGCGATTGCGCGTGTAACCGCCCGCCGTGCGGCTCGTCCATTGCGGGCGTCGAGTACGCCCCGGTGAAATGCCATGGCCAAACCGCCGCACGACCGGCTCGTGAAAGCGGTGTTCTCGGACGCGCGCCAGGCCGTCCTCCTGCTCGACACGTTCCTGCCGGAAGACCTCCGCAAGCGGATCGACGCGCGCACCCTGCGGCTCGTACCCGGCAGCTTCGTGGACGAGCGGCTGAGGGAAGTCATCTCCGACCTCCTGTTCACGGTCCAACTGGACCGGAAGAACACGCTCCTCTACGTGCTCATCGAGCACCAGAGCACGCCTGATCGCACCATGCCCCTGCGAGTCCTCCTGACCGTGGCGCGCATGCTGGAGTGGGGCGACCTCGTCCAGCGGCTCCTGGCGGAGCGGACGGGTTTGCGGGCTGTCGAGACCTTGCTAAGATACGTATACGCGGCGCGCGGCGAGAGTGTGTCGCAGGAAGGCCTCCGGGCCCTGTGCGCACGTGCGCGCGCGAGCCAGGAGGCCGAGGACACGATCATGAACCTCGCAGAGAAACTGAGAGCGGAGGGCCGGCAGGAAGGCCAGCGCGAAGGCCGCCGGAAGGGCCGCGAGGAAGGTCTGAGGCAAGGCCTCCAGGCCGGGGCGAGGGAGAGCCTCCTCCGGCTGCTCAGGCTGCGCTTCGGCCAAGTGGACAGCGCGGCCCTGGCGCGCATCCAGGCCGCGGATCTCCCCGTGCTCGAACGCTGGCTGGATCGGGTCCTCAGCGCTGCGACGCTCGGCGAGGTGCTGGAGTAGTCGGTCCTCGCGACGAATCCCTCGAGGCCCCGTCGGCTCCGGCCTGTTCGTCCGCGTCTCCGACCCAGCCGGAGACCTCTCTATCCCCTGACTGGTCAGGGGATCGTCAGTTTCAGCGCGTTGCTGTTGCAGTACCCGTCGATCGCGCCCGGATCGAGGCAGAACGCCTGCATGCTGAACACCACACCCGACGCCGACGCAGGGATCATGCCGGAGAGCACCGTGGAGCCGTTCCCCGGACCGGCGCCCCCCATGGGAATCGTGATGATCAGCGGCAGGACCGGCGTGAGGAGCAGCTCGCACGAGCCGATTCCCATCGGGATCGACGCCACGTTCCACCCAAAGAGGATCATGCAGGTCGTGCCCCCCAGGCCGCTGTCGACGTGCAGGTTGAGAACCACGCCGATCGCCGGGCAGTCGGGGGTAGAGAGGTGCGGCACGAACCCGCCGGATCCGGGACAGCCCTTGCCGTAGGCGACCGCGTTCTGGCAGAAGGAGTTCAGCAACAGAATGTACGCCGCGCCAGCCGCGCTGGCGCCGTCGTCGTCCAGCCAGGCGGCCACGCAGACGTCCGTCGCCCCGTCGCCGTCCAGGTCGCCGAGCGCAGTCAGGGTGTTGCCGAACTCGTCGCCGGGGCCGATGGTGCCGGTGAACCCGCCGTCCCCGCGGCTGATCTGCGTGTGCCCCTTCACCGTTCCGTTCGGATTGAGGTACAGCCAGTAGGCCGCCCCGCCTGGCGTGCTGGGGCCGTCGAGCCGCGCGCCGACCATGACGTCGGGCGTGCCGTCCAGGTCGAAGTCGCCCATCGCGCCGGCGGCGGAGCCGAACTGGACGTTGTTGGCGAGCGGCGCGGTGAAGTTCCCGGCGGTGTCGCTGATCTTCTGCTGGGACTTGACGGTGCCGTTCGGGTTCAGGAACAGCACGTAGACCGCGCCGCGGCTGTTGCCGCCGTCGTCGTCCTGCATGGCACCGACGAGGATGTCCTCCACGTTGTCGCCGTCGACGTCTCCCAGGCCGACCACCGCGTTCCCGAAGACGTCGTCGTCCGCGAGGAGCCCGGCGGGAAGACCGCCGGCGATGTCGCTGATCTTCTGGTGGCCCTTCACCGTGCCGTTCGGGTTCAGGAACAGGATGTACGCCGCGCCCCGGTTGTAGCCGCCGTCGTCGTCGAAGCGCGCGCCCACCACGAGATCAGGAACGCCGTCGCCGTCCAGGTCGTCCAGGCCGTCGACCGCGATTCCGAACCCGTCTCCCGCCAGCAGGGTCCCGGTGAAGCCGCCGGCCGTGGCGCTGATCTTCTGCTCGGCCTTGACCGTGCCGTTGGCGTTGAGGAAGAGGATCCAGACCGCGCCCGCGCCGCCGGCGCCGTCGTCGTCCCCCCACGCCCCGACGGCGAGGTCCGTGACGCCGTCGCCGTCGAGGTCGCCGATACTGGCGATCGCCGAGGCGAACTCGTCCCCCGCCGCGAGCGGGCCGATGAGGCCGCCGGCCAGGCTGCTGATCTTCTGGGTGCTCTTCGCCGTCCCGTTGGCGTTGAGGAAGACGATCCAGAGGGCGCCCGCGTTGCTGCCGCCATCGTCGTCGTGGGACTCGCCGATGGCCACGTCGCCCACGGAGTCGCCGTCCAGGTCCCCCACCCCGGCGGCCGCGTGGCCGAAGTGATCGTCGTATCCGAGCGCGATGCCCAGTCCTCCCGAGGTCGCGCTGAGCTTCTGGAGCGACTTCACCGTGCCCCCGGCGACCTGACCGAGGGCGGCGGGGACGCCGAGTGCCAATGGGAGCAAGAACAGACAGGACGCCCGGAGACGGCGCAGGACCAGCGTGGTCTCGCTTCTCATGACGGACTCCTCGTGGGCAATGCGGCTGCCCAGAGATCGGGAAAGACTCGATCGACTGCGGCATGCACTATATCACGTGACCACGTGCGGACTCCTCGAGCACGCGCACGCTGGCGGAAGTCCTGGCGTAGCCCGGCCCTCGTAGCGAAGGGCTCCGCGCCCGCCTCGCGGCAGCGCCGCACGCCCATGCGTACCCAACATCGCCCCGTCGAGCGGCGGAACGCCGCGTCCCTGAGCCGTGGCAGGGCCGCGCCAGCGGAGCGGGCGGCAGCAGGAACGGGATCCCTGGCGGGGAAGGGGCTGGAGCCAGGGATGAGAATCGGACTCACAACCCCCGCTTTACGAAAGCGGTGCTCTACCGTTGAGCTACCCTGGCTCGTCTCGCCCGTGAATCGGAGAGGGTGACTTTGTAGCAGACGCCGGCGCGCGGGGGAAGAACCTACCGGGCGGTCTCGGGCACGAAGTCGAGCGGCACGGCCGCGGGCACGAGGCCGGCGCGGGCCGCGCGCTCCAGGAAGGCGCGGATCGCCTCCCGGCCGCGCGCGCGGAGGTCGACGGTGAGGTCCGTGACGTACATGGAGACGAATCGCTCGGTCGCCGCCTGGTCGATGCCGCGGCCGAAGCGCCGCGCGTGGTCGAGCGCCTCGGCGCGATGCACCAGGCCCCACTCGATGGAGCGCCGCAGCACGCGCTGGATCCTGAGCTGCTGCTCCTCGGGCAGCGCGCGGCGGAGCGCGTTCACGCCGAGCGGCAGCGGCAGGCCCGAGGTCTTCGTCCCCCACCACGCGCCGAGGTCCACGACCCGATGCAGGCCGCGCTCGGCGTAGGTGACCTGGCCCTCGTGGATCAAGAGGCCGACCTCGGCGCGGCCCTGGACCAGCGCGGGCAGGATCTCGTCGAAGGGCACGACCTCGGTCTCGACCTTGGGCGCGAAGAGCCGCAGCGCCAGCAAAGCCGTGGTGCGCTCGCCCGGCACGAGGACGCGCGCGCCGCGCGGCAGGCCCTCCGGCAGAGGCCGCCGCGACACCACGACCGGCCCGTAGCCCTCGCCGAGCGACGCGCCGCAGGAGGTCAGGCGGTAGCGGCCGGCGAGCAGCGCGTAGGCATGCAGCGACAGGGCCGTGACGTCGAACTCCGCGCGTTCCGCGCGCTCGTTCAGGCTCTGGATGCCGTCCTGGACCAGCTCGAAGCGCAGGCCCTCGCTGTCGATCGCGCCGCGCTCCAGCGCGCAGAACATGAAGGCGTCGTCCGGGTCGGGACTGTGAGCGAGGGTGAGCGTGGAAGTGTCCACGGGACGAGCGCCCGCGCTCACGGCCGCCGGCTCGCCAGGATCAAGGGCGACGCCCCCTCGACCGCAAGCGGCCGCACCTGCTCGAACCCGGCCTCATCCAGCCACGCCGCGATCTGCCGGAAGGAGAACACGTTCCCTTCCTCGGCATGGACCAGCATGTTCAACGCGAACAGGAGCGACTGCAGCGGGCCGCTGCGGTCCTCCTCCACCAGGAACTCGGCGATCACCACCGTGCCGCCGGGCCGGAGCGTGCGCGCGATGCGCGCCAAGAGCCGCCGCGACTCGGCCTCGCCTTCGCTGTGCAGGATGTGGCCGAGGAAGGCCGCGTCGAACAGTCCCTCGGCCAGCTCCACGGTCCTGAGGTTTCCGGGCAGATAGTGGAAGCGCGCCACCAGCCCGTGCTTCTCCACGAAGCTGCGCGTCACCTCCAGCACCTCGCCGTGGTCGAGCGCCGTGACCACCACGCCGTCGTGCGCCTGGGCCAGCGCGATGCCGAACACGCCGGAGCCAGCCGCCACGTCCAGCGCCGCCACGTCGAAGCGCGGCAGGGTCCGCTTCAGCTCGGCCGCGGCCGCGCGCGCGGCCCCGAGGTTCGAGACGAACAGATGCGGCACCAGGTCCTTGAAGTAGCCCGGGCCTTCTTCCGCGCCCACGTCCACCACCGGCCGGCCGCTCCGCACCGCCTCGGTCAGGCCGAGCCAGTCGCCGATCAGGCGGCGGAAACGCAGCACGCCGCCCCGGCGGCTTTCCGCTCCCCCCGCGGCCAGCAGCGGCCCGGCGCCGGGCGCGTTCTCGTAGCGCTCGCCGCGCCGCACGAGCAGGCCCATGCCGACGAGGGCGTCCAGCAGGAAGACGAGGCCGCGGCGCGAGGCCCCGATCCTCTCGGCCAGCTCGGCCGCGCCGCATGCCCCCTCCTGCAGCGCGCTGAACACGTCCAGCTCCACAGCCGTGATCAGGACGAAGGTCTGCGCGAAGGCCCACTGGGCGCGCGCGATCTCCTGGGGCGTGATCGTCGGGGGGGTCGGCTCGCTGTGCATGGGGGACTCCGGTCAGGCGCGGCCGCGACGCCGCGCGGCCGCAGGAGAGACGCTACACGACCCGGGCCGGCGGCAACACCCAGGACTCGACGGTGCGGCCGCCGGCGCTGCGCTCGAAGCGGCTCGCCGCGGCCTCGATCCCCGCGCGGAGCGCCGCAGGCGCCGTGCTTTCCGGGGCGAACAGCACGAACAGCAGGTTCACGGTCGCGGCCGTCACCTTGGTGCGGTCCGAGTCGCTGGTCGGGTTGCCGAAGGGGCCGCTCTCGTCGCACAGGGCGATGCGGCCCTCCAGGTTGACGCGCTCCTTGCGGATGCCAGCGAAGCCCTCGCCCGGCCGGCCCAGGCGCACCACCACGCCGCCCTGGATCCGGCCCGCGTCGTAGAGCCCGACCGGCAGCAGGCGCTCGAGCGACACGCAGTTGGCCGCGTCCACGGCCGCGTTCACGCGCGGCATGGGCAGGCCCTTGAGCGCGCGCCGCAGGAGCGCCTCGGACGAAGGACGCGTGCGCGTCGGGTCGATGCCGAGCGCGCGGAACAGCGCCCGCGCCTCCTGCACGCCCGGGATCGAGCCGATCGCCAGGTCGGCATAGGCGCCGCGCAGCTTCTCGGCCAGGCGCGCGAGGTCGTCGTCCGCGGGCAGGCACGCGGCGTCGGCCGCGAGCGCGCGCGCGATCAGCGCGGCGGTGGGGAACCGCTCCTGC
>DYIW01000009.1 GCA_020723465.1 Phycisphaera mikurensis
CGCGCTGTCATCTGCCGGGCGTGGGGGCGGGGCCGGTGCGGCGCGCCTGTTCCGAGTACAACGTCGTGCGCGAGGAGTTCATCGAGCGCAGCCTGCACTTGGTGGTGGCCGCCGCCGTTCCCTATCGGACGTACGGCGTGCCGCTGCTCGACCTCATCCAGGAGGGGAACGCCGGCCTGATCCGCGCGGTGGAGAAGTTCGACTGGCGCAAGGAGGTGCGCTTCCGCACCTACGCGGCCTTCTGGATCCGCCAGGCGGTGGAGCGGGCCATCTCGGCGGCCAAGGGCATCGTGCGCGTGCCCAACTACGTGCAGCAGAAGATGCGGCGCTTGCGGCGCGGGGGGCGGATTCCGCGGCGCAACGAGGAGACCCAGGTGCGCGACGTGTCCGAGGCCTTCAAGGTGCCGCATCAGGTGGCCGGGCGGCTGCTCGAGACCGAGCGCTCGACGCGCTCGCTCGACGCGGGCTGCGGGGACGACGGCGAGGACCCCCTGGCCGCGTCGCTTGCCTCGGACGCTCGTCCGGAGGTGCTGTTCGACTGGGAGCTGCCGGTGCTGAAGGAGCGGATCGCGGAGGCCCTGCGCGACCTGAGCGAGAGCGAGCGCAAGATCGTCGAGTACCGGTTCGGTCTGGGGAGCACCGACCCGATGACGCTCGAGGAGGTGGGCCGCGTCATGAACGTGTCGCGCGAGCGCGTGCGGCAGCTTCAGGTGCGGGCCATGCGCAAGCTGCAGGCGCCCAAGGTCATGCGCAGCCTGGCGCAGTTCGCCTGAGCGGCCGGGCATGCTCAGCGAACCGCGAACCAGTCGATCAGGCGGAACAGGCCGCGCGGCGGGCCCTTGCGCACCGAGCGGGCACCGAGCCACTGGCCGAAGGTCTCGGCCGGCGCCAGCCGGCGCGCCAGACTGAGCAGGCGCGCAGCCTCCCGCGGCGACCCGGCGGCGCGGCGCGCCAGGTCGCGGTAGACGCGCGCCTGCGAGCGTGAGTTCCGCAGGGCGTCCCTGAGCGTCGGGACGGTGAGCACGCCGAACAGGTCGTAGAGGTTCGCGTGATCCAGGTAGAGGCGCCGGAACTCCGCCAGGGCGCCGTCCTCGTGCGAGTGGAACACGACCGAGCGCGGTTCGAAGACGAGGGCCAGACCCGCCTCGATGACCTGCCTGGCCCAGGCCACGTCCTCGCCGAAGCGGCGCGCCGGCAGCGGAAAGCGCTCCCAGAGCGAGCGGCGCATGATCGACGCCACGTTGTCGAAGGCGCACAGGTCGAGCCGCGCCAGCGGCGGGAGATCGGCGAGGGTCTGCCCCGGGGCGAGGCGCTGCACGCGCCGCTGGCTCCGGCCCGCCGACCAGCTCTCCAGGCGGGCGCGCAGGAAGGGATTGAGCCCGGTGAGGGGCTGCTGGCGGCTGTAGGCGCCGGCCACGTCCTCGGCTGAAAGCACGGCCTCGACCAGCCGCTCGAGCCACCCTTCGTCCGCGGGCACCGCGTCCTGCACGAGGAAGGCGATGAGCTCGCCGTCGGTGGCCGCGGCGGCGCGGTTGCGGGTGGCGCCGTGCGCGAACTCGTGGCCTGCGATGCGCTGCCCGGCCAGGCCGCGCCGGCGCACCTCCTCCCACGTGCCATCGCTCGACTCGGTGTCGACGCAGTACAGCTCGTACGGCAGGCGGCAGCGCTGCGCCTGCAGGGCATCGAGCACGGCCCGGAAGCGCGGCATGCCGTTGCGCGTGGGCAGCACGATCGAAACCTTCACGGGCGCGCCTGATCCTCCTGCAAGGTTGCGCCGCTACCCCGCCCCTGCCTCGGCCAGCAGGCGCTCCACCGCCGCCTTGGCAGCGATCACGCACTGGTCGGAGTTGTGGTAGTCGAAGCGGCCGAAGCGCCCGAGCGGCAGCACGCCGGTCTTCTCCACGCCCTCGACAGCGAGGCGGCGCTTGCGCGTGAAGTCGCGGTCAAACAGGATGTAGCCCCATTCGTTGCAGTGATGGTGCCTGACGTCGACGCGCTCCTGCCGCAGCAGCCCCAGCTCGTGGAAACGCTGGCACAGCCCGGCGAGGAAGCCGTTGTCCACGGCCAGCGGGCCGGCGTGCGTCACCTCCGCCTGGATGGAGCCGCGGCCCGCGGGCGCGTTCTGCGGCGAGTAGTTCGAGAGGTAGGTGACGCGATTGCAGGGGCCTTGCGCGGCGTGCGGCACGTAGAGCCAGGAGATGGGGCGAACGCTCTCCGCGTCGATGCCGAACAGCACCGAGGTGACGCTGCGGTGCTGCAGCGCGCGCGCCGCCGCGCGCGCGGCGGAGTCCCAGCCGGTGAGCACGCCGGCCAGCTCGGGCAGCGGGATGGTCGAGATCACCTTGTCGTAGAGGTTTCCGTCCACGGCGAAGCGCTGGCCGCGGCGTTCGATGTGCCGCACCGTCACGCCGGTGTGGATGCGCTCGCGGATCGGCGCGGCGATGCGGTCATAGATGGCCTGGAAGCCGCCGCGGTGCGGATAGCGGAACGCGATCTGGTGGGTGTACCCCTCGGTGCGCGCTCCCAGGCCGGAGCGGATGACGTCCTCGAGCGGCGCCGCCGGGACCCTGCCCTCGACCCAGTCGACGCCCAGCTCGCGCAGGTCGACCTTCCAGATCTTCTCGTTGTAGGGCAGCATGAAGGCGCGGCAGATGCCTTCGCCGAAGCGGTAGTGGATCCAGTCGTGGAAGTTGTCCGGTACGGGCGCGCCGGCTTCGCGCGCCGCCCAGGCGCGGATGTAGCCGAGCACGCAGGGCAGGCGTTCCTCGGCCGGGAGGTCGGCGAGGCCGTTCTCGAAGGGATAGTGCACCAGCCTGCCGTCCAGCAGGATCTTGGTGTTGCGGCGGCTCGTGACCAGCTCGCCTTCCCGGAAGATGCGGTCGATGAAGGCGTTGTACCACTGGTCCCGGGAGTAGAGGATGTGCCCGCCGGAGATGTCGAAGGAGTAGCCGTCGACCAGTTCGCTGCGCATCAGGCCGCCCGCGAGCGCCTCCCGCTCGAACACGTCCACGGCCACGCCCGCCTCGGCCAGAAAGCGCGCGGCGGCCGCCCCGGAGACTCCGCCGCCGACGATCGCGACTCTCATGCTTCCTCGGGCTTCCTGCGTGCTGGCCTGCAGCGGAACATAACCCGCCGCCGGACGCCCGGCGAACCGGATTCCCGCGGCGCGGCGCGGGAGCGGGCATCTCCCGGCGCCGGGACGATCCAGGGAGGTTAGCGCGCGCCATGCATCCGGGCAACACGCCGGCTGTGCCGCTCGCCGCCCTGTTCGCCGCGATGTTCGCCGCGGCGGCCGGCACCCACGCGCTCACGCCGCTCTTTCCCGAGCTGAAGGGCGCGCTCGGGCTGGAGGACGCCAGCGTGCGCTCGCTCGGCGCGGTCTACACCGTGGCGCATGCCTGCTCCGCCTTGCTGCTGGGCGCGCTCTGCGACCGGCTCGGCCGGCGGCGCGTGCTCGTCGGCTCGCTGCTCTGCTACTCGGCGGCGAGCGCACTCCTGCTGGCGCCCGCGACCCGGCTGGGCTTCAGCGGCTTCCTGGCGCTCAGGACCGTGGCCGGGTGCGGCAGCGGGGGGATCGCTGCTGCGGCCGTGGCGCTCACGTCCGACCTCGTCACCTTCGCCCGGCGCGGCCGCGCCATGTCGTTCGTCCTGGCCGGCGCGCCGGCGGCCGTGGTGCTGGGCATCCCGTTGGCCTGCCTCCTGGCGCGCTGGCGGCTCACCGCGATCTTCGGCTTCCTGGCGCTGGTCGCCGGAGCGGCGTGCATCATGCTGGCGCGCGGCGCGCCGCGCGGCCTGCCGGCGGCCGCCGGCCCGGCCCGGACGCCGCCGTGGCGCGTCCTCGCCGCCCGCGGTGCGGGCGCCGCCCTGGCCGTCACGTTTCTGGTCGACCTCGGCGCCTTCGCGGTCCTCACCTCCTTGGCCGATCACTGCGCGGAGCGCTTCGGCACGGGTCTCTCCGCGCGCGGGCTGTTCTTCTTCGGCCTGGGGTTGGCCGCGCTCGGCGGCGCGCTGCTGGCGGGCTTCGTCTCGGACCGCCTGGGCAAGCGGCGCTCGGTCCTCGCGGCGCTCCTCGGCACCGCCGCGCTGGCTCCGCTGCTGCTCGTGCCCAGGAGTTTCCCCGGCTTCGTGGCCGCCGCGCTGGCCGTGTCCCTGGTCCAGGCCTTGCGCCCGGGGCCCTTTGTTGCGATCCTGACCGAGCTGGCGGAGCCGCGGCTGCGCGGCAGCCTGGCCGGTCTGAACAGCATGGCCGCCGGGCTCGGGCTCGCCGCGGGAACCTGGCTGGGCGGGGCCGTGTTCGCGCAGCACGGCCTGCGCGGAGGAGTGCTGCTGGCCGTCGCGGCCGTGCTGCTCGCGGCGCTGCTTTTTGGTCTGCTGGTTGCTCGGCGGCAGGACGCGCGTGTGAGATCGGTGTGAGGGTTCTCCTGCTGGCGCTGATGCTGGCGCAGGGGTCCGGCGAGCCTGGACAGGCGCCGGCCGTGGTCTACTCCAGCCTGAGCGGGGCGGCGCACGGCGTCCTGGCCGAGGCGGTGCGCGCGCTCGATCCGGCGCTCGCCCTGGTCTTCCGCGAGGTGCATCCGGGCGGCCTGGTAGAGCGGCTGGCGCAGCCGGCCGGGGCGCGGCCGGTCGCGGTCATCGGCTATCCGATCCCCGTGCTGCAGGAGGCCGCGGAGCTGGACCTGCTCGAGCCGGCCCGCGCGCGCCTGGCCACGTCCGCGGCGCCCCTCTCCGATTCTGGCGGGCGCTTCGAGACCCTCTGGTTCGATCCCGTGGTGCTCGCCTACGCCGCAGGCGGCCGCGCCGCGGCCGGGCCGGGCGCGGCTTTGCCTGCGTGGCTGCCGGAGACGCTCGAGGAGCTGTGCTCGGCCGCCTATCAGGGGCGCGTGCGCCTGGCGGCTGCCTGGCCGTGGAACGCCACGGGCGCGTTCATCGCCAGCATCAGTGCGGCGCAGAAGGACGCCGGCCGGCTCCTGGAGGGCCTGGATGGCAACATCGAGCAGCCGTACGCGGAGAGCGGTCGCGCCGTGCTGGCGCGCCTGGCCGCTGCCGCTCCGGGAGCCGTGGGCATGGCCACCTTGAGCGAGATCCACGGGGCGCGCGCGGGAGGCGGGAGCACGCTCGGAGACGCGACGCCGCGCGGCCCGCTGGTCTGCGTGCTGCTCGGGGTCGCGGCGGTCGAGGGAGGCGCGACGCGGGCCGTGCCCCTGTTCCAGGCCCTGGGCGATCCCGCGCTGGTCGCGCGCCTCTCGGTCCTCGAACAGCTCGTACCGGCCGCGGAGTCCGTTCCCGACCGCGATGTGGACGACTGGATGATCCGCCACCGGCTCGCGTTCGCCGGGAGCGTCACCCGCCTCCAGCAGGAGCTGGCCCTGCTGCGCCCGGCCGTGCGCCACTACCGCGACGAGGTGGCCGGCTCGCTGGCGCGCAAGGAGGCGCTCTTCAGCGAGTACTACGATGCCGCCGGCATCGCCCTCCTGGCCATCTTCATCGTCTGGATCCTGCGGCGCAGGGAGAAGCCCGCGGCGCAGGACGGGCCGGGAGCGGAGTGACGGCCGGAAAGCACGCAACAGTCGGGCGAGAGCTCCGTACTACTCGCCTTGCCTCTGGCGATCCTGGAGATGCGATGTCCCGAGCAGAAGAAGAGCCCCGAGTGGAGCGCGAGACGCAGGACGCGGGCGAGGTCACGGACGGGCGCCTGCGGGCGGACGGGGTGCGGTCCTACGCGCTGCTCGAGAAGGACACCAAGTCCCTCTACATGAGCTTCTACAAGCACACGTACGCCAAGAGCGGCCTGGAGCGGAAGACCAAGGAGTTCGTGGCCATCGCCGCTGCCTTGACCTCCGGCTGCAGGAACTGTCTCGAGGGCCACCTGGAGAAGGCGATCGCCTGCGGGGCGACGCGAGAGGAGATCTCGGAGGTGATCGCGATCACCCTGGGCGTGGGCGCGGCTACGATCGTGGATCGCTCTGACCTCGCGGCGGCTGGACTCGGCCTGGATCCGGACCACTGGCCGGCTGCGGCGGGAGGGGAGCGCTGACCGCGGGGATGGCGCGGAGCCCGCTGCAGCGCCGGGACGCGCGGGTGCGTACGGAGCAGCGATCGCCAGCGGCAGCCGGAAACGGCGGTTGGAGCGCCCCAAGGAACAAGGAGTCGAGCGGACGACATGAACGTCGACGTGCAACAGATCCGGGACCAGGTCGCGGAGCAGGCCGAGGTGGTGCACCGCATCCGCTCCGAGGTGAGCAAGGTGCTGGTGGGGCAGGAGGCCATGGTCTCGCGGCTGCTGGTCGGCTTGCTCACCGGCGGCCACATCCTGCTGGAGGGCGTGCCGGGCCTGGCCAAGACGCTGGCGGTGAAGTCGCTCGCGGACGCGATCGACACCGCCTTCCAGCGCATCCAGTTCACGCCCGACCTCCTGCCCGCGGACCTCATCGGCACCCTGGTGTTCAACCCGCGCGAGGGCACCTTCACCACCAAGAAGGGGCCGATCTTCTCCAACTTCATCCTGGCGGACGAGGTGAACCGCGCGCCCTCGAAGGTGCAGTCCGCCCTGCTCGAGGCCATGCAAGAGTCCCAGGTCACGATCGGCGAGGAGACCTTCCCGCTCGATCCCCTGTTCCTGGTCATGGCCACGCAGAACCCGATCGAGCAGGAGGGCACCTATCCGCTGCCCGAGGCGCAGGTGGACCGCTTCATGCTGAAGGTGAAGGTCGGCTACCCGCGTCCCGAGGAGGAGCGCAAGGTCATCGACCTGGCGGTGGACGGCCGCCGCGCGCCGGTGCGCGCCGTGGCCTCGGGCGCCGAGATCCTGGCCATGCGCGCCGTGGTCGAGCTGATCTACCTCGACGACAAGGTGAAGGACTACGTGCTCGCGCTGGTGCGGGCGACGCGCGCCCCGGCCGAGTGGAAGCTGGCCGAGGTGGCGCCGCTCATCGAGTACGGCGCCTCGCCGCGCGCCTCGATCTACCTGGCCCTCGGCGCGCGGGCCCTGGCCTTCCTCGAGGGCCGCGGCTACGTCACGCCGCAGGACGTCAAGGACATCGCCCACGACGTGCTGCGCCACCGCCTCATCCTCTCCTACGAGGCCGAGGCGCAGGAGGTGAGCGAGGAGCAGGTCATCGACCGCATCCTGGGAGAGGTGCCGGTTCCCTGAGGCGCCGCGCGGGCGATGAGCGAACTGACCGTCGCCGAGATCGTGCAGCAGGTGCGGCGCATCCAGATCGTCGCCAACCGCGTGGTCGACGACCTGTTCGCTGGCGAGTACCACTCCGTGTTCCGCGGGCGCGGCATGGAGTTCGACGAGGTGCGCGAGTACCTGCCCGGCGACGACGTGCGCAGCATCGACTGGAACGTGACGGCGCGCAGCGGCGCGCCTTTCGTCAAGCGCTACCGCGAGGAGCGCGAGCTGACCGTGCTGTTCCTGGTGGACGTGTCCGCCTCGGGCGCCTTCGGCTCCGTCCGCCGCGCCAAGCTGGAGCTGGCGGTGGAGGTCGCGGCGCTGCTCATGTTCTCGGCGCTGAAGAACAACGACCAGGTGGGCCTGCTGCTCTTCTGCGACGAGGTGCTGAAGTACCTGCCGCCGCGCAAGGGCAAGGGCAACGTGCTGCGCTTCATCCGCGAGCTGGTGGCGGCGCGACCGGTGGCGCGCGAGACGCGCATCGACCGGGCGCTCGGCTTCCTCAGCCGGGTGCAGCGCCGCAAGGCGGTGGTCTTCCTGATCAGCGACTTCCTCGGCCCGGACTGCGAGAAGGAGCTGCTCATCGCCAACAGCCGCCACGACCTGGTGGCCATCACCGTCGGCGATCCGCGCGAGCTGGACCTGCCGGACGTGGGCTTCCTGCGGCTCGAGGACGCGGAGACCGGGGAGGTGCGGGAGCTGGACACGAGACAGCGCCGGGTGCGCGAGCTGTTTGCGCGCGCGGCGCGCGGCCGCAAGGCGGCGCTGTCCGCCCAGCTTCGCCGCTCGGGCGTGGACGAGCTTCCCATCCGCACGGACGAGAGCTACGTCACGAGCATGCACCGCTTCTTCCGCATGCGCGAGAGGCGGATGCGGTGAGGCGGAGCGCGCGCGCCCTGCTCCTGGCTCTCTCCGCCGCGGCCGCGGCGCTGCCGGGCTGCGCGCGGCGCGAGGACGCCGCGGGCGCAGGCGCCGCCGCACCGGCGGGCGCGCTCCGCTCCGAGGTGGAGCGCGGCCCGGTGCGCGTGGTGGTGGAGTTCGAACCCGCCGCGCCGCGCCTGTCCGACGAGCCCGTGCTCGCGCTCACCATCGACGCCGAGCAGGGGGTCGAGGTGGCGCTGCCGCCGTTTGGCGAGACGGTCGGCGGCCTGGTGGTGCGCTCCTTCCGCGAGCCGCCGGCGGAGGTCGCGGGCGGCAGGCGCATTCTCAGGCAGCGCTACCAGCTCGAGCCCGTGCGCACGGGCGAGCACGTGATCCATCCCATCCACGTCACGTTCCGCGACGCGCGGCCGGGAGGGGACGGCGCGGAGCACGCGCTCGAGACCGAAGAGCTGCAGTTCCAGGTGACCTCGCTGCTCGAGGGCGAGGCGCCGCGCCTGGAGGACCTCCGGCCGCCCGCGGCACCTCTCGCCATCCCGGTGGCGGCGCGGCCGCCCTGGGCCGCCCTCCTGGCCGGTGGCGTGGCAGCGGTGCTGCTGCTCGCGGCGTTCGTCTTCGTGCGGCGCCGCCGGCGCCGCGCGCGGGAACAGCCGCCCACGCCGGCCGAGCTGGCCCTGGCCGAGCTGCGGCGGCTGATCGAGGACGACCCTCTGGCGCGCGGCGAGCTGCAGACGTTCTACGTGGAGCTGACCGGGATCGTGCGGCGCTACCTCGAACGCAGCACGGGCGTGCGCGCGCCGGAGCAGACCACGGCGGAGTTCCTGCGGGCCATGCGCGCACACCCCGCCTTCGGCCCGGAGGAGCGCCAGCGCCTGGCCGCGTTCCTGGAGGCGGCCGACCTGGTGAAGTTCGCGGCGCACCGGCCCGGCCGCGCGGACATCGACGAGGCCTTCCGCCGCGCCCAGGAGTTCGTGGGGCTGGCCGGCGTGCTGGCGCTCGCGCGGGAGAAGGTGGCATGAGCGGCCTCAGGCTGCACGACCCGCTCTGGCTGGCCGCCCTGCTGCCGGCCCTCGCCGTCCTCTGGTGGAGCGGCCGGCGCGAGCGCCGCGCCGCGCTCCTCTATTCGAGCCTGGCTCCGTTCCGGGACCTGCCGGTGACGTTTCTGCAGCGCTGCAAGCGCGTGCTGCCCGGTGTGCGCCTGCTGGGCGTCCTCTTGATCGCGGGTGCCCTGGCCCGCCCGCAACAGGGGCGCGAGGAGTTCCGCGTGCACCACGAGGGCATCTGCATCGAGCTGGTGGTCGACCGCTCCGGCTCCATGGAGGCTCTCGACTTCCGCGAGGAGGGCCGGCCGGTCGACCGCCTGCACGCGGTGAAGAGGGTGATCCGCGATTTCGTGGACGGCGCCGGCGACCTGCCCGGCCGGCCGGATGACCAGATCGGCCTGGTGGTGTTCGGCGGCTACGCCGAGAGCCGCTGCCCGCTCACCCTCGATCACGAGGCGCTGCTCGGCGTCCTCGAGCGCGTGGAGATCCCGGGCGCCGGCCTGAGCGATCGAGAGCGCGCCCTGGCCGAGCGCGTCATCGAGGGCGAGGCGGCCACGGCCATCGGCGACGCGCTCGCCCTGGGCGTGAGCCGGCTGCAGGACGCGAGCGCCAGGAGCCGCGTCATCATCCTGCTCTCCGACGGCGAGAGCAACGCGGGTGCGCTCGAGCCGCTGGCCGCGGCCGAGCTGGCGCGCGCCGAGGGCGTCAAGGTCCATACCATCGGCATCGGCTCGACCGGGATCGCGCCCTTCCGCCGGTTCGACCACCTCGGCCGCGAGCACCTGGTGCCGGACCAGGTGCGCCTGGACGAGCGCACCCTGGCGAAGATCGCCGAGTTGACCGAAGGGCGCTACTTCAACGCGCGCGACGCCGAGACGCTGCTCCGCGTCTACGAGGAGATCGACCGCCTGGAGAAGAGCGAGACCGAGGGCGTGCTCTACACCGACTACCGCGAGCTGTTCGAGTACCTGCTGCTGCCCGGCGCCGGGCTCCTGCTGCTCGAGCTGCTCCTGCGGGCGACGCGCTTCCTGACGCTGCCCTGAGCCATGGAGATCCTCTTCGGACGCCCCGAGTTTCTGTACGGCCTGTGGGGGCTTCTGCCGTTGCTCTTGCTCCTGCTGGACGCGCGCCGCCGCCGCCGGCGCGCGGCGCGGCGCCTGCTGGACGCCGCCATGCGGCCGCGCCTCCTGCCCGAGGACGGCGGCGTGCGCGCCAGCTTCCCTGTGGCGCTCTTCCTGCTCGCCTTCGCCTGCTGGCTCTTCGCCGCGGCGCGGCCGCGCTTCGGCACGTACTACGAGCAGGTGACGGCGCGCGGCGCGGACCTCGTGGTCATCCTCGACGTGTCGCGCTCCATGCTCTCCGAGGACGTGCACCCCAACCGCCTGGAGCGCTCCAAGTGGTACATCCGCGACCTGCTGGAGCAGGTCAAGGGCGACCGCGTCGGCCTGGTGGTGTTCGCCGGCAAGGCCGTGCCGGTCTGTCCCCTGACCACCGATCACGCCTTCTTCGAGTCGATCCTGGCCGAGGTCGGCCCGGAGAGCGCGCCGCGCGGCGGCACCGTGATCGGCGACGCGATCCGCGAGGCGGTCGCGTCCCTCGACCAGGCCGCCGACCGCGACCGCGCCTTCGTTCTCATCACGGACGGGGAGGACCACGACTCCTTCCCGCTGGAGGCGGCGGCGGCGGCCGCCGGCGCGGGCGTGCGCATCTTCACCGTGGGCATCGGCGACGCCGGCGCGGGCGCGCGCATCCCGGTGCGCGGCGACAGCGGCCGCCTGACCTTCATGACGCACGAGGGGCAGGAGGTCTGGTCGAAGATGGACGAGGAGCTGCTGCAGGACATCGCCCTGAAGTCGGGCGGGGCCTACGTGCCGGCCGGGACCGGCACCTACGACCTGGGGCAGGTGTACAGCGACCATCTCGCCGGACTGCGCGCCGGCGCCCTCGACCAGGAGCGGCGGCGGCGCCACCGCGAGCAGTACCAGTTGTTCGCCGGCCTCGGCCTGCTGTTCTTCCTCGGCGCGCTCGTGGCCCGCCGCGGCCAGCAGGCGCCGCGGGCCGCGCTCGCGGCCGCGCTCTTGTGCGCGCTGCCCCTGCTCGCGCCGGAGGCGCGCGCGGGCGAGGCCGTGGCCGGGGCCGAGCGGCACAACGCCGCGCTCGAGCGCCTGCGCGGCGGCCAGATCGACGAGGCGCTCGCCCTGTTCGGCGAGGCGGCGGAGCTCTCGCCGGACGAGCCGCGCGTGGCCCTCGGGCGCGGCGCCGCGCTGCAGCAGAAGGGCGAGCTGGACGGCGCGAGGGAGCAATACCAGCGCGCCTGCGCCGGCGGCGACGCCCAGGCCACGGCGCTCGCGCACTACAACCTCGGCACGCTCGCCGCGGCGCGCGCGCGGGAACTGCTCGGCGCGGTGCCGGAGGAGGCGCGGGGCGAGACGCGGGCGCGCGCCGTGGCCGAGATCGAGGAGTCGATCGAGCGCTTCCGCGCGACGCTGCGTCTGGCGACGGACAACGAGGACGCGCGCCACAACGTCGAGCTCCTGCGCCTGTGGCTCAAGCACATCCAGGACGCCTGGCAGAAGCAGGACCAGGAGCAGCAGGCGCGCGAGAAGGACCTGGCGGCGCTGGCCGAGGAGTACCTGCGGCGCCAGCACGGCCTCATGGGCCGCCGCGCGGCCGAGGAACCGCAGCCCGCGTCGCCCCGGCGGGACGAGGCGCTCGCGGCCCTGGGCGAGCAGCAGCGCACCCTGGCCGAGGACTGTCCGAATCTCAAGCCCAAGATCGACGAGCTGCTGCAGCGCTCGACGCAGCAGCAGCCCGGAGCGGGCGGGGCAGCGCCGCCGGACGCGGCGCGGATCGAGCAGGCGCGCGCGGAGCTTCATGGCCTGGCCGACGCGGCGCAGGCCGCCATGGAGCAGGCGGCCGAGCCGCTGCTCGCCGCGCGCCTGGAGGGCGTCGCGGCCGCGCAACGCGAGGCACACGACCTGCTGGACGCGCTCTGGCGGCTGGCGGCGCCCTTCGACCGCGTGCTGCGGCGCATGATCGAGCTGGAGGATGGCGTGGTCGAGGCCACGACGCCGCTCGCCGCGCCCGGGGCCGCGCCTCCGCCGCCGCCGCAAGCCGAGGGCCTGGTCTTCGACCAGCGCCGCGTGGGCGAGCTGGCGCCGCTTCTCCGCGAGCACGCCGCGCGCGGCCTGGAGGAGCTCAAGAAGGCCGCCGGTGCGGAAGCCGATCCCGCGGCGCAGGCCGACGAGCAGCAGCAGGCCGCGCTCGAACAGGCGCGGCAGCAGAGGGAGAAGCTGAAGCAGGCGCTCGGGAAGGCGCAGGAGAACGCGCCGGCCATCGAGGAGAAGGCCAGTGCCGCGGCCGGCAGCCTCGAGTTGGGGCGCTGCGCCGAGGCGCTGCCCGCGGAGGAAGAGGTGCAGAGGCTCCTGCGCGAGATCGCCGACCTCATGCCGCGCGACGAGTCGCAGGAGAGCGATTCCGGCGAGCAGCAGCAGGACCAGGAGAAGCAGCAACCGGAGCAGCCCCAGGAACAGGAACAGCAGCAGCAGCAGCAACAGGAGGAGAACCAGCAGGAATCACAGCGGCCGGAACAGGAACGCATCGAGGAGCTGCTGCAGAAGGCAGCGCAGCGCGAGAAGGAGTACAAGGAGAAGCAAAAGGAGCTGCGGCGGCTCCTCGCGGTCCCCGTGCCCGTGGAGAAGGACTGGTAGTGCGATGGCGGCGCGCGTGATCCGCCTGGCTCTCCTGCTTGCCCTGGCAGCCGCGGCGCCGCGGCCGGCCGCGGCCCAGGACGCGGCGCCCGCGCTCCGCGCCGAGCTCGGCCGTACACGCATCTACCAGGGCGAGTCCGTGGACTACTACGTGGAGGTGAAGAACGTCGAGGACCCGCCCGCGGAGTTGGAGCTGCCGCCGGCCGAGGCCTACGCGGCCGAGTTCGACCGCCGCTCCTCAAACAGCTCGAACTTCGCGATGTGGGTCAACGGCCGCAGGGTCAGCCAGTCGAGCTGGTCCTTCGTCTACCACTGGGTCCTCACCCCCAAGCGGGCGGGCGAGATCGAGATCCCGGCGCCAGAGCTCAGCGCGGGCGGTCTGACGCTGCGCGGGCAAAGCCTCACGCTCACCGTGGTCGAGCCCGAAGAGCAGGACCTGGTGATCTTCGACACGCGCGTGGAGCGCACAGGCGAGTACCCGCTGCAGCCCCTCACCGTCGTCTTGCGGGTCTTCGTCAAGCGCCTGCCCGGGAGCCACCGGGACGAGGATTCCCTCGCCTACGTGAGCGAGGCTCCGCGCCTGACCATCCCCTGGGTGGACCCTCCGGACGGCCTCGCGGCGCAGAGCTTCGACGACTGGCTCTCTCCCCTGCTGGCCCGGGGAGGCCGGCGCCTGCAGCCCTGCGGCTTCGCCATCAACGAGCTCCGGGCGCCGCGCGCCAGCCTGTTCGACTTCGGGGCGCCGCCGCTGGCCCTGTTCGACCTCGGCGGCCGGCCGGCGACCGCGGCCGACGGCGCGGGAGTGGAGCGCCTCACCGGCCGCGCGGCCGAGTACTTCGTGTACACGCTGCGGCGCGAGTTCACGCCCCTGCGCGCAGGGACGTTCGTGCTCGGCGGCGCGACGATCAAGGGAGCGATCATCGAGGACGTGAAGGGGCGGGACGCGGTCCTGCGCGACGTGTTCGACGTGGGCAAGGCCACGGTGGTGCGCGTGGCGGACGCCCCGCGCGAGGGCCGGCCCGCGTCCTTCTGCGGCGCCTTCGGCCAGGACTTCGCTCTCGCTGCCGACCTGCAGCCGCGGCGCGCGCGCGCCGGCGACCCGCTGACCTACACCCTCACCCTCTCCGGCAAGGGGAACGTGCACCAGGTCGATCCTCCGGACCTCGCGGCCGACGCGGCCTTCGGCGCGCGCTTCCAGGTGGAGAAGCCGACCGTGGACCGGGAACGCTCGGAGCCGGTGTTCACCTATTCGCTGCGGCCGCTCTTGGCCGGCGTGACCGAGGTGCCGCCGGCGTCCCTCAGCTTCTTCGACGTGGAAGAAGGGCGCTACGTCACGATCTCGAGCGAAGCGATCCCGATCGAGGTGGAGGAGATCGCCAGCCTGGACGGCGCGGACATCGTGCGCGGCGCGGACGGCGCGGGACGCACGCCGCTCAGGCGCGCCGAAGGGCTGCTCGGCAACGTCACCGATCCGCGTGAGGTGCAAGACGACGGCGCGGACCTGCGCTTCCTCGGCGGCTATTTGGCGGCGCTCGTCGCGGCCTACGGCGCGACGGTAGGCCTGGTCGCGCGCTGGCGGCGCGTGCACGGCGATCCCGCGCGCCTCAGGCGGCGTCTGGCCGAAGGCAGGGCGCGGCAGCGGTTCGGCTCGGCGCTCGCTCTCCTCGCCGCCTCTGAGCGCGCGGCCGCGGCCGCGGAGCTGCGCGCCGCCTTCGTCGACCTCGCCGCGGACTCGAGCGGCGCGCCCGCGGGCGCGCTCACCGTGCCCGAGGCCCTGGCGCGTCTGGCTGACCTCGGCGTGTCCCAGGCCGTGGCGGCCGCAGTCTCTGACCTGCTCTCCGCCTGCGACGGCCTGTGCTACGGCGGCGCCGAGGCCGCGTTCGGGGAGGAGGCGCAGGCCGTGCTCGAGGCCCTGCTCGCCGAGCTGCGCGCTCGCGGGAGGTTGCGATGAGCGGCCGCGCGGCCCTCCTCTTGTCCCTCGCTGCCCTGGCCGCGCTGGCCCCGGGCGTGGGCCCGGCCGAGATGCGCGCGTTCGAGGCGGCCAACCGCCGCTTCACCGAGGCGGCCGCGCCGCAGGACTTCCTGGCCGTGGCCGCGCTCTACCAGGAGATTCTGGACGGCGGCGTGCACAGCGGAGCCGTGCTCTTCAATCAGGGCAACGCCTACGCGCGCGCGGGCGAGCGCGGGCGGGCCATCGCCTGCTACCGCCAGGCGGAGCGCCTGCGCGCGCGCGATCCGCTGCTTGCGGGCAACCTGCAGCACGTGCTGGCGAGCGCCGGCGCGCCGCCCAGGCAGACCACGCTGCTGGATCACGTGCTCTTCTGGCGGCGTTGGCTCGCGTACCGGGAGAAGGTCCAGCTCGTGGCCCTGCTCGCGGGCGCGGCCTTCCTGTGCGGGCTCGCGGCGCTGTGGCGCGGCCGCGGCTGGCGGCGCGCGGCCTGGACGTGCCTCGCTCTCTGCCTGCTCGCGGGCGCGCCGCTCCTGCTCGACGCGCGCGACATCCTCTTCACCGAGCACGGCGTAGTCGTGGTGCCCGAGGCCGTGGCGCGCAAGGGCAACTCCGAGAGCTTCGCTCCGGCCTTCACCGAGCCGCTGCGCGAGGGGGCGGAGTTCGTGGTGCTGGAGCGGCGGGACGGCTGGGCGCGCATCGCCCTGGAGGGGGCCCTCGACGGCTGGATCCGGGTGGACGATGCGGTCTTCTACTGACCGGGCCGCGGCGCCGGCCGCGGCTACAATCACCCGCTCATCCCTTCCTCCAGCGGAGGAACCATGCTCTGTCGCCCTCTGCTTTCTTCGTGCGTCCTCAGCCTCGCCGCGCTGCGTGCCGCCGCGCCTTGCCTCGCGGCCGAGAGCGAGCCCGAGCGCGTGCTCCTGGCCGGACCCCTGCCGGCCGCGGCGCCGCTGTTCGCGGGCGATGCCTCCGCGCTGACGGCCGAGTTCGTGGCCGAGCTGGACGCGCGCTTCCTCTGGCCGGAAGAGGGCGACGCCTTGCCCTGGTCGCCCGGGGTGGAGGGGCGCTTCGGTCTGGCGGAGCGCGGTGCCAACGGCATCGAGCTGCCGCAATGCGCGACGCGTTCGGTCACGTGGATCGCCTGCTACGCCCTCATCGAGCGGCGCGCGGCCGTGCGCGTGCTGGTGGAGGGCGCCGGCGACCTGCGCCTCTTCCTGGACGGAGGCGAGTCCGGGTATGCGGGCGCGCCGGGCGACGAGCGTGCCTCCCTGGAGCAGCGGCCGCGCCTGGAGCGCGGTCTGCACCGCCTGCTCCTGCGCGTGGAGCGCGAGCCGGCCGCTGAGGGCGCGCTGCGCCTGCGCCTCGAACCGCCCGAGGAGTGCCGCGTGCTGACCGGAACCGACCCGCGCCACGCGCTCGCGGACTACGACGAGCTCGGCGAGGCCGCGGGCATCTCCGGACTGGAGCTGTCCCCGGACGGCGCGCTCTTGGCGTACAACCTGCGCGAGCGGCGCGGAGCGGACGAGCGCGGCGTGCTGCGCCTGGAGGTGATCGAGACGCAGAGCGGCCGCGGCGTGGCGCCCTTCCTCGGCGGCGCCGGGGCGCGCGCCGTGGCCTGGCGGCAGGACGGTGGCGCTCTGCTCTACCGGAACGGGGAGAGCCTCTACCTCTGGGACCGCGCCTCGGGCGGCGTGGAGCCGGTGCTCGACCAGGAGCCGGGCCTGGGCGCGATCTCGTGGTCGGCCGACGGTGCCTTTCTGGTGTTCTCGTCCACGCGCGGGGCCGCGGCCGAGAAGACGGGGATCGCTCGGCGCGTGGACCTGCGCGAGAAGCTCAGCGACTGGCCGACGCGGCCGCACCTTCACCTGCTCATGCTGGAGTCGGGCGCGCGCCGCCGCCTCGCTCTGCCCGGCGACTGGGCGCAGGACGCCTTTGCTCTGCTGCCGGACAGCCGCGGCCTGCTCTACCTGCGCAGCGTGCCGATCCCTGTGCGGCCCTGGTTCGCCACGGAATTCCGCCTGCTGGACCTCATGAGCGGCGCCGATCGGCTGCTCGCCACCTTGCGCATGGGCTTCGAGAACCGCCCGGGGCTGTCCGGCCTGGCCGTGGCGCCGGACGGTTCGCAGGCAGCGTTCGTGGCCCCGCCCGCGGAGCTCTGCGCCGGCGCGGCGCCGGAGCCGAGCGCCTTCGATCCGGATCTCTTCGTCCTGGACCTCGGCGACGGCTCCTGGCGGCGCGTGAGCGCGGGCCTGGACGCGGCCGTGGACGGGCGCCTGTGCTGGGCGTCCGACGCGCGGAGCATCCGCTTCGCGGCGACCTGCGGCTCGCGGAGCCGGCTGGTGGAGGCCGTGCTCGATGGCGCGGGGCCGCGCTTCAGCGAGCAGGAGGCCGGCGGCGAGCGCATCCATGACGTCAGCATCACGGCCGCGGGCGACTACGCCTGCGTGGCGAGCAGCCCGGAGCGCCTGCCGGCCCTGTACGCCCGCATCGGCCAGGACGCCGCGCCGCGCCTGCTGCTCGATCCCAACGAGCGCCTCGCGCGCCGCCTGCTGCTCGCCACTCCGCGGGACGCCTCCTTCACCGGGCCGGACGGCGGCCGCATCGAGGGCTGGCTCTACTGGCCGGAGGAGCCGTTCGCGCGCGCGCCGGGCGCGCGCCTGCCGCTCATCGCCTACTACTACGGCGGCGCCACGCCTACGCTCTTCGGCTTCGACGAGCTGCACCAGTTCCTGGTCGGCCGCGGCTACGCGCTCTTCGTGTGCAACCCGCGCGGCGCCTGCGGCTACGGCGAGGCCTTCGCCGCCAGCCACGTCGCGGAGTGGGGCGAGCGCGCGGGCGCCGACGTGCTCGCCGGCGTGGAGAGCGTGCTCGCGGCTCACGCCGACCTCGATCCGGAGCGCGTCGGCTGCTGCGGCGGTTCCTACGGCGGTTTCCTGACCATGTGGCTCATCGCGCACAGCGAGCGCTTCGCCGCCGCCGTGTCCCTCTACGGCATCAGCAACGTCGCCTCCTACCTGGGGGACGGCACGTGGGGCTACACCTACGGCGATCAGGCCATCAACCGCTACCCGTGGAGCGATCCCGAGTGGTTCGTGGCGCATTCCCCGCTGTTCCAGGCCGACCGCGTGACCGCGCCGCTGCTCCTCCTGCACGGCGGCGCGGACGTGAACGTGCCGCCGGGCGAGTCGGAGCAGATGTTCACCGCGCTCAGGCTATTGAGCAAGACGGCGGAGCTGGTGCTCTTCCCCGGCGAGGACCACGGCATCGCCGGCTCCTGGAAGAGCCGCGCCGAGCACCGCACCATGCTGGCCGAGTGGTTCGACCGCTTCCTGCGGAACGAGCCCGCGGCCTGGAACGAACGCTGGGAGTGAGCGCGGCATGACGCGGCGCATCTGGTCGGTGCTCGGCAACGGGCAGCGCCTCGACGGGGGCGCCATGTTCGGCAACGCGCCGCGCGCGCTCTGGTCGCGCTGGTGCGCGCCGGACCAGCAGAACCGCATCCCGCTGGCCTGCCGCGCCCTGCTGGTGCAGGAGGAGAGCGGCCGGCGCCTGCTGTTCGAGACCGGCATCGGCGCCTTCTTCCCGCCCGAGCTGCGCGAGCGCTACGGCGTGCAGGAAGCGGAACACGTGCTCCTCGCCAACCTGGAGCGTGCTGGCACGCGCCAGGAGGAGATCGACGTCATCGTCCTCTCGCATCTCCACTTCGACCACGCCGGCGGCCTGCTGGACGCGCACCGGCCGGATGCGCCGCGCCGCCTGCTCTTCCCGCGCGCCACGTACGTGGCGAGCGCGCGCGCGCTCGAGCGGGCACGCGCGCCGCACCTGCGCGACCGCGCCTCGTTCATCCCCGAGCTCGCGGAGCTGCTCGAGAACAGCGGCAGGCTCGAGGTCGTCGCCGGGGAGTCCTCGGCCACGCTCGGCAAAGACTACCGCCTGCACTTCTCCGACGGCCACACGCCCGGCATGATGCTGGCCGAGGTGCCGGGGACGAGCGGGCCTCTGCTCTTCGCCGGCGACCTGGTGCCGGGACGGGCCTGGCTGCACGCGCCCATCACCATGGGCTACGACCGCTCGGCCGAGCTGGTGGTCGACGAAAAGGAGCGGCTGCTCGGCGACCTCCTGGCGCGCGGCGGGCGCCTGTTCTTCACGCACGATCCCGAGGTGGCGGCGGCGCGCCTGGCGCGCGACGCCCGCGGCACCTTCGCGGCCGGGGAGTGCTGGACGAGCCTGGACGGCGCGACGGCGTAGCCGCAGCGCGCGGGCGTCTCGGTCAGAAGCCGAGGCCGAGCTGGCGGCCGCGCCCGGCGTCGTAGATAAGGGTGCCCGCGTCGACGCGGGCGAGCGGGGAGAGGTGGTGCTCCTCGATACGGCCGGGGTCGATGGCGTGGCGGACGGTTGCGCCCAGCAGCAAGAGGTAGTCGGCCAGCAGCGAGCGGTGGCAGTCGCCCGGGAAGCGCTCAGCGCAGAGGACGGCGAGCGGGGCGGCGCACGCCAGCGCCAGGAGGCGGGCCGCGGCGGCGCGAAAGCGCGCGCTTTCCATGTGATCGGCGTAGGCACGGAGGCCGCCCGGCTGGAGCGCCGTGTGGCGGCTGTCGGCCGCCTCGGGGCGCAGACCGCCCAGGTCCTCGCCCTCGAAGACGTAGTGCACGCCGATCTCGGCGAGCGCCTCGGCCAGCGGCTCGCGGCAGAAGTGCGGCAGGCGGGAGGAGCGCGGCCGCGCGCGCACGTCGACCAGGACGCGCAGGCCCAGCGGGCTGAGGAGGGCAAGGAACGCGGCCAAGTCGCGCCGGCCGTGGCCGACGGTGTGGATGACGGGCCCGTGGGACATGCTCGACGCTCCGGCGTGCCGCCCAGGAGCCTAGCAGCCCGTCGACGAAGTCATCCTGCCTGCGGCGGTTCCTCTCGGCCGAGATCAAGGAGCGAGACCGCAGGCGAATCGCCTTCGCTGAGGATCTCGCGACGCCGAGATCGGCCGAGATGTGCTCGCCTCGGCGACGGAGCACTTCTTCGACGGGCTGCCAGCCGATCGCCCGGAGCAGGTAGAATGTCGCGCTTCGCCCTTCCTGTCCGCGGAGCGACTCATGAGAAAAGGAAGCAACGTCCTTTTGCTGCTCGTCCTGGCCGCGCTCTGCTTCCGGCCCTTGACCGCGACGGCGCCGCCAGTGGAGGAGCCGGCTCAACTCACCGTGGACGAGGCCTTGAAGCTGGGCGGGCTGCTGCGCCTGAAGTACGCGCGCTGCCTCGACTGGCTGGACGGGGGCGCGTACCTCACCGAGGGAGGGCAGGAAGGCAAGGAGGCCAAGGACGGGCTGGTCGTGGTGGACGCACTGAGCGGCGACACGCGGCCGCTCTTCGCGCGGGAGGCGATGGCGGCGGCGCTCGGCGCCTTGCCCGGAGTGTCCGAGGAGGAGGCGAAGGCCTGGAGCTCCGGCCTGGGCGGCGACCTCCTGCCCGACAAGAGCGGGTTCCTGCTGCAGCGCAAAGACGACCTGTTCCTCTACCGTTTCGGCGAGACGATGGTGCGCCGCTTGACCTCGGACCCGCGCGCGGAGGAGTGCGCGGCCGTGTCTCCGGACGGCGCGCTCGTGGCCTTCGTCAAGGACCACAACCTGCACGTGGTGGGCACGGATGGCAGCGCTGAGCGCGCCCTCACCGAGGAGGGCGGCGCGGAGCGGCTCTGCGGCCAGCTCGACTGGGTCTACCAGGAGGAGGTCTACGGCCGCGGGCAGTGGCGCGCGCACTGGTGGTCCCCCGACTCCACGCATCTCGCCTTCCTCGAGCTCGACATCTCCAGCGAGCCCGTGCACACGGTGGCGGATGACCGCGAACTGCGACCCGCCCTCGAACCGTGGCGCTATCCGCGCGCCGGCGACCCGAACCCGCGCGTGCGCGTGGGGGTGGTGAACGCCGGCGGCGGCGAGGTGCGCTGGGCCGACCTGTCGCGCTACCAGGCCGAGGAGTTCCTGGTAGTGCGCGTCGGCTGGACGCCGGACTCGAGCCAGGTGATCCTGCAGGTGCAGGATCGGGTGCAGACCTGGCTCGACGTCGTGGCCGTGGACCGGCGGAGCGGCGCGGCCAGCGTGCTCTTCCGCGACCGCACCAGCGTCTGGATCGAGCCGAGCGACGCGCCCTTCTGGACCAAGGAGGGTGCGCAGTTCCTGTGGCTGTCGAGCCGGGACGGCTATCGCCACCTCTATCTGTACGAGCGGGACGGGAAGCTGGCGCGCAGGCTGACCGAAGGCGCCTTCGACGTGCAGGAAGTGCACGGCAGCGACGCGGCGCGCGGCCTGGTCTTCTTCAGCGCCAACCGGGACGACGCCAGGGGCAGGAAGTTGTTCCAGGTCGGACTGGACGGGAGCGGCCTGCAGGCGGTGACGGGCGCGGACGGCAGCCATTCCGTGTCGTTCTCGCCCACGTTCGAGTTCTTCATCGATGAGTTCTCCGCCCTGCGCCTTCCCGGCCGCGCCGTGCTCTGTCGCGGCGACGGCAGTGTGGTGCGCGTCCTGGGCGAAGGGAGCAGCGCGCCACTCGACAAGTACGGCCTGAACGCGCCCGAGTTCGTCAAGGTGAAGGCGCGCGACGGCTTCGAGATGGAGGCGTTGCTGATCAAGCCCCGCGGCTACGATCCGGCGCGCCGCTACCCGGTGCTGAGCTACACCTACGCCGGCCCCAGCTCCCCTTCGGTGAGCGACCGCTTCGGCGGCGGCGCGTCCCTGTGGCATCAGGTGCTGGCGCAGCAGGGGTACCTCATCTGGGTGTGCGACAACCGCTCGGCCAGCGGCAAGGGCCTGCAGGCGGCCGCCTGCGCCTACCGCCGGCTCGGGGCGCAGGAGCTCTCCGACCTGGAGGACGGCGTCGACTGGCTGGTGGAGCAGGGCTACGCCGACCCGGAGCGCGTGGGCATCTGGGGATGGAGCTACGGCGGCTACATGACCTGCTACGCGCTGACCCACAGCAAGAAGTTCAAGGCCGGCATCGCCGTCGCGCCGGTCACCGACTGGCGGCTGTATGACTCGATCTACACCGAACGCTACATGGACACGCCGCAGCGGAACCCGGAGGGGTACGACGCCAGCTCGGCGGTGAAGGCGGCCGGCGAGCTGCACGGGCGGCTGCTGCTCATCCACGGCACCATGGACGAGAACGTGCACGTGCAGAACACGCTGCAGCTCGCGCGCGCCCTGCAGGAGGCGGGCAAGCGCTTCGACCTGATGCTCTACCCGGGGAACCGGCACGGCGTGGGCGAGCCCAGGCAGCGCGCGCACCTCTACGAGACGATGACGCGCTTCGTGCTGGAGAACCTGTAGCGCGCGCCGGCTATGCTGATGGGGCGATGTGCGACGGGCGATCACGAGTGCCGTGGGCCTTGCGCCGCGCTGCGGCGCGCGCTGGCGTGTTCCTCGCGCTGCTGGCGCTTGCCGCCTGCGGCAAGGAGCGCGACCGCTACGAGGCGCCGGGAGGCGACTGGCAGCGGCTGCATCACGACCCGGCGATCCGCACCCTGCAGCAGTTCATCCAGGCGCACCCCGACAGCTCCGGGCGCGCGGGAGGCATCGACCGATCGCGGCCGGACTGGCGCGACCACCTGCCTCCTCCGCCGCATCTCGAGTTCACCCCGGACACGACGTACCGCTGGTGCCTGGAGACGAACCGCGGGGCGATCCACTTCCATCTCCTGCCCGGCATCGCGCCCCAGCGCGTGGCGAACCTCATGTACTTGACGCTGCTGGGCTTCTACGACGGATTGCCGTTCTTCCGCGGCGTCAAGGGGAAGATGATGGTCTGCGGCTGCCCGCGCGGCAATGGCCGGGGCGATCCCGGGTACGATATGAGCGAGGAGATCACCAAGAGCTCGACGCACGACTACCGCGGGACGCTGGGCTTCCTCCCCGGCCACCCTGCCCAGTTCTACATCACCTTCAAGCCGTGGCACATGCTCGACGGCAAGTACACGGTGGTCGGCGAGATGAGCAAGGGCCAGGACGTGCTGACGGCGCTCGAGGATGCGCTCGCCGACCAGGACGGACCGCCGCGAGAGCTGATCATGGTCGAGACGGCGTACATCTATGTCCAGTAGGCGCCGCGCACAGGCGGCGCGGGAGGTGACTGATGATGCGAGAGCGGCTGTCGCGCTGCCTGGCTCTTCTGCCGGCCGCGCTGCTCTGGGCCTGCGGCGATGCGCCGGGTGAGCCGCCGGCGCCGGAGCGCCACGCGGACCCGGCCATCCGGCAGCTCCAGGAGTTCATTGCACAGCACGAGGCGCAGGCAGAGCCAGTGGGCCGAATCGACCGCACCCGAGCGAACTGGAAGCATGCCCTGCCGCAGCCGCCGCGCGTCGAGTTCACTCCCGGGAAGACCTACTACTGGGAGCTGGAGACGAACAAGGGGCCGATCCGGCTGCGCCTGCTCGCGGATGTCGCGCCCATGCACGTGGCGAACGTGCTCTACCTGACGCTGCTCGGCTTCTACGACGGCCTGCCCTTCCATCGCGCCATCCAGGGCTTCATGGTGCAGGGCGGCTGCCCATCGGGAAACGGCCGCGGCAATCCCGGCTACCGGCTCGACCTCGAGGTGAGCCCGCAGGCGCGGCACGACCGCGCGGGCATGCTGGCCGCGGCGAACAGCGGGCCGAACACGGACGGCAGCCAGTTCTACATCACCTATGCGCCGCAGCCCGGCCTGGACGGCAAATACACGGTCTTCGGCGAGATCAGCGACGGCATGGCCGCGCTGCGCGCGCTCGAGGAGGAGAGCGCGGCGGGCGGCGGCGACGACCGGCCCCGCGGGACGCTCGTCCTGCAGCAGGCCTCCTTCTCGGTCGAGTAGGCCGCTGGCGGCGAGCCGGGCGATTCCCGGCGGGATGCGCCGGCAGCCTGCTAGAGTAGGCGGCGCCGGCGGTCGGTCGCGACCGGGGCGCAGTCGATGAGCGAGTTCGGCGGTCCGGTTCGGCGCGAGGCGCGCGCGGCGGGCGCGCCGGGAAGGGCTTCGATCGTGCAGCAGCGCAGCGTCTTTCTCGGGCCGCTTCTGCTCCTGGCGGCGTGCGCCAGCGAGCCGCCGGCGCCGCCGCCGCAGCCAAGCGCCGCCGAGCGGGCGCGCGCGGCCGAGGGCGCCGCGATCACGGCGCAGCTCGTGGCCGAGGACGAGATCCAGAAGGCGAACGAGGTGGCGGACACGGTCCTCGAGCTGGACCCGTACGCGGCGAGCAGCCATCTGGCCGCGGCCCAGGCCCGGTCGCGACGCGGCGTGGAGGACAAGGATCCACGCCGCTACGAGGAGGCGGTGCAGCACGCCACGCTCGCCTGCGAGGCCGATCCCGAGAACCCCGAACCGTTCTACGTGCGCGCCAAGCTGCAGTTCGACCGCAAGCACTACAGCCGGGCGCTGGTCGATCTGCGGCGCGTGCTGGAGCTCGATCCCGCCCACCGGGAGGCCTGGCAGCTCGCCGCCTGGTCGCACCACGCTCTGGGCGAGCCCAAGGCGGAACGTGCCGCCTGGGAGGCCCTGCTCGCCGTGGCTCCGAGCGACGCGCGCGCCACCTGCCGGCTGGCGGAGCTGCTGCTGGAGAGCGCCGAACGGGCGGACCAGGAGCGCGGCAAGGAGCTCCTGGAGCAGGCGGTGGAGCTCGGGCCCGAGGACGACCTGGCGCTGCAAGGGCTGGCGCGCTTGCGCGCCGCACAGGGAGAGCCGGCGCGGGCCGAGGAGCTCCTGCGCCGCGCGCTCGCCGCCGCGGCCGCGTCGGGCGACCCGGTGCGGCACAGCGACGTCATCTTCAGCCTGGGAGCGGTGGTGCAGCAGCAGGGCCGCCTGGAGGAGGCGCGCGACCTGTACGAGCAGTGCCTCGCTCTCGAATCCGACTTCGACGACCACCGCGCGCTCGGCAACCTCGGCTTCGTGCTGATCGAGCTGGGCGAGAGGGCGGAGGGACGCCGTTACCTCGAACAGGCGCTGGAGCAGGAGACGAACAAGCGCGTGTGCCGGCGCATCCAGGACGTGCTCGATCAACTGGAGGAGAAGCGCGCCGACGACAAGCAGAGCGGGGAAGGCAAGGGCCCGTAGCTCAGCCGGTCAGAGCAGTGGACTCATAATCCATCGGTCGCAGGTTCGAATCCTGCCGGGCCCACCATCACCAGAACCGGCAATGACCGGCGCCGAGCGGCGTAACGCGTCATTGCACGCGACCTTCGGCACGTCGCCCTTCTCCGCGTCGCTCTCTTCGCTCCGGCGAGGACCGGCGGCGTCCGGCGCGCTTCGGTCGCCCGCGTGGTGCCGTTTTTGGTGACACCCCCCTGAGGCGTTTTCCGGCTGTCCCGCGTCACCCGTCCCGGTCGCGCGAAGGGCGGCGGCCGTGCTCGCGAAAGTGGGGGGATCGAGGCGCTCGACGACGCGCGCGAGGTCGTGCCGGCGGACGTGCGCGTACCGGCCGAACGTGAGCGTGGGCGTCGAGTGCCTCGCGAGCTCCTGCGCCTCCTTCACGGACGCGCCGCTCCGAACGAGCGTCGAAACGTAGGAGTGCCGCAGGCCGTGGAAGTCGAGCACGTCGCCGCTCGCGTCCCTCGCCTGGATCCCCGCGGCCTCGAAGTCCTCGCGGATCATCCGCCCCGTCGCCTCCGAGAGGCGGGCCACGTCGAACACGTGCAGGCCCGCGGGCCTCCGCGCGAGCCAGGGGCGGAGGAGCTCCGCGAGCGCGTGCGAGATCGGCTGCTCGTCCTCCCGCCGGCGCTTGCTGTAGGCAGCGGAGACGACGACGAGGGGAGGGTCCCCGCCGAGGCGGAAGCTCTCGGGCGTGAGCGAGCCGAGCTCACCCGCGCGGAAGCCGGTTCCCGCGGCCAGCCGGTAGAGCATCGCCCGGTCCGGGCCCGAGAGGCCGTAGCGCCGCGGGCCTGCCTCGGCCGTCCGGATGAGCGCGTCCAGCTCCTCGGGCGTGAAGTCCCGGCGGCGCCGGCGAACGTCCGTCGCCGCGTTGAAGCCCTCGAGGGCCGTGAGCGGATCGCTCGGAGCTCGCCCGTCGCGGACGAGCCAGCGCGAGAAGCTCTTCGTCGCGCGCAGGGCCTTGTTCAGCGTGCGCAGCGAGAGCGGCTCGTCTCCGGCGCGCGCCGGGCGGAGCGCCGCGAGCGCCTCCTGCACCTTCGACGGCGCGAGGTCGGAGAGGCGCTCCACGCGCGCCAGGCCGAGCACGCGAACCACGTCACGGCGCGTCCCCTCGACGTGCTGCGCCGTGTTCCCTTTCGCGTGGAGGTAGCGGGCGAAGTCCTCGACGTGCTCCGCGATCGGCCGGCGGTCCTCGGCGGCGAACCGCTCGAGGCGCGGGTCCCGGAGGCCCGCCCGGGCAAGCGCGACGTGGCGTTCGATCTCGTCGGCGATCTGCTCGGCAACGCGCTTGTCCCGCGTGCGGGAGCTCTGCTGCCGGCGGACGCCGTTCTCGTCGAGCCAGCGGACGAGGTAGACGCCTCCTGAGCGTCGCCCGCCGCGCCGGAACACGGTCGCCACGGTTCACCGTCCCTTCCTGGGCGTCGAGGCCCGCGGCAGCAGCTCCAGCTCGAGGAGGTCGGCCAGACGGTCGGCCACCTCGAGGCGGAGCCCGCCGCCCTGCATGAACCGGCACAGTGTGCTCTGCGCGATCTTCGCTTCGATGGCGAGCCGGTAGCGGCTCTTGGGGGACTCGTCGATCGCCAACCGGAGACGTTCGCTGAGGTTCATGTGCGATGCCCTACCGTCCTGTTTCGACTCACACAAACACTTTCTTCCAGACTCACGGCGCCGTTGCCTCGACGGGAAGGCCCTCGGGCAGCTCGGCGGGAGCGGGGTCCGGCCCTGGCCCGCCGGTCTCCTCGCCGCAAAGGTGTCCAGCCTGAAGAGGATGATCCCCTTCGTGAGAATGACCTTCTTCGACTCCCTCGACCCCCCCAGGAACGGCTTCTATTGGGCGATTTGCGCGAAGGGGATCAAGATCCACGAAGGGGATCATGCTTTCCTCTCCCTGGCGTTGATCCCCTTCGGCCGAGCTCTCCTCCGGGAGGCTCCAGAGCCAGGGTCCGTTGAATGCCGCCTTGCTCTTGTCCACGCCGAGGATCTTGCACGCCCGCTTCAGCGTGATGCCCGCGATCCCGTTCTGCTTCGCGCGCGCGAACATGGCCTGCGCCTCGACAGGGCCGGTGCTCAGCTCCTCCCGCACGAACGCCTCAGCTTCGCCCAGCTCGGACGGGGTCCCGCGGTCGAGTCCGTCCGCGCCGAGGGCCTCGTCGGCGGTCACGTTCACCGTGCCGGCTTCCCACTCGAGGCGCGGCGCCTGGATCGTGCCGGCGCTCGTCTGCACGTCGCGCTCCACGATCCGGAACGCGAGCCCTGGAGGACGCGCCGCCAGGTTGCCCTTCACGTGTAGAAAGAGCCGGCGTCTCTCGTCCTCGGAGTCGGGCGCCACGGCGAACAGGGCCCGCGCGGCCGCTGTGAACGCCAGCGAGCCCGCCGTCCGATGCAGTGCTGAGCCGGCCGCCTTCCGCAGGTGGTGAATGATGACGATCGCCACCTTGAAGCGGGCGGCGAGGTCCGCGAGCGGCGTGAGCAGAGCCCGGATCTCGTTGTTTCGGTGCTCGTCCGTGGCGCTTCCGATCACCGCACCGAGGGGGTCGATTACGACAAGGACGGTATCGGGCCGCTCGGCGAGCTTTCGGTCGAGCGCGCCCACGTCCTCGAGGCAGAAGGGCCGCCGCTTGCCCTTCTCACCGCGGACGCCTTCGACGATTTCGACCCGGGTGAGATCCGCTCCCGCGGCCTCGAGGCGCGGCCGAATCGTGTCTGCCGGGTCGTCCTCGACGGAGGCCAGGAGCACCCGGCCCGGCGCAATGGCGCCGCGATCCGGGGACCCTGCGCCGCCCGACACCCTGGCGGCGAGGTCGACGCCGAGCAGCGACTTGCCTACGCCCGGCTCGCCGACGACGAGCGCGAGCTTCCCCAGGGCGAACCGGCCCGCCCAGAGCCACCGGATCGGCTCCGGCCGGATCTCCGCCGCGGGCCGCGTGAGCAGCTCGGACCGGCACGCGGCGCCAGTGGCGGCTTCCTTCGAGGCGGCGTGCTGCGCCGCCTCGGCCTCGGCCACGTTCGCCGCCCGGGGCGCGGCGTTCCGCCTCTTCGTGACGCGGCCGAGGAGGTCGGAACCGAGCACAGCCGCGAGCGTCGGGGTACTCTCCTCTCCGGCGTCCGGTCCGGGGTCCACCTCGCCGCCGCTCACGACGCGGTCCCCCGGCGGGCGAGCCGTTCAGCGACGAACCGCTCGACGTCGCAGGCGCGGAACCGGACGAGCCGGCCTATCCGCACGGGCCGGAGGTCGCCACGCTGATAGGCATCGCGCAGGGTCCTCTCGCCGATTGCGAGCAGCTCGCGGACTTGGCGCGAATTCAGAAGTCGGAGCGGGTCGGGCGCGGTCATGGCGCAGCCTCCGCCGCGGTCACGGGGTAGCTCAGCCCGCTGCGCCGCGCGTCCATCGCGAGGAGCTCGTGGCGCACCATCGCGACGGCGGCGGAGTCGTAGAGCCGCAGTCTGCCAGCGCGCGCTCGCGGGCGGATGTGGACCCGGGTCGCGAGGATGTGCAGCACGCGGTGGAGCGGGACAGCCAGCTCGCGGGCGATCACTCCCGCGGTGATCAGGGTGGGTGGGCCGGTCGATCGCATGTCACTACCTGGTCGCGGGGCACTATCGCCCCTCAGTAGTGACCTTTGTTCGCGGTCGCGGCCCGGCGAACAGCCGGTTCAGACTGCTTTACGCTGGCCGTTCGGCATTTCGCTGTTCGCGAACAAGCGCGAACAGCGGTCACGAACGGCGCACTCTTCGCCGCGGGCGGGTCTCCTCTTCCAGCTCCCGCTCCTGATCCTCCGTCAGTGCCTTGAGCCGCTCGTCCGGCGTCCCGATGTCGTCGATTAGCAAACTCGACGCCTTCGCCTTCACCGATTGCGGCCGCAGTTCCTTGCGCCGGTCCTCGAATGCCTTCCAGGCCCTCGTCCCCTGGATTGAACTCACCGACGGCCCCGCAGCACGGCCCCTTCGGAGGTCCTTCGCTACGTCACGGATCCTCACGTTCATCGGATCGCTGGCGCGCGATCGGAGATAGCGAGACACGGCCTGCTCGAGGTCGAGCTTGGGCTCTTTGTCGGGAACGGGCGGATCATCCGATTCCATCTGCGCCTCGAGCCGCAGGCGCGCCAGCAGGGACAGGGCGCCGTCGATCCACTCCTGCTGCAGCTCGCGACGGGCGAAAATGAGCGGTTGTGGATCGAGTCTTCGTTCCTTTGCCGCGCCGGCCATGTCCCCGAAGTAGTGCCGCATCATCAGGAGGTTCAGCATCGCGAGCGTCCCTTCCCTCCGCGCCAGCAGTCGCACGTCGCCCTCCTTCGGCCGGACGAACCCGCGGGATTGCTGATCCGCGGCCAGCTCGTCATAGGCGGCGCAGAGCGATTCCGGCACGGGCAGTAGATCCGGCGTCCGCAGGTGCTCCGACGCCAGCACCAAAGCATCCTGCAGCAGCGGTGCCACCTCGAGGATACGAGCGTTGCTGATGCGGTAGCGAGGCGCACTCGAGGGCGGCCTGCTCTCGGCCATGATCGTTCTCCAATCCCGGGCCGGCCAGGCGAGCAGTGGCGCGGAGAACGATCCAGATACGCCGCCTGTCGCCTGACCGTTCCGCCGGAGCGACCGGCGGCCCGATGCAGCGGAGCATAGCGACGGCCCGCAGCCGGTGAAGGTGCTGCAGGGCCGACTTCCTGGAATCGGGCGAACAAGTGGGTTCGGACCCCCCCCCGCCCCGGGGCGCCGGCGCCGGTTCTGCGGGAGGGCGGCGCCCCAAGGCCCCCACGGGGAAGGGCGGGGCGCCAGCCGGGTTGTTGCGATTCTACCGCACTCCCAGGTCCTCCCGGGCGGAGCGCCTGTCCTGGGGCTTCCCTGCGCGTCAGGCGAGGCCGATGCGCGCGACGATGGCGGCGAGGGCCTCGGCCTGCGTGTCGTAGCCCGGGCCGCGGCGGTCGAGGCAGCGCCCGGGCTCGTGGGGCGGATCGGCGTACCAGCCTTCCAGCCTGTCGTCCGAGCGCCGCTGTCCGCGCCCGCTCCGGACGGCGCCGCGGTTCAGGGTCCAGCCGAGGGCGCGGGCAGCCCGCAGGCCGCGGGCCACGTCCGCCCGGGTCCAGTCCTGCCAGGTGCCTTTCAGGGCCAGGGCCTCGAGGGCCGCCGCGGGCTTCACGGCTTACCCCCGAGGGCGGCGAGCACCGGAGCCGCAGCGGGATCGTCGCCCCAGTCACGCTCAAGCCGCGACGCTTCGCGCGCCGCCTCGATGGCCTCCTCCCGGCGCCCGGCGGCCGCGGCCTCTGCCGCCCGGTCGAGCAGCTCGTGGAAGTGGACGGCGTCCTCGAGGTACTGCTCGCGGTCGTGTGCGGCGATATCGCGGCCGTCCGCGTCCCGCGTGTTGGCGGCCGCCTCGGCCGGCCAGGAGTCCTTCGCGGCGTCAATGGCCGCCCGAAGCCTCTCGTCGTTCATGCCTGCGATCCTTTCACGTCGTCAGTGAGCGGGCAGCACGGCCCGCTACGGAGTCCCAGGAAGGGCAGGACGCCCCGTTAGGCGCGGCCTCCCCGGTCGGCGGGAGCGCTGGCGAGCCAGCCGCCGCTGCCAGGCGGAAGGCAGCAGGCGCTCTTGCGCCTCGGTCAGCACCAGGCCCTTCGGCCAGTCGCCATGACCGGTCCAGCCGGTCTCGATCCAGAGCCGGCCCGCGTTCTCGGCCTCGGCCTCGGTCGGGTAGTAGCGGAGCTTGTTCTGCCAGCCTTTCGCCCGGGCAAACCCGCGACTTGACGGCTCCCTGGTCTCCAGGATCCACCCGATGCCGGGACGCCGATCTGGACGGACGGAAGCGGTCTCAGAGAGCCACCGCGTGCGCGCCCGGATGGACTCCGTCTCCTGGACGATCGCGGCGCGGGCGGCGCCGTCCGGGGGAAGCCTCATGCTTCGGTCTCCTGCTTGAGGACCGCTCGGCGTCCTTCGGGGTCCATCGCGAGGAGGTCGCGAACGTGCTCGAAGACGGCCTCGCGCTCCTCGGAAGGGAGCGCCGCGAGCGCGCCTTCGAGGTCCGCCGGCAAGGTGACGGTGGCATCTTCCCGCAGCGGCGTGGTGCCGTTTTTGGTGACACTTGCAGGGGCGGCGTCAGAAGTCGCGGCTGCGTCGGACCTTGCGAAACCGTGCAGTGGACTCATAATCCATCGGTCGCAGGTTCGAATCCTGCCGGGCCCACCAGCCTTCGCGCGCCAGAGCAGTCCACTTGGCAGACTCGCGATAGTCGGGGCTCCGCGGGGCGTCAAGCGAAATCGCCGCGCGCGCGAGCTGGCCGGCCGCGCTTTCGAGCACACGCGCGCGCCGCGCACCACGATTCCGCGCGGTCGTCAGGGCGCGATCATCGCTGCCGTGCTACACTGCATGCGGTCTTGATGTTCGTTCCTCAAGATCGCGGCCCGCTTCCACGAAGACGGGCGCCGGTCGAGGAGCTTCGTCCCGCCCGCGCTCGGCAGTTCTCCCGCGGGTTGGGGGAGGACCGAACGAGCGGGGCAGGGCGCGGCCGCCAGCGCCCTGGAGAAACGGCTATCAGCTTGCATGTTCACCTGAGGCGCGACTGCGGCCTCATGCGGGGCGCAGCAAGCGCGGAGAATGGACGAGATCATGCACGTCACCCTGACCGTGAAGCGCGCGCGACGCGACGCCAAACTGGACGAGCTGTTCCAGCGCGAGCAGGAACGCATCGTGCGGCGCCTGGGGCGCCTGCCCGGCGATCTCGTCACGCTGCAATGCGAGATCGACCTCAACCAGCACCTCAAGGAGGGGTACGCGTCCCTGACCCTGAGCCTGCCGACCGGCCAGCTCAACGCGCGCGGCGTCGGCGGCAACGTGCTTTCGGCCCTGCGCGACGCGGTCGATGACCTGCTGGTGGAGCTGGATCGCCACAAGGAGCGCTACCGGCGCGAGCGGCGCCAGCGCAAGTCGCTGCGGCACGAGGTCACCGGCGACCTGTCCGGACTGCTGGAGCGCATTACCGCCGAGGAGCCCGCGGATCTGGCCAAGGTGATCCACCGGACCCTCGGCGAGCTCTATCCCTTCGTGCGCCGCGAGCTGACCCGGCACTGCGAGGTGCTGGACCGGCCGGAGTGCGGCAGCATCGACGTGGGTGACGTGGTGGAGGAGACCATCCTGACGGCGCTGTCGCGGCGCGCGGAGAAGCCCGAGGACGTGCCCTTCGACCGCTGGCTGTTCACCTGCGCCTATGACGTGATCGTGCGCGAGGAGGACGCCCTGGCGGAGCGCAACGGCAGCGTCTCCCTGGAGGAGGACCTGGCCGAGGCCGTGTCCAGGGAGGGCCCGACCAGCGGCGAGGAGATCTTCCTCGATGGCATCCAGAGCACGCGCTTCTTCGCCGACGTGGTGCCCTCGAAGCACACTCGTTCCCCCGACGTGGAGGCGGACGCGAGGGACCTGCATGTCGCGCTCATGAAGGCGATCCGCCACCTGCCGGAGCCCATGCGCAAGGTCCTGTCCCTGGTGGCGCTCCACGGCCAGACGGAGCAGGAGGCGGCGCGGCGCCTGTGCTGTTCCGAGGAGAACGTGCGCAGCGTGATGGCGGAGGCGCGCACGCGGGTGCGCGCGGAGCTGGTGCAGCGCGGCTTCGAGGCCTGAAGGGAGTGCGCGCAGCGCCGCGGCGGCCGGCGAGCCCTTGCCAGCGCGTGGCGCGCGCGCTTGGATCAGGGCCATGACACGACTGGACGCCGCGGCTGCGCGCCTGCTCGCCCTCCTCCTGCCGGTGCTGGCGGCGGCCTGCTCCAGCTCCGGAGATCCACAGGACGTGGAGGGCATCGGCCTGGCCGGCGACGAGGTCTTCCGCTGTCTCGACGTGCCGGACGCGGATCCGGGGCGCGTGTACGAAGTGGCCCGGGCGCTGCTGCGCGTGCACTTCGCAGGCGGGCGCCTGATCGAGGATCCGGCGGGGCGCAAGCTGGAGGTCCTGCCGCGCGCCTTCAGCTCCTCGCCGCGCCGGCTGCAGGTGTTCCTCGAGGTGCTGCCGGCGGAACAGGGAGCGCGCGTCGAGATCTTCTGCAAGGTGGACGAGCTGCGCGAGGATCTGGCCGAGAACCCGGCCGAGCCGTGGCGCTTCGCTGGCCGGGACGCGGCGCTGGAGAACCTGCTGCTGCACGAGATCTGGGACGAGGTGGTGGTCCGGCCCGCGGAGGGCAGGTAGCGCGCCGGCGCGCGCCGGCCGCTCAAGCCGCGCCAGCGAGCCTGCCGATGATCCGCGCCAGGCTCAGCGATGACCGCGGACATCCATCAGATGGCTCGCGACGGCCGGAAGCCTCGAGCCGGACCGCCACCGCAGCCCGCGGCCGCCGGCCCGCGCCGCGTCCCGGGCCGCCTCCTGGCCGTCGTGCTGCTCTTGCTCGTCGTGCTCGCCACGCCGCTCTGGGTGGCGCTGCGCTGGCCAACCGCCGCGGAGCTGCTGCTGAACGGCGGGCTCCTGCTGCTGCTCGCCTGTGCTCCGGCCTCGGCCGGCGCGCGCGGCGCCCGCCCGGGCAGAACCTCCGCCCTCGGCATGATCGCGCTGGCGCTGGGCGCGGCCTTCTGCCTGGCGCGGCTCGACGGCCTGGGCTTCCGGCCGGTCCTGTTCTCGATCGAGCTGCTGTGCAAGCTCGGCGGGCTGCTGTTCCTGGGCTTTGCGCTGGGCCGCAGCGAGCGCCGGGCGCGCGTGCGGCCGGTCTCGGCCGGGGCGCTCCTGGGCACGACCTTCGACTCCGTGTGCGAGCCGATCGTGGTCGTCGACTCGGGCTGCCGCGTGCGCCTGGCGAACAGCTACGCGCACCAGCGCTTCTCCGGCACGCTGCTCGGGCTGCTCGCCTGCGAGACGCCGTACTTCCGGCGCGACGCCTGCCACGGCTGCCCGGTCGGCGAGTGCTTCGCCAGCGGCGCGCCGCGCTTCTTCACCGTGCGGGACCAGGCGTGCAAGCCGCGCTACGAGGTTTCCGCCATGCTGGTCGAGGAAGGAGGCGGCGCGGAGACCCTGCAGGTGCAGCGCGTGAGCGAGGTGAGCGCGCGCACGCAGACCGAGGAGCGCCTGCGGTTCCTGGGTGAGGCGGTCGCCTCGCTGGATGACGCCGTGCTGGGTCTGGATCCGGCCGCCAGGGTGACGGCGCTGAATCCCCGCTGCCGCGAGCTGTTCGGCCTGGACGAGGCGCAGGCCGTGGGCCGGCGGCTGGTCGACGTGATCCGCTGCGCGGACGAGTCCGGTCGGCGCGAGCTGGAACGGGCGCTGGCGCGCGCGGGCAGTGCGCGCTTCGACGCCGACCTGCTGGCGGGAGCGGGCCGCCTGCTGCGCACCGTCGTCTCGGTCGCGCCCGTGCTGGACGACGAACGTCAGCCCATCGGCATGTCGGTCATCATCCGCGACGTCACCGAAAGCCGGCGCGTGGAAGAGGCCTTGCGCCAGTCCGAGAAGATGTCCTCGCTCGGCGCGTTCGTCGCCGGCCTGGTGCATGAGCTGAACAACCCGCTCTCGGCCATCCACGGCGCGGCGGAAGCGCTCTGCCGCGCGCGGCTCGGCGGCGCGCCGGCCGCCGCGCGCCTGGAGGACCTCTTCCGTCACGCCGAGCGCTGCCGGCGCATCGTCGACGGCCTGCTGCGCTTCTCGCGCAAGAGCTCCGGCGCGCAGCAGGCCACGGACCTGAACCAGGTCGTGGCGGATACCGTCGAGCTGTTCGGGCGTTCCCTGGCGCGCGAGGGCATCGCGCTGCGCGTGCGGGCGGAGGCGAGCCTGCCGGCGCTGTGGGCCTGCGCTTCCCAGTTGCAGCAGGTGCTGGTCAACCTGATCTCCAACGCGCGCGACTCGATTGCCGCGGCCGGCCGCGGCGGGACGATCGCCCTGACCACGGGTCGCGCCCAGGAGAGCTGCATACTCGAGGTCGAGGACGACGGCGCGGGCATCGCGCCGGAGGCGCTGGACCGCGTGTTCGAGGCCTTCTTCACCACCAAGGAGGAGGGCCGCGGCGTCGGGCTGGGGCTCGCCATCTCGCGCGCCATCGTGGCGGAGCATGGCGGCGTCCTGGAGGCTGTGCCGCGGCCGCGGCGCGGGGCGCTCTTCCGCGTGGTGCTGCCGCTCTGCGCCGCGGGCCGCGCGCGGCCGCCGGCCGAGCCAACCGCGCCGCTGGCAGCGGGGCGCAAGCGCGTGCTCGTCGTGGACGACGAACCGGCTGTCGCCTCCAGCTTGCGGGAGAGACTCGAGGCGCTCGGCCACGAGGTGCGCGCCGTGGGTGGGGGCCGCGCCGCCCTCGACCTGCTCAAGCGCGACCGCGAGTTCGATCTGGTGCTCTGCGACGTGTGCATGCCCGATCTGAGTGGCGTGGATCTCTACCGCGCCGTGGCGGCCGCGGCGCCCGCGTATCGCGGCCGCTTCGTCTTCGTCACCGGCGACATGCTGGATGAGGACCTCGCGCTCGCGCACGGCAACCGCGTCCTGTTCAAGCCGTTCAACGGCGACCAGCTCGAGCTGCTCGTGGCTGACGCGGCCGCCAGCCCGGCCTAGGAGCGGGAAGCGGTCAGCGGGAGGCGATCAGCGGGAAGCGGTCAGCAGTGAGCGGGAGGGGATCAGCGGGAGGGGATCAGCGGGAGGCAATCAGCGGTCAGCGGGAAGCGGTCAGCGATCAGCAGGAAGCGGAAAGCGGTCAGTGCTCAGATTGGTCCACGGCGGCCATCGTCGACAGCGAGGCCGCGGGCAGCGCAGTGCGCGGGACAAGAGAAGGGGCGCGGGAACGACTCCCGCGCCCCTTTCGTGTTGGGAAGGCTGCGCGACCCCAAGGGGCCCGCCGGCCAGCTTGTTTCAGGTAGGCAGCCTCCGATAGTCGTAACAGCCAGACATTGCCAAGACCACCTCCTTTCACAACAGGGCCATGTCAGCTCGCTCGCGGTCCGCTCGACGCGTCCGCTTGCTCGCTGACGTCCTTGGTCCGTCGCGCTGCGTTCGCGCGACCCAACGCGGGCCCTCATCGGGCCCTGTCACGTCCGGCCGCCGCCGGAGCGGCGCCGGAGAATCCGTCGCGGCCGGCCACCCGGCCCGCCATGCTTCTCCTGTAGGAGATCGGCGCGAGTCGATCAAGTGTACAGCGAAAATGCGCGGCTGCGCGGCCCGAGCGCGCGCTACAGTCCGAAGGAAGCGTGCGCGCGGGGCCGGCGCGGGCCGCGGGCACGCCGTTTCGCGCGGGGACGTGCATGTCGAGCCGCTCTCGGACGCTGACCTGGCTGCTCGTGCTGGCGCTCGTCGCCGGCCTGGGCTTCGCCCTGCTGCGGCCGCGTGCCGGCGGCCCCTCAGGGCCCGCGTACCTGCAGCGCGAGAGCCGCATTCCGCTGCTTCTCGGCCTGGAGAGCGCCGTCCAGGGACGCGGCTACCCGCAGGACACGCGCTACCTCGAGCCCATCCCCGAGCCGCAGCGCAGCGTCGACGACGACGGCATCCCGCTGCCCTTGCCCTTGCGCGGCGAGTTCCTGCTGCCCGCCGTCCCGGTGCATGAAGGGGCGCGCCTCGCCTTCGGCTACGGCATCGAGCAGGTGGGCGCGGCCGCGGCCGAGGGAGCCGTGGTCTCGTTCAGCGTGAAGGCGCGCGCCGCGGGCGGCGCGGGAGAGTGGGGCGAGCTCCTGCGCGAATCCCTCGTCTGTGGCGCCCCGGGCTGTGCGCCCCTGTTGCGCTGGGCGCAGGCCGACCTGCCGGCCGAGCTGGCCGGCGGCAGGGCCGACATCCTGTTCGCCGCCGACTGCGACCGGGAGCTCCGGGAGCTGGCGGCCCTGCCCGTGGTGCTCTCGCCCGTGCTGCACTCCGCGGGCGTGCGGGCGCGCGCGGACGCGCTGGCGAGCGCGGTGCCGTTGCTGGTGGCCGATCTGCTCGAGCGCTACCCGCGGGCGGTGGCCGAAGACGACGAGTGGGAACAGATCGTCCATACGACCACGCCGGAGTTCTGCTTCGCGCTGCGGCGCGACGCGGACGGCACCGAGCACCCGCCGCTGCCGCTCCTCACCTCGGGCGTGACCGCCGCCTTCGAGAGCGACGCGCGCCACGACTCGCCCCGCGGCGGCGCGCGGCCGGCGCTGTTCTTCGACTTCGACCACACCATCGCCCGCTACCGCCTGGAGGTGCCGCGCGGCGACGTGCGCCTCGAGTTCGCCATCGGCCTGGACCACCGCTGCGCCGGCGTGGGCTGCGCCGATTTCATCGTCACGGCCGACGGCGCGACCATCTTCGAGGAGACCCTCGACCCGGGCCTGCGCCCGCTGGAGCGCGGCTGGCAGGAGCGCTCGGTCGACCTCTCGCCCTTCGCCGGCCGGTCGATCCTGCTCGCCTGCCGCGGCGAGGTCTTCCTGCGCGCGCCGCGCACCATCGAGCTGGTGGAGTCCGTGCCGCTGCGCGCGCCGGTCTCCTACACGCTCGAGGTGAAGCGGCCGCGCGGCGCCTTCGCCGCGCCGCGCGTGGTGCGCTACGAGGAGGTCGCGCGCCGCCTGTCCCGCGCCCGCGAGCGGCCGAGCGTGGTGTTTGTGAACGTCGAGACCTTCCGCGCCGACGCCCCGTCGTGCGCGGGTGGAGCCGAGGGGATCACGCCGGCGCTCGACCGCCTGGCGCGCGAGGGCACGCGCGTGGAGCAGTGCGTGACCGTGGCGCCCTGGACCTCGCCCTCGGTGGCGTCGCTCTTCACCGGGCTCTACCCGCCGGCGCACGGCGTCTGGTCGTACGCCGAGTCCTACCTGCCGGAGTCGTGCGACACGCTGGCGGAGCGCCTGCGGCGCGCGGGCGTGACCACCGCCGCCTTCTCCACCAACGAGCTCATCTCGCCGAACCGCAACTTCGCGCAGGGCTTCGAGTCGTTCCTGCTGGCGCCGTACGCCAACGCGCGCCAGGTGGTGGCCACCTTCGAGGATTGGCTCGAGGACAACAAGGAGCTGCAGTTCTTCGCCTTCCTGCACCTGTTCGAGCCGCACCATCCGCTCAACGCCCCCGGTGCGGATCGGGAGCGCTACGTGCCCGAGGACCTGCGCGGGCGCGACCCGGACGAGGCGCTGCGGCGCGTGTGCGAGCGTTTGGCCGCCAATCGCGCGGTCACGGCCGAGGACGAGGACGTGCGGCTGCTCAAGGCGCTCTACCTGGGGGAGGTGCGCTACCTCGACCGGCAGCTCGAGCGGCTGCGGGGCGCGCTCGAGCGCGCCGGCCTGGCCGAGCGCGTGCTGCTCGTGGTCACCGGCGACCACGGCGAGGAGTTCTGCGAGCACGGCCTGCTCGGGCACGGCTCGCACGTCTTCGGCGAGAGCGTGCTCGTGCCGCTGGTGCTCTGGGGACCGGGATGCGTGCCCGCGGGGAGGACGCTGCGCGGGCCGGTGGAGAACGCGTCCCTGTTCGCCACGATCCTCGAGCTCATGGGAGTCGAATACGACGCCGCTCCGGTGCGGCCGGCGCTGCGCCTGGAGGGAACGCCGGCCGGCGGCCTGGCCTATACCGCCACGGCGCAGGGCATCCGCCGCATCGACCTGGCGGCGGCGTCGCCGATCGAGACCAGGGCGATCTACGCGCTCCGCGGCGCGCGCTCCTCGCTCATCTACTCGCGGCCTGGCATCGACCGGGAGCGCGACCCGGCGGAGTGCCTGCTCTTCGACCTGGAGCAGGACCCGGCCGAGCGCCAGAACGCGCGCGCCGCCGCTCCCGAGAGGCTGGAGGAGCTGAAGCAGGCGCTCCTGCGCGCCTACCGGCTGGCGGGCAAGGAGCGCCACGGCATCGCCGCCCAGCAGATCGACGAGGAGACGCGGCGCGTGCTGGGGCAGCTCGCCTACGTCGGCGGCGTGGCGAACGACGCCGAGGGCGACCTGTTCGACGAGTAGCTGCGCGGTACGCGCCGGCGCCAGGCGTTGACCCTCCGCGCGACCGCGCGTAGCATCCCGGCTTTGCCCGCGCGAGGAGCAACGGCCCATGCCCGTCACCTGCGTCATCGGCACCCAGTGGGGCGACGAGGGAAAGGGGAAGATCATCGACCTCATCGCCTCGCGCGCGGACGTGGTGGTCCGCTATCAGGGAGGCGCCAACGCCGGCCACACCGTGCGCGTGGGCGGCGAGCAGTTCATCTTCCACCTCATTCCCTCGGGCATCCTGCACGGCAAGGTGAACGTCATCGGCAACGGCATGGTGGTCGATCCGGCGCAGCTCCTGGCCGAGATCGACGAGTTCAGCGCGCGCGGCGTGGCCGTGGAGGGCAACCTGTTCGTCTCCAGCCTGGCCCACCTGGTCATGCCCTACCACAAGGCGCTGGACCGCCTCAGCGAAGGGCGCCGCGGCGGCACGGCGCTCGGCACGACCGGCCGCGGCATCGGGCCGGCCTACGCCGACCGGGCCACGCGCACCGGCATCCGCGTGGCGGAACTGTTGCACGCCGAGCACTTCGCGGCGCGGGTACAGGCGAACGTCGAGGAGAAGAACCGTATCATCGCCGCCTTGGGCGGCGGCGAGCCGCTCGACGCCGCCGCGATCGCCGATGAGTACCTGGCGCATGCCGCGCGCCTGCGGCCGTACGTCACCGACACCGTGCGCCTGCTGCGGCGCGCCCTGGCCGCGGGCCGCTACGTGTTCGTGGAGGGGGCGCAGGGCATCCTGCTCGACGTCGACTTCGGCACCTACCCGTTCGTCACCTCGTCGAACTCGTCGACCTTCGGCGTGGCGGCCGGCTCCGGGCTGCCGGCGCGGCGCATCGACGAGGTGATGGGCGTGACCAAGTGCTACACCACGCGCGTCGGGCAGGGGCCGTTCCCCACCGAGGAGACCGGGGAGGTGGGCGAGCGCCTGCGCCGGGCCGGCGGTGAATTCGGCGCCACCACCGGCCGGCCGCGGCGCTGCGGCTGGCTGGACGGCGTGGCGCTGCGCTACGCGGTCGACCTCCTGAGCTGCGACTCGATCGCGCTCACCAAGGTGGACGTGCTCACCGGCTTCGACGAGATCAAGGTGTGCACCGCCTACGAGCATGCGGGCGAGTTCTTGCGCGAGTTCCCCACGGACCCCGTGGTCATGGGCGCCTGCCGCCCCGTCTACGACGCGCTGCCGGGCTGGAGCGAGGACACGCGCGGCGCGCGCCATTTTGCGGACCTGCCGCGCCGCTGCCGCGAGTACATTGATCACATCGAGTCCCTCCTGGGCCGACCGGTGGGCCTGGTGTCGGTCGGGCCGGACCGTGACGAGACGATCTACAGGTACAGGTAGGAACCGGCGCGCGATGCAGCCCGACCTGAAGAGCCTGCCCAGGCACGTGGCCATCATCATGGACGGCAACGGCCGCTGGGCCGAGGGCCGCGGCCTGCCGCGGGTGCGCGGCCATGAGGCGGGGACCGCGTCCATCCGCGAGATCACCGAGGAGAGCGCGCGCCTGGGCATCGAGCGCCTCACCCTCTACTCCTTCTCGATCGAGAACTGGCGGCGCCCGCGCGGCGAGGTGCTCTTCCTCATGCGCCTGCTGAAGAACTACCTCATCAGCGAGCGCGAGACGCTGCTCAAGAACAACGTGCGTTTGACCAGCATCGGCCGCATCGAAGACCTGCCCGGGCCGGCGCTGCGCGAGCTGCGCCGCTCCATCGATCTGTCCGCCGCGAACACCGGGCTGAACCTGTGCCTCGCGCTGTCCTACGGCGGCCGCGCCGAGATCGCCGACGCCTGCCGCGGCATCGCCGCCGACGTCGCCGCCGGCAGGCTCGGCCTCGCGGACGTGGACGAGAAGCTGGTCGCCGCGCGGCTCTACCAGCCCGGCCCGGATCCCGACCTGGTGATCCGCACCGCGGGGGAGATGAGGGTGTCCAACTTCCTGCTCTGGCAGATCTCCTACTCGGAGATCGTGATCAGCCCGGTCTGCTGGCCCGACTTCCGCGTCCCGCAGTTCCACGAGACGCTGCGGGAGTACGCCCGCCGGACGCGCAAGTTCGGCGGCCTGATCCGGAAGTCCGAGGACCGCCCCTCGGCGGCGAACGCGCGCTGAGCCGCCCGCCGATGGCCGCGCCGCTGGTCGCCTCGACGCCCCCGCCGGCCCCGGCGCCTCCCGCGGCCGGGCACGCGCTGTTGACGCGCTGCCTGAGCGGCGGGCTCGCCCTGGTGCTGCTGCTCGCGATCTACCTGATCGACGCGGCGTCGCGCGTACCCTGGGTGTCGCTCGCGCTGGTCGTGGCGCTCGGCACGGCGGGGGCCGCCGAGTACCACCTGCTGATCCGGCGCGGCGGCGGGTTGTGCCGCCCCTGGCTTGGCACCCTCTGCGCCGCGCTCTTGCTGTTCGGCAAGGGCGCCGCGCTGCTTCGCGGCCTGGACGCGCGCGTGCTGGTGGAGGCGCTGCTCGGTGCCTACCTCATCCTGCTCTGGTGTCTCGAGGTCCTGGCCGGCCGCCCGGCGGACGGCCTGCGCCGGGTGGGCGCGAACGTCCTGGGGTTCGCGTACGTCTTCCTGTACTCCTTCCTGCTGGACCTGCTCCTGCGGCCGCCGGCGCCGCTCGGCGTGCGCTTCGCCCTGTTGGTCGTGCTCGTGGCCAAGGCTTCGGATATCGGCGGCTACCTCACCGGCAGCGTCGCCGGCGGACCGAAGCTCGTGCCCCGGATCAGCCCGGGAAAGACGTGGTCCGGCACGGCGGGCGGTCTCGTTCTGGCGGGGGCCGTGGCCCTGATCGGCGGGCGCATGATCGGCGCGACGGCGCATCCGGGCTGGTGGCTGCTGTTCGGCGTGCTGGTGGGGCTGAGCGCGCTGTTCGGCGACCTGGCCGAGTCCCTGCTGAAGCGCGCGTGCGGCGCCAAGGACTCGTCGGTCCTGGTGCCGACCTTCGGCGGCGTCCTGGACGTGGTGGACAGCCTTGTGCTCGCGGCGCCGGTCGGATACTGGTTTCTGGTGTGGCTCGCCGGCGTGCCCTGCTGAGCGGGCGGCGCCGAGGAGCTCGCGGAGCCCATGGAAGAGCAGATCGAGCTGAGGAGCCTGGAAGAGGAGCAGGTGCTCCTCGGGCCGCAGGACCGGCTGCGGCGCCTCCTGACGGCCAGGTACGCGGTAGAGGTGGTGAGCCGCGGCGGCGCGCTCAAGATCATGGGAGAGGAAGGGCCGGTCAAGGCGGTGCGCGCGCTCCTGGAGGAGGCGCTGGCGGCCCTGAGGAACGGCGCGGGCGCCGAGGTGGTCGAGCGCCTCTTCGGCGGGGTCGAGAGCGCGGAGGAGCGGCGCCTGCGCCCGCGCCGGGAGGGAGGTCCCGCGCTCGGGCAGGGCATCCAGCCGCGCACCCCGGGCCAGGCGCACTATGTCGCGTCGCTGGGGACGAACCCGATCACCATCGTCATCGGCCCGGCGGGCACGGGCAAGACCTTCCTGGCCGTGGCCAAGGCGCTGGCCTCGCTGCGTGCCGGCGAGTTCCGCAAGATGGTCCTGGCGCGGCCGGCCGTGGAGGCGGGAGAACGGCTCGGCTTCCTGCCCGGCGACCTGCAGGCGAAGGTCAATCCCTACCTGCGGCCGCTCTACGACGCGCTCTTCGCGCTCTTGGACGGCGAGCAGGTGCGCCGCTACCTCGACACCGACGTCATCGAAGTGGTGCCTCTCGCGTACATGCGCGGGCGCACGCTCGACCGGGCGTTCATCATCCTGGACGAGGCGCAGAACGCCACGCCCGGGCAGATGAAGATGTTCCTCACGCGCATGGGGACCGGGTCGAAGATCGTGGTCACGGGCGACGTCACGCAGACGGACCTGCCTCCCGGTGCGCTCTCCGGCCTGGTGCACTGCTCGCGCATCCTCGCCGGCATCGAGGGCATCTCGATCGTCAAGCTGACGCGCAAGGACATCGTGCGGCATCCGCTGGTGCAGCGCATCGTCGTCGCGTACGAGCGCGAGGAGCGCCGGCAGGGGAGAGGAAGGGGGAGGGGAAGGGGTGGCGCGCCGTCCAGCGAGGACGAGCCCTGATCTCCGTCACCGTGCTGGCCCGCCGCCTGCCCTGCGGCCGCCGCAAGCTGGCCGCCGCCGCGCGCGCCGCGGCCAGGGCGGCGGCGGCGGTCCTCAGGCGCCCGGTGCCGTGCCTGTCGATCGCGCTGGTGGGAGAGCGGCGCATGCGCCGCCTGAACCGCGACTTTCACGGGGTGGACGCCGCGACCGACGTGCTCGCGTTTCCTTTGACCGAGGTGGGCGGCGAGCAGGAGGGGGAGATCGTCGTGTGCCTGCCCGTGACCGAGCAAGACGCGCGCGCCCGCGGCCTGGACCCGCTGGCCGAGGCACTGCTCTGCATCGCGCACGCGACGCTGCATCTTCTGGGCGAGAAGGACCGGACGGGGCAGCAGGCCCTGCGCATGCGGCGCCTCGAGCGCGCGGCCCTGCGGCGTATCGGCTGGCGACTGCCGGCCGCGCACCTGCTGGAAGTCGGGGAAGGCAAGGGCAGCCGTCTGGATCCAGCGCGCGCTGCGCGCCATGAACCGACGTCCCGTCGCAGAAGGACGAGCGCTCGGCCGCCTGGCAAGTCGCGGTGCTGAGCCGCGGAGCGACCACCTCTCGGGCGTGCAGCATGGCGCGTCGATCCGCCGCGGAGCGCCGGTCTTGCGCTCCGGCGGCTGCATCGCCGGAATGCGCCAGACCACGCGCATTTAGGCGCGATTGACTGTCACGCGCCGGGAGCGTACACTTCGAGTGACATGAGCTGCCGAGCCGCCCCACCCGGCGGCAGCTTGTGATGCTCTCCGACCATTCTGGAGACGAGCATGATGGGTACCCCCGCAGCCGGCCGATCCCGTTTGCAGATCATCTTCTTGGCGGCGGCCTTGA
>DYIW01000321.1 GCA_020723465.1 Phycisphaera mikurensis
CCGGCGCATCCACCGCGCGCAAAGAAGCGCGCGGCCGCGGGAGCTACTACTTCCGGGAATCGTCGCGCCGCGCGACGATTCCCGGAGTAGCTCAGGCGTGAACCGCGAATCCCGGGAGATTCTCCTGAATTCCGAGGGAACATCGCCGCTCAGAGCCGCGTCGAAGGCGGCGGCTGGCGCGGGTGTCTCCAGACCTTCGGGTCACATGGGTTCCAGATGGAGGCTCCGCGCAATCAGAGCCACCAAGGTTGCCCCGAACCAGAGGTGTAAAACTTCGGCCTATCCCCTCATTCCCCAACATCTCCTATCCAGGTCGAGATTCCTTGGTACCTTCTCGCACGACGGCCGCCCGGCAGCGGCCGTCGTCTTTTTGGGGGCGCGCCGCAGGGATCGAGTCAGGCGCTTCCCCCGTGGCTGGTGAAGGCAGGGCGAACCGTCTGTCCGGTGCGCGCCGCCCGGTAGACGGCCTGGACCAGCGCGACGCTCGCCAGAGCGTCGCGGCCCGAGCAGCGCGGAGACCTGCCGGAGAGCACCGCCTCGCGGAAGTCGCGGTACACGTCGCCGAAGGTGCCGCGGGCGGCTCGGCCGCGATCCGCCTCCGGCCGCGGCCGGGCCCGGCCGAACAGCCGCCAGAACGCGCCGGACGCCTGCGCCGCGCCAGCCCGGCGGTCCGCCGGCGCGTCCTCGAGCACGTGCGAGCCCCTCTCGAAGTGCAAGGCGGCGCGCACGGGCAGCTCGCGGGCCGCGGCCGTGGTGGCGAAGACCGTGGCCAGGGCGCCGTTCTCGAAGCGCAACAGCGCGGCGGCCACGTCTTCGACCGCACTCCCGGCGCTGCCCGCGCGCATCAGGCCGCACACCTCGGCGACCTCGTCCAGCACGAAGCGCGCGGCATCGAGCACGTGGATCGCCTGCATCATCAGCACGCCGCCGCCGGCCCGCGCCGGGTCGGCGCGCCAGGGCGAGGCGGCGTAGTACTCCGGCTCGCGCCGCCAGGGGAGCGCGATCTCCGCCCCGAGCGGCGCGCCCAGGACGCCCGCGCGGAAGTCGCGGCGCAGGGCCGCGAGGGCTGGATCGAAGCGCCGCTGGAACACGCAGCCGACGGCGATTCCTGCCGCCTCGCAGGCGGCGAGGGTGCGCGCGCCCGCGGCGAGATCGACGGCCAGGGGCTTTTCCACCAGGGCGTGCCGGCCGTGGCGGGCGGCCCGCAGCAGGAGCTCCTCGTGGCGGTCGTGCTCGGTGCAGATCGAGATCGCGCCGACCTCGGGATCGGCGAGGGACTCGTCCGCGTCGCAGCCGGCGCGCGCGCCGAAGGGCAGGGCCAGCTCCTCGGCGCGGCGGCGCTCGCGCGACAGCACGCGCACGAGCCGGCAGCCGGGCGTGCCGGCGATCGCGCGCGCGTGCCGCCGCGACACGTGGCCGGTTCCGGCCAGCACGAAGCCCAGCTCGCCAGGCGCTTCCACGTCCGGCAAGCGTAAACCAGTCCCTGGCGCGGCGACAGCTTGATGCCGGGCCCCGGCCGTGCCGCCCGGTGAATCCGCGCGCGGTTGCCCACCAGCCTGCTAATGTCTACAGGGATTCGCGGGACCGGCCCGCGCCGTGACAGACGGCGCCCGTCCCCGGCAGCAGGAGACACATTCGATGATCCGCGTGTCCGGGCTGCGCAAGACCTTCGGCGCGGTCGTGGCCGTCGACGGCATCTCCTTCGCGGTGCGCGAGGGCGAGGTCGTCGGCTTCCTCGGTCCGAACGGCGCCGGCAAGTCGACCACGATGCGCATGCTCACCTCCTACCTCGACCCGGACGCGGGCGCGATCGAGATCGCGGGCATCGACGTGCTCGAGCGGCCGCTCGAGGCGAGGAAGCGCCTGGGCTACCTGCCCGAGTCCGCTCCCCTGTACGAGGAGCTGGGGGTGGTCGAGTCCCTGCGGTACACGGCCAAGGTGCGCGGCCTGCCGGCCGCGCAGCGGCGCGCGCGCATCGCCGAGATGATCGGAGTCTGCGGCCTCGAGGAAGTGGTGAAGAAGGACGTGAGCCAGCTCTCGCGCGGCTACCGCCAGCGCCTCGGACTGGCCCAGACCCTCTTGCACGATCCGGACTTCCTGCTGCTCGACGAGCCGACCTCCGGCCTCGATCCCAACCAGATCAAGGAGATGCGCGGTCTCATCCGCAGGATCGGCGAGACCAAGACGATCATCCTGTCGACGCACATCCTGTCCGAGGTGCAGGCGACCTGCACCCGCGCGCTCATCATCAACCAGGGCCGCATCGTGGCGGACGACCAGCCGGACAAGCTAGTGGCCGCGTCCTCGGCCGCCGATGGCGCGCGCTACGTGCTGCTGCTCAGGGGAGCGGTTCCCGAGGCGGCGTGCGCCGTGCTCGCGCGCCTGCCGGGCGTGAGCGGCGTGGCCGGGACGGCGCAGGGCGACGGTCTCACGCGCCTCGAGGTGCGGGGCGCCGGCGCGGATCTGGGCGAGAAGCTGTTTCAGGCGGCGGTCAGAGAGAAGTGGCTGCTGCGCGAGCTGCGCCTGGAGCGCGCCTCACTCGAGGACGTGTTCGGCCGTCTGACGCGCGGGGGCGAGCCGTGAGCCGCGCCCTGGTCATCGCCGGCAAGGAGTTCCGCACCTTCTTCAAGACGCCGGTCGCGCCGATCGTGCTCTTCGCCTTCCTGCTGTTCGCCGGCCTGCTGTTCTTCTTCGTCCCGGACTACTTCACCCAGGGCCAGGCGAGCATGCGCGGCTTCTTCGCCTACCTGCCCTGGCTCTACCTGATCTTCGTCCCGGCCATCGCCATGAAGATGTGGGCCGAGGAGCGCAAGGTCGGCACCATCGAGACGCTCCTCACCCTGCCGCTCGGCGAGGGCGCGATCGTGCTCGGCAAGTTCCTCGCGGCCTTTGGGCTGCTGGCCGCGGCGCTCCTCTTGACCTTCCCCGTGCCGCTGATCGTCGCGTTCACCGCCGCGAGCGCCGTCGACCCCGGGCCGATCGCCGGCGGCTACCTCGGCGCCCTGCTGCTCGGGGCCGCCTACGTCGCCATGTGCCTGTTCGCGTCCGCGCTGACCCGCAGTCAGATCGTGGCATTCATCATCGGCGTCGGCCTGTGCTTCTTCTTCGTCGTCATCGGCGTGGAGCCGGTGGCCAACGTCTTCCCCCAGGGGCTGGGCGAGCTGCTGAAGGGTCTCTCGCTGGTGCACCGCTTCGCCAACATCCAGCGCGGCGTGATCGACACGCGCGACCTGCTGTACTACCTGTCCATGCTGACCGTCTTCCTGCTGCTCAATGTCGCCGCGGTGAAGAGGCGCTGAGGAGGCCGAGCGCGATGACCACAGCGCCGCAGCGCCGCCGCCGTTCCTTTGCCCTCTGCGTCCTGCTGGTCGCGGCCAACCTCGTGCTGCTCAACTGGATCGCTCTCGGCCGCTTCACGCGCGTCGACCTGACGCGTGACCGCCTCTTCACGCTGCATGGGGCTACCCGCGAGCTGCTCGCCGGCCTGGACGACCTGGTCACCATGCGCGTCTTCATGTCGGAGAAGAAGTTCCGGGAGCAAGCCGCCTACGCCAGCATCCCGCGCGAGATCCACGACCTGCTGGACGAGTACGCCGCGCGCGCCCGCGGCAAGCTGCTCGTCGAGTACCTGGATCCGAGCGATGATTCCGAGCGTCGGCTCGAGGCGAGCACCGCCGGGCTGCACGAGCGGACGCTGCAGGGCTTCGGCGCCGAGTCGCTGGTGGTCTTCACCTGCTACCTGGGCATCGTGCTCTCGTACGGCGGCAAGCCGGACCAGGTGGTGGAGATCTCCTATCCCCCCGAGACCCTCGAATACGCCCTCGACCTGGCCATCGCGCGCCTGACGCAGCGCGAGATGATCACGATCGGCTTCAACTCGATCCGGCCGCGCGCGGGCGCGGCGGCGCGCGCCTACGGCGCGGAGGGGTTCGACGAGCACGACCTCGAGGGCGACTACCAGACGGTGAAGCAGAACCTGGCGCGCCAGTTCGAGGTCGAGCGCGTCGTGCTGGACCGGGAGGTCCCGGCGCACATCGACCTGCTGGTGGTGCACAACGTCCAGCATCTCAACGACCAGGCGCAGTTCTACCTGGACCAGTACCTCATGCACGGCGGCAAGCTCGTCGTCCTGGCCGAGGGGATCGAGCGCAACCGGCAGCTCAGCGTGCTCGCGGCGCGGCCGGCGCTGCCGGACGCCCTGTTCGCGCGCTACGGCTTCACCATCAAGCGCAACCTGGTGCTGGACCAGCAGTGCGCGCCTTCGGGCCAGGGGTTGCCGCTCTACTTCATCCCGGAGCTGATCGAGAGCCACTTCGACCCGGAATCGGCGCTCATGAGCGGCCTGAAGTCGTTCTATCTCGTCGAGGCGTCCGCCATCGAGCTCAATCCGCCCGGCGGGGTGGACGCCCTGGTGCTGGCGCGCACCACGCCGGGCGCCTGGGCGCAGGAGGGCTTCTTCGACACGGACGCGCGCACGCTCAAGCCGCCGGCGCGCCTCGACGAGTACCGCCAGTTGGACATGGTCGGCCTGCTCTACGGCGAGTTCACGTCCTTCTACTCCGACCGCGCCCTGCCGGAGGGCGTGACGACCTCGGACCGCGGGCCGACGCGCGCGGACTTCGAGCGGCAGGGATTGTCGCTCGAGGAAGGGGAGGGGGAGGAGGTCGCCGAGGAGGAACAGGGCGAGGAGCCCGCCCAGGCCCCGCCGGAAGATCCAGAGGAGCCCGAGGCGGAGCCGCCGGGCGCCGCCAGCGTGCCGTTCATCCGCGAGAAATCGCCCCCGACCACGATCGTGGTGATCGGCAACAGCAGGTTTCTGTGCAACGACTTCCTGCGCAGCGTGCCGGCGAACCTGCAGTTCTTCTGGACGCTGGTCGACCGCCTCACCGTGGGCAGCCGCCTCTCCGAGGTGCGCAATCGGAGCGCCGCCCCGCCCTCGATCAGGGCCGATCTCTCGCCGGCGGACAAGCGCCTGGTCAAGTACGGCGGCATGCTCGGCATGCCGCTGGTGGTGCTGGTCCTGGGCATGCTGCTCCTGGTGCTGCGCCGCGCGCGGAACGTGACCGTGCAGGTGGAGCGATGAAGCGCCTGAACGTCCTGCTCGGAGTCCTCCTGCTGCTGCAGTGCGCCTGGCTGCTGGGCGAGCGCGCGCTCGTGGGGGAGGGGCGCCGCCCGGCCGGCGCGGAAGCCGGCGGTAGCCGCCTCTTTCCGGAGTTCGCGCGCTCCCGCGCCGCCGGGCTGGAGATCAAGGGCGCGCGCGGCGCGGTCCAGCTCACGCGCACGGGCGCAGGCTGGGTGGTCTCCTCCGAGGAGGACCGGCCCGCGGACCAGAAGCTGGTCGAGAGCGCGCTCCTCGCCCTGGAGGAGCTGCGGCCCGGCCGGATCGTCTCCGAGAACCCGGCCAAGCACGAGAGCTTCGACGTCGCCGGCGCGGGGGCGCTCGAGGTGCTGGCGCGGGACGAGGCGGGCGCCGCGCTCGCGCACTTCGTCCTCGGCAAGGCCGCGCCCAGCGCCAGTGGAGCCTACCTGCGCTGCCCGCCGGACTCCCGCGGCGTGATGCTGGTCCGCAGCAGCATCCGCGGCGCCTTCGAGCGGGACGGCGGCCGCAAGGGCGCGTGGCGCGACAAGACCATCTTCGCCGCCGACTCCCGCAGGGTGCGGCGCTTGGAGATCCTCAAGCCGGCCGAGACCATCGAGATCGAGCGCGTGCTGGCGCCGTCGGCCGAGGCGGGCAAGGAGGGAGTCCTGGTCGCCTCGGACGAGGACGACTGGAGGATGCTGCGGCCGCTCGCGGGGCTCCTCCGCCGCTTTACCGGCAACAACCTGGCGCGCACCGCGGCCGAGCTGAAGTGCGAGGGCTTCGCCGCCCTGGACCGGCCGCTGGCCGAGCTGGGCCTCGATCCGCCGCAGGCGCGCGTCAGCGCCTTCCTGGACGACGGGGAGCCGCTCGTGTTCGAGATCGGCGCCCTGGAGGAGTCGCGGCGCGCGGTGCGCGTGCCGGGCCGCGACGAGCTCTACACCGTGGCCTCCTTCCGCCTGATCGACTTCCTCAGGGAGGCGCAGGAGCTGGCGCAGGAGTAGCCGGGCGTCGCGGCTGCTTGGTTGGGAACCGGAGGGGAGGGGATGGGAGGGGAAGGAACGTGTGAGGAGCGTCGCGGCCGTTTCCCTGGCCTCCGGGAGCGGCAGCGGCTCCCGGT
>DYIW01000322.1 GCA_020723465.1 Phycisphaera mikurensis
CCCCAGAAGGGTGCACCGCGCGGGGACGCGCGGTGAGATAGGCGTGGCAGCCGGTTTCCCGGAGCCAGAAGGGAGGGGAGAGACGCGAGCGTCGCGGCCGTTTCCCTGGCCTCCGGGAGCGGCAGCGGCTCCCGGTGCATCGAGCGCGCGATGAATGCCGGGTGCACCACCAGCGGTGAAGACGATGCTGGCGGTCCGGTGCGGTGAAGGTCACGGGTGGCGAAGTGGAGCGCCCGTGGCATCGAGCCGCGGTCCGAGCTTAAAGCTGACAGCCGATGGCTGACAGCTCCTTCGGCAGGCGCTCGCGGGGCAGGAGCCCGCTCCCGCGCCCCTGCGGCGCCTCCTCACCCGGCCGATTGCCTCCAACGCCCCGGGTGCGGCTGCGTAGCAGGGAGGCACGCGTCGCGGTCCAGCTTCTTGCTATAAGAGACGGACCGCGGCACCTTCTCGGCACAAGGATCAGGAGGATACCCCGTGAAACCCGTGACCGCTCTTTCCGTCGCGCTGCTCGCGCTGCTGGCGTTCTCCGCCGCCCGGGCGCAGGAAGACGCGCCTCCCTCGGCCTCTCAGCTCACGAAGACGATGAACGCCCAGCTCCAGAAACAAGACTGGGAGGGCGTCATGCAGACGGCCAAGGCTCTGCTCGAGATCGACGAGCAGAACGGCCAGGCCTGGTACGGCCTGGGCCTTGCCCTGCATTCGCTGGGCAGACTGGATGAAGCGCTCGAGGCGCACCTCAAGGCCGCGGCGTCGCCCAACACCAAGATCAGCGCCACCGCCTGCTACAACGCCGCCTGCGTGTACGCCCTGAAGGGCGAGAAGGACGAGGCCTTCGTCTGGCTCGACAAGGCGCTGAACGCCGGCTTCAACGGCTTCGACCACATGGCGCAGGACTCGGACATGGACAACCTGCGCGACGATCCACGCTTCCAGAAGTTCATGGAGGAGTCCGGCAAGACCGCGGCCAAGGGGGGCATCGCCGCGTTCTCCGGCACCTCCCCGCGCGAGAGCTGCCGCGTGCTGTTCTGGTCGCAGGAGAAAGGCCCGGTCGGCCAGATCGTGATCGACTACGGGCCGGTGGCCTGGAAAGAGGAGTACGAGCAGAAGCTCCAGTCGGCGGAGTTCAACAACACGCGCTGGCGCCTGGGCAGCGACCACTGGACCAACCTCGACGCCAACGTGAACCTCGAGATCGCGGGACAGGACGTGCCCGCGGGCCTGTATTACGTGGTGCTCGAGCGCCAGGAGGGCGACAGGTACGACCTCGTGCTGCTCGACCCGCAGGAGGTGCGCGCCAAGCGCCTCGACGCCTACCTCGCCCAGTACACGAAGGGCGGGATCGTCTTGCCGCTCGATGTGGTGGAGACAGAGTCGGTCGCCGACACGCTCACCATCGACATCAGCGTCGACACCAAGAAGGACAACACGGGCAAGTTCGTCATCCACTTCGGCCCGCACATGCTGGCCGCGCCCGTCAAGGTTCGCCTGGAGAGCTGAGCGCGCTTCCGGCGCGCTACCGCTCGAGGAAGCGCGGGAAGGAGGCGCGCAGGCGCGCCAGGGCCTCCTTCGCCTCCGCCGGCCGGCCGGCCTCTTCCAGGGCGCGCCACGCCAGGAAGAGGCCGGCGCCCGAGCCGGACACCTCCTCGAGCACGCGCTCGGCTCGGCTGCGTTCCGCGGCCGGAGCGGCGGGAGAGAGCAACGGCGCGGCGAGCCGCGCCCACCTGGTGATGCGCTCGCGCTCGCCGGGATCGAGCAGCCGGAGCGGGGCCGCGGCGCGCTCCAGCTCCTGAAGCGCGCTCGCGGGGCGCGACCGCATGAGCTTCTCCATCCAGTCCAGGCGCTCGCCCGCGGATCCGTGGCAGTAGAGCAGCTTCGGCAGGAAGGCGGCGGCTTCGTCCACCTCGCCGCGCTGCAGCAGCAGGTCGAAGGACTCGTCCACGAGCATGCCGAGGAACTCCTGCTCCGCAACCATGTCGTTGATCGCCTCGACGCCGGCGCGGAACGCGGCGAGCGCCTCGGCGGAGCGGCCGGCGGCGCGCAAACGCCGGCCCTCGGCAAGGAGCCTCCCGGCCTGACCCGAGGCGCGGAACGCGCTGTCCTCCTCCGCCTGGAGCGGCGCGGTCAGGGCATCGGACGCGCCGCTTCCTTGCCCCTGCGCCTGGAGTTTCTCGAGGATCTCGATCTCCATTACGTCGAGCGGCAGCCAGCGCGTGCCGGAGAGCGCGCGGTGCTCGTCGATCACGGCCTGCGCCCGGTCGAGATCGCCGAAGCGCAGGTAGATGCGCGCGGCCGCGCTCGCCACGCGGCGGGCCTTCACCGGGTCGCTGGCGCACAGCGTGCCCAGGAGGTTCGTGTTCGCGGCGATCACTTCGAGCAGGCGCACGGAAACGGCGCCGTCTCGCGAGGACACGGCCCACTCGCCCTCGGTGTCGCGCCGCCACTCCAGGCGATCCGGAGCGAAGTGGTCGTAGCGGAAGGCCTCGGCCAGCGCCTTCTGCGCGGCCTCGCGCTCTCCCTGTTCCAGGTGGATGGTGCCCTCGCGCAGGGACCACTCGGCGGCGAGCGGGCCCGTCGGGTCGAGGCTGCGCGCCTTCCTCGCCGCCTGCAGCGCGCGCGGCAGCCGCCCGCGGTCCAGCTCGAGCGACGAGATCATCTCCCAGGGGACCGGGGAGAAAGGATGGCGCGCGGCCAGCTCCTCGCAGAGTTCGAGCGCGCTCGCCTGGCGGCCCATCACCTGCAGGACCTGCGCGCGGCGCCGGCCCAGCTCCAGGCTGAACGGGTTCAAGCGTAGTGCTGCCGCGGACAGGCGGTCGGCTGGGACGAGGTCGCCCTGCTGCAGGCGCAGGAAGGCGCGGGCCGAGAGGCGGTCCGCGGCCAGGGACCAGAACGCCAGCAGGACGGCGACCAGGGTGAGCGCGGAGAGCACGGCCTTCTGCGAGGCGCGCGCGGGGGCTTCCGGCCGCGGCGCGGCCGCGCGCCAGAGGAGCGCGCCCAGGCCCAGGAGCAGCCCGAGGTGCAGCGGCAACGGCGTGCCCTGCGCCAGGCCCTGGTCCAGCAGGTTGGCGACGAGCAGGCTCGCCGCGCTCGCCAGCACGCCGGCCGCGAGCGCGCGGTCGCGGCCCTCCTCGAGCCGGGCGGCCGCGCAGAGCAAGCGCGCGGCAAGAAGTGCGAGCAGCCAGAGGAAGGTCACCGCCGCGCCGAGGCCGGCGCCGAGCGCCAGCGCGAGCACGATGTTGTGCGGATGGACATTCTTGGTGCGGCCGTCGAGGTCGGAGGGTTGCGCCTGCGCCGCGAGCGGCTCGCCGTTCAAGAGGCCGTGGCCGAGCAGGGGCCGCTCGGCGATGGCGTCGAGCGCCGTGCTCCAGATGTAGACGCGGAACTCCATGGACGAGTCGGCGAGCGCGGCCGCGGCCTTGTCCCGGCCGAGGACGAACCCACCGCCGAGCAGCAGCAGGACGGCCGCGCCGAGCAGGACTGCCGTGGAGCGGCGCGGCCGGCGGCGATACAGCCAGACGAGCGCGAGCACGCCGGCGAAGACCAGGAGCCCGGCCGCGGCCGCAGCGAGCGCCGCCCGCGAGCGGGTCAGCCAGAGCGCCCCGAGCGCGGCCGCGAGACAGCCCGCGTACAGGGCGCGTCCGCTCCAGCGGCGGCTGGCGAGCAGCAGCGCCAGGAGCAGCGGCGGCGCCACGGTGAAGTAGGGCGCCGCGAAGTTCGGGTGGATGCCGAACAGGTGGAGGCGCGTGCGCAGGGCCTGCAGAAAGGCGAAGTGCGTTCCTGCCTCGCAAAGCGCGATGGCCGCACAGAGCGCTCCCGCGAAGACCGCGGCGGCGAACGCCCGCACGAGGACGCGCGCGCGCTCGAGGTCGCGCGCGCCGAGCCCGAGCACGATGAGCGGCGCGCCCGCGGCCGCCGCCCGCGCCAGGGCGGCGAGATGCCGGTCGAGGTCGGCGGCGACCAGGGTCGCGGGCAGAAGCGAGGCCAGGAACACGAGGAACGCCAGGAGAAACGGCGCCTGCCGCCAGGAACGAGCTTCCGCGCTCGCGGCGCCGAGCGAGGCGACAGCCGCCAGCAGGATGAGGAGCGGGTAGAAGTCGTCCAGGCGGCGCGCGAACGCCGCGCCCCCGAAGGCCGAGAAGAGCACGAGAAGGACGAGCGCCGCGTCCGCGGCTGAGCGTCCGCGGGCCGGGGCGAGGAGGATCCCGCCGCCCAGCAGAGCGAGCAGCACGAAGAGAAAATGGCGGCTGCGGCCGAAGTCCTCGATGGACGCCCAGTGCGGCAGGTCGGGCAGGCCAGAGAGGACGATGCCTACCGCGGCGAGCGCGGCCGCGAGGAACAGCGGTCCGGTACGGCCGCTCCTCAAGCGCCCGCCGATGAAGGCAGCAAGCGCCACGACCAGGGCGGCAACGAGCGGTCCCTGGCCGCCCCAGACCGAGCCAACCTCTCCCTGGCGCAGCACGCCGGCCGCGAGCGCCAGGACGCCGCACAGGAGCGCGAGAAGAGACGCGAACCAGGGAACGCGCTCGACGGCGGAGCTATCCGGGGCGGTCATTCGTCCTCAGGGTGAGTTCCAAACCCAACCGCCAATCTACGCGGCACGCCGTGCGCGCGCCATCGCCGCGAACCGCGGTCTCACGCGCGGCGGCGGCGGCCGTTTGGCCGTGCGCGCTCCGGCCGCTATCGTGTGATGGCGAGGCCTCGTCCGTTTCCCCAACCAGACCCGGAGTCGCATGCCGGCGCCGCTCTGCCGCATCCTGCTGTTCGCGTTGCTCGCCGGCCACCTTGCCTGGCTCCTCTCCCACTTCGAGCCGGCCTACTCGTCTCCGGACGCGAGCGGCTACTTCGTCCAGGCGCGCCTGCTCGCGACCACCGGATCGACCGGCCTGCGCGTGGAATCGCCGCTCCAGTACACCGGCGTGCCGTGGCTCGAGACCAGAAGCGGGGACTACCAGAGCCGCTACCCTCCGGGCTTGCCGCTCCTGCTGGCCGGAGCCTACTGGATCGCTGGCCCCACGGCCGCGCTCCTCGTGGTGCCGCTCCTGGGCACGCTCTCGGTCCTGCTCGTGTTCCTGTTCACGCGGCGCCTCGCGGGCGAGAGCTACGCGCTGCTCGCCGCGCTGCTCTACGCCGCGGTGCCGATCGCCAACCGCCAGGCCCTGCACGCGGACGCCCACTGCGCGGCCGCGGCCTGCCTGCTCGCCGGGCTGTGGCTGCTCCTCTGCTGGGCCGAGCGGCCGGCGACCGTGCGCGGCCTGCTCGCGGGCCTCGCTTTCGGGTTCCTGCCGGCCATCCGCTACCCCGAGGGTCTGGCGGGCCTGGGCGCGCTGCTCCTCCTCGTGGGATACGCCCTGGCCGAGCCGCGCCGGTGGCGAAGCGTCGCGGCGGCCGCGGCGGGCGCCCTGGCGCCGCTCCCGCTCCTCGCCGTGCACCAGCGCCTCGCCTTCGGCGCGTGGGGCGAGACCGGCTACGCGCTGACGAACGAGCAGAGCGCGTTCGCCTGGGAGGCGCTCGCCGGACACTTCAAGCCCTACCTCGCCGCGCTCCTGCGGGAGGGGCTGGGGCTGTTCCTTCCGCTCGGGCTCGCGGGCATGCTCGTGATGCTCGTAACGCGCCAGAGCCGCCTGCTCGGCGCCGCGCTGCTCGCCACGGTGCTGCCGCTCTTCCTGCTCTACTGCGCCTACTACTGGGGCCGGCCCGGCGATCCGACCATGCGCTTCTTCCTGCCGATCCTGCCGCTCTGCTTCGCCGCGGGCGTGTGGCTCTGGCGCGAGGCGGCGAGCCGGACGAGGTTCCCGCGCGCGGCGTACGGCGCGCTGGCCGTGCTCGTGCTCGCGCACGCCGCGTTCGGCGTCGTGGGCGCGGCGCAGCGCCTCGCCCGCGCGCAGGTGGGCACGGCGCGCGGCGCCGCGATCGCGGCGTGGCTCGCCAAGCACGCGCGGCCGGGCGACGTGGTCATCGCCAACCGGGCGGTGCAGGGCTCGCTCGAGTACTTTGGCACCCACCGGCTGGTGGACGACCGCCTCCTGCCCGGCGGCCCGCGCCGCGCGGAGCTGCGCACCACGGACCCGGACCTGCGCTTCCTGCAGGACGGGCGCGGCGAGGTGCGGCCGAGCCCCCAGCAGTACGCCAAGGGAGCACGCCTGCGCCGGAAGTACGAGGGGAAG
>DYIW01000323.1 GCA_020723465.1 Phycisphaera mikurensis
CCACCACCGCGCGCGACAGGGAGGCGGCGACCGGCTCCTGCTCATCCAGGAACGGCGCGTGTACGTGCGCCATCATGAGCGCCGGCAGGCCGCGCGCGATCGCGGCGCGGAAGGGAGGTTCGTCGATCTCGTGCCACGCGGACGCCGAACGGCGGAGCACCGGCAGCTCGATGTGGGAGTCGGCGAGCGTGGCGCCGTGCCCGGGATAGTGCTTGCCCACGGGCAGCGCACCCGCGGCCAGGCAGCCCTCGACCCAGGCCGCGCCGAGGTCCGCCACGCGGCGCGGATCCGCGCCGAACGAGCGCGCCGCGATGATCGGGTTCATGGGCTCGTCGCCCACGTCCAGGACCGGGGCGAAGACCACCTGGATGCCGGCGGCGCGCGCCTCGCGTGCGGTCAGCGCGCCGGCGCGGCGCGCCAGGTCCGTGCTGCCGGCCGCGCCCAGGGCCAAGAGCGGCGGCAGGCGCGTCAGGCCGGCGACCTGCTGGCCGGCTCCGCGCTCCAGATCGGAGCACAGGTAGGGGAGCGCGGCGCCGCCCCGCTCCCGCCGCAGCGCCGCCACGCGCTCCAGGGAGGTGGGCAGGTCGGCGCGAAACACGCAGAAGCCGCCGGGCAGCGGCCGCTCGCCGCGGTCGCCGAAGTCGAGGCCTTCCAGGGCGTGCGGGAAGCGCGGGCAGAGGACCGTGGCGATCTGCTGCCTCAACATCGGGCGTCACCTCACCGCGCGGCGGCTCCACAATCAGACTCGCTCGCTTGAGTCCGCATGCGGCGCGCGGGCCGCCTCCCGTTCTAGCGTGGTCTGTGCCGCCGCGAGCCGGGAAACCGCTGTCAGCGGTCAGCGGTCAGCAGGGCCCTGTGGTCGGCTGCCGGCGTCCTGCTTGCCGCGCTGCGAAGCAGACGATTCGCTCGTGCGGGGCAAGCCAAGCACATCGCGTGGTCGCGCCGAGGAGCTCGGCGTCAGGAGCCGCAGCCGACATGCAGCGGCTCGGCGAGTTTTTCCACCACGGCGAGGGCCGCGACCGTGAGCTTCTGCAAGGCGGCGGTGAAGGCCGCGCGGTCGAGGGCCGCGGCGCCGTGGTCTTGCTGCGGCAGGAGGCGGCTCAGCTTGTTCTTGAGCTTCACCGCCTCCGCCAGGGTCGGCGCGCTCACTGCATCCTCTCCCGCTGCGCGCGCGCGCTCGAGCGCCCGCTCGACGCAGGCGGGGACCGCGGCGCACTGATCGAAGGCCGCCGCGGGCGCGGTGCCTTCCAGGGCGGCCGGATCGGCAAGCAGCGCCTCGAGCAGGATCGCGGCGAGCTGGAAGGAGGCGCGCACACGTTCCAGGTGCGGGATGCCATCGGGCGCGCCCGCGCGCGCCAGGCAGCGCAGCAGCAGGCCGCGCGCGACCTTGGGATCGAGCTTGGCGCAGTCGAAACCGGCCTCGACGATGGCGCCGCCGTGGCGCGCGAGCGTGCGGGCAGAGCTCGCCACCGGCGCGGCGAGGCGCGCCAGCTCGAGCGGGAAGCCGTCCCGGCCGGCCGCGTACCCGTCGCCGTGCGCCGGAGCGAAGCTCGGGTAGCCCGTGCCGGAAGAGAGGATGTTCTGCAGCATGCGCTCCGCCCAGCCGTGGGGAGTGGGCGCGGGAGTGGCGAGCTTGCAGTCGCCGCGCTTCGCCAGGGCCTCGGAGAGGCGCGCGAGGGCGGCGTCCACGTCTCCAGAGCGGACGACGGAGCCGAGGTCGATCCCGAGCAACAGCGCGTCTTTCCCGGGCGCCGGTCGCAGCAGGGCGAGGGCGCGCGCCGGGTCCGCCTCGTGGAGAACCACGCGCTGGTCGGTCTTGGCCTGGGCCGCGAAGGACGGCGTGATCATGGCCATGCGCCACAGGTCGAGGTTGAGGCGCACCTCGTCGGCGACCTCGAGGGGAGCGAGCAGGCGCAGGTCGGCGCCGAAGGCCGGCGCGGGAGTGGGCAGGAAGCGACCGCGCGAGATCCCGTCGGAGAGGGCCTTGTGCTCGGTCGGGTCGGAGAGTGCGCGCACCAGGCGCTCGTTCGAGAGTGACAGGAGAACCGGGACGCCGAGGGAGTTGACCAGCCGCAGGAGCGCCGGAAACACGCGGCACGCGTCCGCGCCAGGAAACGCCGGGGAGCCGCGGATCGCCTCATCCCGGGAAGAGGCCCGCGCCGCCTCGAGGACGGGGCCGAACGGCTCCTCCGCGTGGAAGTGGAGGATGAGAAACGTCTTCGCCATGGTTGAGTCGAATCCTGTGCGAGAGTCCGGCCGGCGCCACGCCCTCCGCGAGAGGCGGCAGGCGGAGCCGATGCAAAACGGCGCGCGGCATCCGTGAGCGCGGATCCTGCCGGCCCGAGTCAAGCCTCCCATCCTCCACCGGCGGCCAGGCCGCGACAACGAGAAAAGGGCCGATTCCGCGGGAAAGCGGGCAGTCCGCGTTTCGCGGCGGCGTCGCGGGCGCCGGCCACGGGTCACGCGGCCGGCGGCGGATCGTCGGCCGCGCGCACTCCGCGCGGCTCGATGCGCGCTTCGATCAGCTCGGCCCGCGCGTCCCTCAGGGCCAGGCGCACGTGCGCGGCCGCTCCCGGCTCGCACAGGAACGCCAGGCAGCCGCCGCCGCCCGCGCCACAGGCCTTCCCCGACCACGCGCCCGCGCGCCGCGCCGCGGCGAAGAGCCGGTCGATGGCGGCGGTGGTCATCGCGTGATGCAGGCGCTGCTGCAGACTCCAGTTCTCGGCGACCGCCTCGGCGAGCCCGCGCAGGTCGCCCGCGTGCAGGCAATCGCGGGCCAGCCGCGCGACCTCCTTCAGGCGTTCGAGCGCGTCCCGGACCGTGCGGTCGCCAGCGTGCCAGGCGGCGCTGACTCCCTGGTGAATGCCGCCCGAGTCGTGGTCGCTGCCGCTGAAGGCCAGTACCAGGCTGGACTCGAGGGACGCGGCCACGCCGGGCGCGAGCCGCAGCTCCTCGGAGGCGACCCGCGCCCCGTGGAAGGTCATGAAGCGGATGCCGCCCTGCGCGCTGGCGTAGTGGTCCTGCTTGCCGCCGCGAATGCCGAGGTCGTCCTTCTCCAGGGAGGAAGCCAGCTCCGCCAGCGCGACCGGAGCGAGCGGGGGACCACCGCGCCAGAGCGCCAGCGCGGCCAGGACGGCCACGCCGGTGGCGGCCGAGGTGCCGAGCCCACTCTGCGGCGGAACATCCGAGCTGGTGCAGAGCGCCAGTCCACCGGCCGGGGGCAGGCGGCGCAGGGCGGCCTTGAGCAGGTCGAGGCGGCCGTCGAAGACCAGCTCGCGCGGGCTGCAGGCAGGCAGGTGCAGGCCGTAGTCTGCGGACTCGATCGTGACTCCGGCCGGGCGGGCCGTCAGCTCGGCCCGGACGTAGCGGTCGATGGTCAGGTTGAGGACCTGCCCGGGCGTGTCGGCGCAGAACTCGGCGACGTCGGTCCAGCCACCCGCCAGGTCGACGCGGACAGGCGCCTGGCACAGCACTTTCTCAAGGGCGGGCATGGCTCGTGGCTCCTCTCGGGCGCGGCCGCGCGTGACCGCGGCCGCAGGGAAATGGTACAAGCGCCGGCGCTGGGCGAGGCAGGCCGATGGCTGGAATCGAGCGACGCGACCGCGAGGTGCGTGTCTCCTACTGCACCAACGTGCATCCGGGCGAGACCGTCGAGGAGGTGAGCGCGGCGCTCCGCTCCTGCGCCGCGCCGCTGGCGCGAGCGCTGCGCGGCGAGCTGGATCTCGGCGTGGGCCTGTGGCTGCCGCGGGCGGCCGCGGCCGACCTGGCGCGGAACGAGTCGCGCCTGCGCGCGCTGGATGACCTGCTCGCGGCCAGCGGCCTGGCGGTGTTCACCCTCAACGCCTTCCCCTTCGGCGGCTTTCACGCCGCGCGCGTGAAGGAGCGGGTCTTCGTGCCTTCCTGGGCGGAGGAGGCGCGCCTGGAGTACACGGCCGACTGCGGCCGGATCCTCGCGGCGCTCCTGCCTGCCGGCGAGCAGGGCTCGGTCAGCACGCTGCCCCTGGGCCACCGGGCCGCGGGCTTTGGCGCCAGCCAGCGCGGCGCGGCGATCGCCAACCTGCGCGCGGCCGCGGCTGCGTACGCGCGCCTCGAGGACGAGACCGGCCGCCGCGTCGTGCTCTGCCTGGAGCCGGAACCGGGCGCGGCGCTCGGCACGATCCGGGAGGCGGCCCGCTGCCTGGCGCGCGAGGTCTTCGCTGGACCGGACGATCCCGCGCGGCGCCATCTCGGCGTGTGCCTGGACGCCTGCCACGAGGCCGTTGAGTTCCAGGAGCCGCGGGAGGCGCTCCGCGAGCTGCAGGACGCGGGCGTGGCGCTCGGCAAGGTGCAGGCGACCTGCGCGCTCGAGATCGACCTCGCGGGCGACCCGGCCGAGGGTCTACAGCGCCTGCGCCGGTTCGACGAGGGCCGCTATCTGCACCAGGTGTGCGCGCTCCGGCGCGACGGGCAGGTGGAGCATTTCGAGGACCTGGGTGCCTTCCTGGCCGCGGCCGCGGGCGAGGTCCTGAATCGGGACCTGGAACGTGCGCGCGTCCACTTCCACGTGCCGGCCTGCGCGCCGCCGGGCGCGGGCCTGTCGAGCACGCGCGTCGCGCTCGGGGAGCTGCTCGCGCTGGCCGCGCGCGCGGAGCTGGTGCAGGACTTCGAGGTCGAGACGTACACGTTCGACGTCATCCCGTGGCCAGAGCGGGCGCGCCTGCACGCACTGGATCTGGCGGGCATGCTGGAGCAGGAGCTGCGCTGGACGCTTCAGGCGCTGGCGCGGGCCTGATCCCCGGGCGCCGCGCGGCCCGAGCGGCGCTCGGCCAGCACCGCGCGGTAGATCTCCTCGGTGCGCCGCACGCGCACCGCCGGGTGCATGGTCCGCAGGATCAGCTCACGGCCGGCGCGGCCGAGCTGGCGCGCCCATTCCGGCTGATCGAGCAGCCGGCAGACGGCCGCCACCATGGCGTCCGGATCGCGCGGCGGCACCAGGAGGCCAGTCTCCTCGTGGCGCACGACCTCGGGATTGCCGTCCACGCTGGTGGCGGCCAGCGGCTTGGCCATGACCAGGGCCTCGCGCACCGCGCCGGTCAGGCCTTCGTTGCCGGTGGAGGAGTTGACCACGACGTCCGCCGCGGCGAACACGTCGGCGATATCGCTGCGGAAGCCCAGCATGTGGATGCGGGCCGGGCAGCCGGACTCGGCGATGCGCGCGCGGCAGGTGTCCCAGAGCCTGCCCTTGCCAGCAAGAGCGCAGACCACCTCGGGCCGTCTCGCCGCGAGCTTGGCCGCCGTCTCGACGAACGTCACCGGCGCCTTCTTGGGGTGCAGCTCGCCCACCTGCAGCACGAGCCGCTGCTCGGCGCCGAGGCCGAGTTCGCGCCGCACGCGCTCGCGGCCAGCCGTGGCCGGGTCGAAACGGTCGACGTCGAAGGAGCCGTACACGACTTCCACGCGGCGCGGGTCGACGCCGTAGCGAGCCAGAGCGTCCTTGACGGCGTGCGCCACGGCGATGACGCGGTCCACGCGCGGCGAGCGGTGGGCGAAGGCCGCGAAGCGGGTGCGGAAGGGATGTGTGGTGCCGCGCTGGCAGATGAACGCCGGCGGCGCGGCGAGCAGCGTGGCCAGGTAGGCGAACATGAGCGCCTCGTCCCGGTGCACGTGGACCACGTCCGGTCTGATCTCCGCGAGGAGGCGCCGGAACCTGAAGACCTCCCGGACGCGAACCATGCTGAACGGGCGGATGGCCAGGCCGTCCTCCGTCCAGCGCGTGAAGGTGTGGTCGAGCGGCTTCTGGGGCAGGGAGTTGCAGACGACCTCCACCCGGTGCCCGTCTGCCTGCTGGGCCCGGGCGAGGAGCAGCGCCTGGATCGCGCCTCCGCGCGTGGCGTTCTCGTGGGTGAGGACATGGATGACGCGGAGCGACCCCATGCTCCGCATACTAGCAGAACAAGGACCGAGTCACGCGGAAACGTCCTAAGACCATGCTTGAACGGCTCTTGCCGGCGGAGCTCCGGCGGCGGGAGGCCCGAGGAGGGAATCGGAGGCACGAGCGGCGCTCCGTTCGGCCGCGGCGTCGCGGGAACCGGGTCGGGCTCGCCGGCCCGGCTCAGAGCCTGAGCAGGAATCCCCCGCGGCCGCGTTGCGAGCGCCGGGGGGGCC
>DYIW01000324.1 GCA_020723465.1 Phycisphaera mikurensis
GGGCCGGCGCTCGCGGCCGCGGCGAGGAATGAACCGCTTGCCGCCGACTGGCCGCCCGGAGGGCCGTGGCGATGAGCGCGCTGCGGCGGTTCATGCCATACCCGGAGGGCGTGGCGAAGGTCCGCGTCGGCAAGGACTGCCAGCCGCTCACTGCCGGGTCGACCCTCGCCGATCTCGGTCCCGCCGCCGTCTGCCGCGACAAGGACAGCGAGCCCGAGCCCGACCCGGAGCTGCGCGACACCGAGAGCGTGCCGCTCGCCGAGCGCGTCGAGGACTTCTTCGAGCGCGAGGTCGGCCGCACGTGCCAGATGCGTGGATCGACACGTCCAGGCGCGACGAGAAGGACGGCAAGGTCGGCGTGGTCGGCTACGAGATCAACTTCAACCGCTGCTTCTACCGGTACCTTTCGCCCCGGCCGCTCGAGGAGATCGAGGCCGACATCCGGGCCATCGAGGGCGACATCAGGCGCAAGCTGGCGGAGGTGACGGGTAGGGCGTAGGGGCGGGGCGCCATCAGCGCGCAGGCCGCCTGCGCCTCTGGAGCTCCTCGGCACCGATCGACCCCGTGCGGGTGTTTTCCGTTGGACGAGGGGCGGTCGGTTCCCGATAATCCCGGCACATTGCTCGCCTCTGCCTGGCTTTTCTGAAGATGAACGGCGTTCCCAAACTCGATCTGAAGCTCCTGCGGCGCGCCCGGATCGGGACCTTCTTCCGCCCGAGCCAGCTCGAGCCGCTGGGGATCGACTACGACGAGCTTCGGCGCCTGGTGAAGCGCGGCACCGTCGAGCGACTCGGGCGCGGGCTGTATCGGCTGGCTGACGCCGAGCCGAGCGAGCACTACACGCTGGCCGCCGTCTGCGCCCGGGTACCGAAATCGATCGTCTGCCTGCTGTCCGCGCTCAGCGTCCACGAGATCGGCACCCAGCTTTCCCACGAGATCTGGCTCGCCGTCCCCCACAAGGCCGACCGGCCTCGGGTCCCGGGGATCAAGGTGCGCCTGGTCCGATTCAGCGGCGCCGCGTGGTCGTACGGGACCCAGCGGACGGAGTTCGAGGGCGTGCCCGCACGGATCACGTCCCCGGCCCGGACCATCGTCGACTGCTTCCGCTTCGAGCGTCTGATTGGGCGCGAGGCCGCGCTCGAAGCTCTCTACGACGGCCTTCGGAGGCGGAAGGTGTCGACGGATGCCCTGATGCGCGCGCTCGACGTCCTGCCGAGCCGTCGCCTGCGCGCGGCGCTGGAGACCATGGCACCATGAGCCCGGACGTCGCGGCATCGGTCAAGGCTCGCCTGCTGAACGAGGCGAAGAAGCGCGGTGAATCGTTCGAGCCTTTCCTCGTGCAGTACGTCTGCGGGCGATTCCTCTACCGTCTCGGGGCGTCCGAGCTGCGCGACCGCTGCACGCTCAAAGGAGCCGGGTTGCTCACGATCTGGATGGCCGATCCCTACCGCGCCACGCGCGACGTCGATCTGCTGGCCTCGGGCGAGAGCAGCGGATCCGCGGTGCGGGCGATGATGGAGGCGATCTGCCGGGTGCCCTGCCCGGAGGACGGCATCGTCTTCGATCTCGATACCCTCTCGGTCACGCCCATTCGCGACGAGCAGCGATACGCCGGCCAGCGCGCCGTGCTGCGCGCCCTTCTCGGCAAGAGCCGGATCCGCCTGCAGGTGGACTTCGGCTTCGGGGATGCGCTGTCCGTGTCACCGGAAGAGGTCGACATGCCCAACCTCATCGATCGCCTTCCGCCGCCGCGCGTCCGCGCCTACCCTCGCGTCGCCACCGTGGCGGAGAAGTTCGAGGCGATGGTCCAGCTCGGCCGCCGCAACAGCCGTATGAAGGACTTCCACGACCTCTGGGCCCTCTCGGAGGCCTTCCCTTTCGACGGGCGATCCCTGCGCGAAGCGGTCGCACGCTGCTTCGACCGGCGCGGCACCCCGTGGACGCGGGAGACGCCCGACGCCCTGACGCCGGGGTTCTACGCGAACCCCGACGTCGGGGCCCGGTGGGACGCCTACCTCCGCAAGGGTCGGTTCAGGAAGCCGCCTCCGCGCGCCATTGGCAAGGTCGGCGGGCGCATTGCCGAGTTCCTCGGGCCCGTGCGCGAGAGCATCATCGCGGGCCAGGCGTTCGCTCTCGCCTGGACGCCCGGGGGGCCGTGGCGATGAGCAGGGCGGGAGGAAGGAGCATGAAAGGGGCGACGGCTCGACGGTTCAAGCCATACCCGGCCTACAAGGACTCCGGCGTCGAGTGGCTGAGGGAGATCCCGGCGCATTGGGAGGTGCGACGACTCAAGACCATCGCGGCGGTTCAGCTCAGCAATGTCGACAAGAAGTCGGTTGAAGGCCAAGAGCCCGTTCAGCTCTGCAACTACACCGACGTCTACTACCACGAGCGTATCTCAGCAGATCTGGACTTCATGGCGGCCACCGCGACAGCAGAACAGGTGGGCCGGTTCACGCTTCGCAACGGCGACGTGCTCATCACCAAGGACTCGGAGTCGTGGACCGACATCGCGGTCCCTGCGGTAGTTGTGGAGCATCTGCCGGCAGTGCTGTGCGGCTACCACCTGGCGCACATCAGGCCAAAGCACAGCTGCCACGGGCCTTTCCTCGCGCGCGCCTTCAGTGCGATTGGCCCAAGAGATCAGTTTCAGGTGGCAGCCAACGGCATCACCCGCTTCGGGCTTGGCGGCGATGCGATAGCAACCGGCATGTTCGCAATCCCTACCGAGCCCGAGCAGCGCGCCATCGCCGCCTTCCTCGACCGGGAGACAGCGCGGATCGATGCGCTCGTGGCGAAGAATGGGCGGCTGATCGAGCTGCTCCAGGAGAAGCGCACCGCCCTCATCACCCGCGCCGTCACCAAGGGTCTCGACCCGACCGTCCCCATGAAGGACTCCGGCGTCGAGTGGCTGGGGGAGATTCCGGCGCATTGGGGGACTCGGCAAGGCCGGTACCTCTATCGCGCCCTCGATCTTCCCCCGCATGAGGATGATGGCGTGGTGACGGCGTACCGTGATGGAGAGGTCACCTTGCGAGAGAAGCGGCGCGCTGAAGGGTACACGTTCGCGATTCAGGAAGTTGGTTACCAGCGGGTTCGGAGCGGTGACTTGGTGATACAGGGCATGGACGCCTTCGCCGGGGCGATCGGCGTCTCGGACTCGACCGGGAAGTGCTCTCCGGAGTACCTCGTTCTCGAGCCGCTATGTCCGAGAACCGACAACCGATACTACGCTGCCGCGCTCCGACTCATGGCCAAGCGCGGTTACATACTCGTCATCTGCAACGCCGTTCGCGAGCGGGCGCCCAGGTTTCGAGTCCCGCAGTTCCGGAACGTAGTCCTTCCCGAGCCCTCTGAGTCGGACCAGCGCGCCATCGCCGCCTTTCTCGACCGAGAAACTGCGCGCATCGACGCCCTCGTCGCCAAGGTCCGCGAGGCGATCGGGAAGCTGAAGGAGCTGCGCACAGCGCTCATCTCCGCCGCGGTGACGGGCAAGATCGACGTGCGCGAGGAGGCGGAGGTCTGACCGGAGGAGCGGCGGCGCCGTTCTTGCTTGCGAAACGGTCAGGTTTCGCTAATTTGCTGCTCGGCTATTTTCGCGGCCGCAAACAAGGGGGCCGATGAAGAGGACGACCAAGCGCTGGCCGCACGGCCAGAAGATCCGCTGCCTCGGCGGTTACCAGGCATACGTGCCGGAGCCCCTGCCTCCCCGCCTCGCCTGGAGCGACGCGCTGGTGGCCGCGCTGTCGCGCGCGGATCTCGCGGTCGGCCGTCTCGCCGGCGAAGGGCGCCGCCTCCCGAATCCGCACCTGCTCATCCGGCCGTTCGTGCGCCGCGAGGCGGTGCTGTCGAGCCGTATCGAGGGCACGGAGGCCACGCTCGCCGAGCTGCTCGCGGCCGAGGCCGGGGCCGTGGTCGAGCGCAGCCCGGATGACCTGCGCGAGGTCGGAAACTACGTCGTGGCCCTCGAGCACGGCGTGGCGCGCCTGGCCGGCCTGCCGCTGTCGCTGCGTCTGGTGAAGGAGCTGCACGCGAAGCTCATGCGGGACGTGCGCGGCGACACGGCGACGCCCGGGGAGTTCCGGCGCTCGCAGAACTGGATCGGCCCTGCGGGCGCCACTCTGGCCAGCGCCACCTACGTGCCGCCGCCCGCGGACCGGCTGATGGACTGCCTCGGCGCGTGGGAGCGCTTCCTGCACGACCGCTCGCTGCCGCCGCTGGTGCTCGCGGCGCTGGCGCACGCGCAGTTCGAGGCGATCCACCCGTTCCTCGACGGAAACGGACGCGTCGGCCGCCTGCTCATCACGCTGCTCCTCATCGAGCGGCGGGTGCTTCCCGCGCCGGTCCTCTATCTCAGCGCCTTCTTCGAGGCCACGCGCCAGGAGTACTACGCGCGCCTCCGCGCTATCACGGAGCAGGGCGAGTGGGAGGAATGGCTCGGCTACTTCCTGCTCGGCGTCTCCTCGCAGGCCGAGGACGCGCTCGGCCGCATCCAGCGCATCGACGAGCTGCTCATGGACTGGCGCGAGCGGCTCGGCGCGGGATCCTCGCACCTGGCCGAACGGTTGCTGGATCTCCTCGTCGAGAACCCCTTCTGGACGGTGAAGAGACTCGCCGAGCGGCTCGACGTGGCCTTCACCACCGCCCAGCGGGCGATCGATCGGCTCGGGTCGGTGGGCGTCGTCACGCTCGCGACCAAGGCCAGGCGCAACCGCGTGTACTGCGCGCGGGCGATCCTCGACGTCCTCGAAGAGCCGCCCCAGCTCACTGGCGCCGGGCGCGCGCGGCGGCGCGGGAGGCGGGCATGACCTTCGCCCCGCGCTTCACCGTGACGCACCCGATCACCGCGGCGCTGACGCGGATCGAGCGGGCGCGGGGGTTTCTCGAGGCGGCCAAGCTCTCGGAGGACTGGATCCGCCGCATGGGCGACCGGGCCCTGGTGCTCGAGGCTCACCACACCACGCACATCGAAGGAACGCGGCTCACGCTCGAGCAGTCCGAGCGTCTGCTGGCCGGCGAGGCGGTCCCGGATGCCGACCCGGACGACGTGCGCGAGCTTCTCAACTACCGGCGCGCGTTCGAGCTGGTGGCGGGCTTCCTGGGCGCGGGCGGGCCGCTCACCGAGGGGCTGATCCGCGAGATCCACAGGGAGCTGGTCCAGGGCGTGCGCGGGGGCTCGGCCGCGCCGGGCGAGTACCGGCGGGTGCAGAACTACGTGGTCAACTCGGCTTCGGGCAAGGTGACCTACACGCCGCCGCCGGCGCACGACGTGCCGCGGTTCATGCGCGAGCTGGTGGGGTGGCTGAACGATCCGGGCGACGTGCACCCGGTGCTCGCGGCCGGCGCCGGGCAGTTCCAGCTCGTGCACATCCACCCGTTCCTCGACGGCAACGGCCGCAGCTCGCGCCTGCTCTCGACGCTCTGCCTCTACCGGGCCGGCTACGACTTCAAGCGGCTCTTCACGATCAGCGAGTACTACGACCGCGACCGCGCGGCCTTCTACCGCGCGATCCGGACCGTGCGAGAACGGGACATGGACCTGACCGGCTGGCTCGAGTTCTTCACGGATGGACTCGCGACCCAACTCGACGAGGTGAAGGCGCGCGGCGAGCGGGTGATCCGCGCGGACCTTCTCGCCCGGGAGCACGGGCTCTCCGATCGGCAGGCGGCCGCTCTTGGCCAGGTGTTCGAAGCCGGGCGCCTGACCATCCAGGAGTTCGAGGCCCTCTGCCCGGACGCAAACCGGCGGACGCTCCAGAGAGACCTCAAATCCTTGGTAACAAAGGGTTTGTTCGTCGAGATGGGGAGCGGACCGACGGATCCGACCCGCCATTACCGCCTCTCCGAGTCGATCCGGGCGCTTCGGAAGGAGCTGTGACAAGCTGTGACACGGGGCTGTGACAGACTGCGACATCCGGCTGTGACAGAAGGGAAGGCGACATGACCCCGGACATATCCGAGCGCTCCTTCGAGGACGCCATCGAGTGCGGGCTGCTGCGACACGGGCCGGACGCCTGCGCGGGCGACGCGGAGGCCGTCCAGGAAACGCCGCCGCCTTTCGGCGAGGCGCCTCCCGGCGGCTACCGCCGCCGCCGCGTGGAGT
>DYIW01000325.1 GCA_020723465.1 Phycisphaera mikurensis
CCGGCAGCTCGAGCGTCTCGCCCGACCTGCAGGAGCGCGGCGTGCCGCGCCCGAGGACCAGCATGGTGTCGCCGTGCCAGGTCCATTCGCGCGGCGCCCACTTCCAGCGGTTGAGATGGTCGGAGAGGCCCATGCTGGCCACGGTCACGTCGCGCGCCACGGACACCACGTAGCCTCCGTCCGGGACGATGAGGCGGAAGGCCTCGATCTGGTCCTTGCGCTGGTTCAGGCCGAAGCGCAGCGAGTGGGGGATGAGCGCCTCCGCGGTTGCGGCGCCAGAGCGCGCCGCCAGGGCGGCTTCCCACGCCACCTGTGAGCGGTAATGGATGGGGACCCACCATTCGCGCAGGGCGGCTGCCTCGGAGAGCGGCAGCAGGTCCGGCCAGGTGTCAGCGCTGATCGCCTCGCCGAGCATGAGCGGCTTCCTCTCGCGCTCGTCGACGTAGCGGTTCAGCGCGTCCAGCTCCGCCGGCCAGGTGTCGTTGTTGCCGTAGGGGTGGTCGTCATAGAAGTCGAAGACGCGGTTCCACGCGATCCAGGAGGAGTCGTCGACGACCAGGGCGCCGGGCACGCGCGCGTGCGCGCGGTCGTAGAGGTCCTGGATGACCTCGAGCGAGGCGGACGGGCCGGTCTCGCAGGTCAGGCTGCGCAGCAGGACCGACGGATGGTTGCGGTCGTGGGCGTAGAACTCCTCGAACTCGCGCACCAGGTCGGCGCGGTGCGCCTCGTCGAAGGTCGGATGCCAGGTCGGGTACTCCATCCAGGCGAGCATGCCGGCCTCGTCGAAGAGCCTGAGGATGCGCCGCGGCGGCAGCCACAGGCAGAACTTCACCAGGTTGAAGCCACGCGCCCGGCACTCCGCGATCTCGCGGCGCATCTGTTCCTCGGGCGGGGCGGGCGCGAGCAGCGGCGCGTAGTAGCCCCACTCCAGCATGCCGCGCACGCTGAGCGGCCGGCCGTTCAAGAGCAGGCGCCGTCCCTCGCTGCGCGCGCTGCGGAAGGCGGCCGAGGTCTGAAAGGAGTCGATCTCGCGGCCCGCGTCGTCGAGCAGGCGGAAGGACACGGGGTAGAGGTTGGGCCGGCCCACGTCCCACGGCTCGAACCCTTCGACGTGCAGGACGCGGCGGCCGTGCTCGAGCGTCGCGCCGAAGCGCTGCTCGCCGATCGTCGCCTCGGCCTCGAGCCGGCAGCCAATCGCGTCGCCCACGAGCGGCGCCTCGAGCGCCAGCGTGGCGCTCTCGGCGTCGCCCGCGGCCAGCACGGCGAGGTCGTTGATCCACGGATCGGACAGGCCGAGCAGGCGCACGGACTGCCAGATGCCGCCGAAGTGCGGGGCGATGATCGGCAGGAAGCCCTGCGTGTTGTGGCCGACCTTCTCGTCGACCATCACCAACAGGCGGTTCTCCGCGCCGCGCCGCGCCACGGCGGTGACGTCCACGCGGAAGGCGGTCCAGCCGCCGAGGTGCGTGCCGACCAGCTCGTCGTTGAGCCAGACGTGCGCCTCGGTGGCGACAGCGTCGAAGTGCAGCACGAGGCGCTGCCCGGCGAAGTCCTCGGGGATGGTGAACGAGCGCCGGTAGCTGGCCACGCCGTCGAAGCGCACGCCGAGCGCGCTCTCGAAGGAGGAGGGCACCTCGATCGGGCGCCAGGCCGCCTGCGGCGCGAGCGGGTCGTCGCTGGTGATCTCCCAGGGGCCGTCGAGCGCGAGCTCGGCGCGGTTTCCGGGGAAGAGAGCGAGCACGGGCAGAAGAAGGAGGTGCAGCATGGGCACCGTTCTAGCGCTGGAGGGAGCCGAGCACCACATCGCGGCGGCGCCGCACCAAACCGATCCGCGCTCGCTGGTTGGGTCCGGCGGGCGCCGCCGCGAGTTGGAAGTTCGAAGTCGGTAGTTGGAGGCCGGACCCTTCGGCCGACTGGTGGCTTCAACGCGTTCGAGTGTGCCTCCGACTCTCGGCGAGGGTGTTCGGGATCTGCGTGCCGCGCGAAGATCCTCGCGGATAGTGGCACAGGAGGGCGCGGCGCCCTCGGCCCGCGCGAAAGCAGGCGCGGGCCAGACCGGGCTGGTAGGATGTTTCCCTCTGCTCGCCGCTTCGGAGAACGGACTGCGCCGCCGCGAATGATCTCGCTCCTCGCGCTTCTCTGCCTGCTCGCGGCGCCCGCCGCCGGCGACGCCGACCTCGCCGCCCTGGCGCGCGACGCGCGCAGCAAGAGCTCCCCGGCTCGGCTCGCCGCTTATGACCAGCTCATCGCGCTCGGGCCGGACGGCATCCGCGTGCTCGAGCCGATCCTGCGCGACGCCGAGGAGAAGGCGCGCGCCGACTTCTTGGCTTTCGCGCGCTCGAACGCCGCGGCCGCCTTCCGCAAGCAGCTCGCGGCCGACATCAAGCAGGCGCGCCAGGAGGCGCTCAAGATCATCAACGACGGGACCGCCTACCCGGACGACGCGCACGGCGCGGTGGGGCAGCCGCGCGTGGACAGCGCGGTGGCGGCGCTGCGCCAGTTCTGGCTCGGCCCCGGGCGCCTGTTTATCGCGAAGGTACCCGAGGTCAACAACGCCCTGTACTTCGTGCGCGAGGCCGCGCGCTACCTGAAGCGCGCGGGCTTCTCTCCCAACTGGTACGACGAGGACCTCAAGCTGGCCTACGAGGAGCTGAACGAGGTGTTCGACGGCGTGTCGCTCGCGTACGCCAGGCCGGAGCAGAAGAAGATCGAGGAGCTGTACGAGTACAACGCCACCTGCGCCTCCACGGCCAGCGACGAGGAGCGCCGCTTCGTGCGCATCCTCAACGACTACCGCGTCATGCTCGGGCTGCGCTGCCTGGAGCTGGACGAGCGCCTCCTGGTCGCCTGCCGCAAGCACAGCCAGGAGATGCAGGACCGGGGCTACTTCGCGCACGAGTCGCCGGTCTCGGAGAACAAGACGCCGCAGATGCGCGCCGCGCGCGAGGGCTTCGGCGGCTCGGTGGGCGAGAACTGCGCCATCTCGGGCGACGCGCAGGCCGCCTTCGACGGCTGGTACAACTCCTCCGGCCATCACCGCCTGCTGGTCAGCGCGGGCGCGGTGCAGGTGGGCATCGGCCACTCGGTGGGAGCGGGCGGCGCGCCCGGCGGCCACTGGACGCTCATGGCCGGGTCGGCGGACTCGCTCCGCGGCAAGCGCCAGGGCGAGGCGCCGCGGCTGCTCTACCTGCAGCGCGTCGCCAAACTGCGCGCGGGCGACGCCGAGACGCGCTTCGCGCTGGCGCGCTGGTGCCTGAAGTCGGACATGCGCGACGAGGGCCGCAAGCTGCTCGAGGAGGTCGTGGCGCTCGAGCCCGAGCACCGGAAAGCGCGCCTGCTCCTTGGCCACGTGCGCCGGGACGGCCGCTGGATGGCGCCAGAAGAGCTCTTGCTCGAGACCCTGCGCGCTCAGGGCGCGGAGCAGACTCTCGCCGAGGCGGCCAGGTGGCTCGACGCGGACGCGCCCGAGACCCGGCTCGCGGCGGTGCGCATCATCGAGAAGTGCGGCGAGCGGAAGGGCGCGGCGCTGCTGGTCTCGGCCCTGTCCGACGAGGCATCGGAGGTGCGCGTGGCCGCGTGCGAGGCGCTCGCCGCGCTCGGCGCCGTCGAGGCGAAGGGCGCGCTCGCCGCGCTGCTCGGCGACAACAGCTTCTACGTGGCCCACGCCGCGGCCGCGGCCCTCTGGCGCCTGGGCAGCGCCGCGGGCGTGCCCACCCTCTTCAAGGGGCTGCGCAGCGGCGATCTCAACACGCGCATCGACGCGCACCGTCAGGCGCGCTCCCTCTTCGGCCAGGACTTCGGCTACGCCTGGGACCTGCCGGCGGAGGAGCGCGCCCGGGTCGTGGACCAGTGGGAGGAGTGGTGCCGAGGACAGGCACCGCCGGCGCCCGGAGGGAACTGATGGCGAGATCCCGATTCGAGGTGGACGAGGACATCCGCCGGGCGCACACGCCGGCCGCGTCCCTCTACTGCGACGCGAAGGTCTTCGAGGCGCAAAGGAAGCACGTCTTCCCGCGCACCTGGCACTACTTGTCCCACGCCGCCGGGCTGGACGAGCCGGGCAGCGCCCGGGCCGTGACGCTGCTCCCGGGCTGCCTGGACGAGCCGCTGCTGCTGGTGAGGGACGCGCAGTCCGACCTGCACTGCCTGTCGAACGTGTGCACCCACCGCGGCAACCTGATCGTGGACGGCGAGTGGAACCTGGAGTCGCTGCGCTGCGGCTACCACGGCCGCCGCTTCCACCTGGACGGCACCTTCGCCTTCATGCCGGGCTTCGAGGAGGCGGAGAAGTTCCCCTCGGAGAAGGACTACCTGCCGCGCATCCCCATCGCCGCCTGGCGCGGGCTGATGTTCGCCAGCCTGGCGCCCGCGGTGGGCGCGGACGACGTGGTGTCGCGCGTCTAGGAGCGCCTGGCCGGCGCGGGCGGCGGCGACTGGACCTACGAGGCCGAGGCGAGCTACGAGCTGGAGATTGCGGCGAACTGGGTGCTGTGCTGCGAGAACGGCCTGGAGGGGCTGCACACGCCGCACATCCACTCGGTCTTCGCCGGCCGCAGCATCGTGCCCTCGCCGCGCACCGTGCTCTGGGAGCACGGCTCGCTGCAGACCGATCCCGGCTCGGCCGGCGACCCGGTCTTCGTCCTGCCCGAGGGGCATCCGGACCGCGGCGAGCGGATCGCCGCGTACCACTTCTGGCTCTTCCCGGCGACCTTCCTGACCATCCATCCGTGGGGCCTCGCCCTGCGCGCGATCCAGCCGCTGGGCCAGCGGCGCACGCACGTCTCCTTCCGCTGCTTCGCCGGCCGGGCCGCGCCGCGGCCGCCGGGCACGCTCGAGGCCCTGCGCCGCACGGCCGAGGAGGACGCGCACGTGATCGAGAGCGTGCAGCGGGGCATGGAGTCGCGGCTCTTCCGCGGCGGGCGCTACTCGCCCGTGGCCGAGAAGTGCGTCCACCACTTCCACCGCCTGCTCGCCGGCTGGATGGCGGGCGGCCGCGGCGCGCGCTGAGCGAGTCTCACCCGACCTTGCGAACGGGGCGGATCTTGCGGCCGGGCTTGGCGGCAGCCAGGTCGTATGCCGCCTGCAGGTTGAGCCAGAACTCCGGAGACGTGCGGAATGCCTGCGAAAGCAGCCACGCGGTCTCGGGAGTGACGGCACGCTTGCCTCGAACGATGCCGTTGAGCCGCTGCAGTGGAATCTCGAGATGCTGCGCCAGCTCGACCTGCGTCAGCTCGAGTGGCTCCAGGAACTCCTCGCGCAGGATCTCGCCAGGGTGGGTAGGAGTACGGTTGCTGGGGATCATGAGTCAGGCCCCGTGGTAGTCCAGTATTCTGACGTCCTCGGCGTCGGTGCCGCGCCAGCGAAAGCGGCTAGCCATGATCAGGTTTGGCGTGCAGCGTCAATCCCAGAGCCCGAATGACCTTCAGAATGGTGTCGAAGCCGGGGCTTCGATCTCCAGAGAGGGCCTTGTAGAGACTCTCGCGGGACAATCCAGCGTCCCGAGCAACCTGCGCCATTCCTTTGGCTCGGGCAATGTCCCCAAGAGCCTTGGCGACGAAGGTGGCATCTCCGTCTGCCTCTTCGAGGCAGGCTTCGAGGTAGGCAGCCATTTCCTCCGGGGTTCGAAGGTGTTCGGCCACGTCATAGCGGGTGGTAGTGGTCTTGGCCATAGCAGCTACTCCGAGAGGTCACGTGCGAGACGCAAAGCTACTCTGATATCCTTGGCCTGGGTTCTTTTGTCGCCGCCAGCCAAGAGGAGGATCAGCCCTTGCCCGCGGTTCTTGAAATAGACTCTGTAACCGGGACCGTAGTTGATACGCAGCTCCGAAACGCCCTGACCAACGGGGCCGACATCGCCGGCGTTTCCAGCGGCGAGCCGTTCGATCCTGGCTTGGACCCGCGCTCTTGCCTGAACGTCGGGCAGGCCATCGAGCCACCGAGCGAAGAGATCGGTCTTGCGAAGCTCGATCATCAGACTACTGTAGCCAGCAGGCTACAACATGTCAAGCGCGGGGCCAAGTGGACTCGACGTTTGTGATCTACTACTCCCGGGAATCGTCGCGCCGCGCG
>DYIW01000326.1 GCA_020723465.1 Phycisphaera mikurensis
CCCCCGGCGCTCGCAACGCGGCCGCGGGGGATTCCTGCTCAGGCTCTGAGTGCGGGCGCCGGATCGCCTCAAGGTCCGGCGGCGCGCGCTCCGAAGAGACTGGATCGAGGCGGGCGGCCCGGAGGCCGCCTGCCCACCGCGGCACCGCCAGCAGCGGGACCCGAATCCCGAGAGGACTCCAGTCCAGGGAACGCGTCATGCGCCAGAGAATCGCCCTGTGGAAGAAGATGGTCTGGATCGGCGCGACGGCCGTGCTCTTCCTGACCATTCTCTACGTCGCCGTGTTCCAGACCGGCCGGACGGTGCGCGCCAGCCTGGACGAGGAAAACCGCCGCGGCGCGCAGGCGGACCTCATCAGCGAGATGCACCGGGCGCAGCTCCACCTCTCGTTGCTTGCGCTGCAGGTCCTCGCCGACTGGCGGCAGGGCGGCGCCGAGGACGGACGCATCGACAGGATCGCGCGGGACGCCGCGGCCCTGCAGGAGGGGGCGCCGCGCCTGGCGGCCCAGGAGGACTCGGACGAGCACCGGCGCCTCGCGGCAGAGGTTCTAAAAGGAACCGAGACGCTGGCGCGCTGTGCCACGACCGACCTGGCAGTGCTCCTGCGCCCGGGCGGCGTCGATCCCGCGGAAGCCGAGCGGCGGCTGGGTGAGCTGCGCGCGCGGCTGGACGAGGCGGCGCAGACCGTGGAGGGGAACCTGCTCGCGCTGGCGGGCGGCCTGCAGCAGGAACGCGACGCGGCGCACGAGCGGTTGCTCTCGAGCCTCGGGACGGCGAACGCCGCCGCGGTCATCGCCTACATGTTCTGCGCCGCGGCGCTGGGACTGATCCTCTACCGCGTGGCGCGCTCGATCGTGCGGCCGCTCCAGTCCATCGCCGGAGGTTTGCGCGACGCCACGCGCCAGACCGCGGCGGCGGCCGAAGAGGTCTCGCAGGCCAGCCGGGGGCTGGCGCGGGGCGCCGGCAGCCAGGCGACCAGCCTGGAGGAGACGGCGGCCAGTTTCGAGGAGATCTCCAAGATGATCCGCTCGACCGCGGACGGCGCCTGCCAGCTCAGCGAGATCGCGCTGCACAACTCGGAGAGCGCGCTCGAAGCGAAGAACCAGGCGGACCTGGCCGTGCGCCAGGTGGCCGGTGGCCAGACGGCCTTGAAGCACCTCGCCGACGTGGTCGGCATGATCAAGAAGTCGTCCGACGAGACGGCGAAGTTCCTGCACACCATCGACGAGATCGCCTTCCAGACCAACCTGCTGGCCCTGAACGCCGCGGTGGAGGCGGCGCGCGCCGGCGAGGCGGGCAAGGGCTTCGCGGTCGTGGCGCAGGAGGTGCGCAGCCTGGCGCAGCGCTGCGCGGGCGCGGCGCGCGACACGGCGACCCTCATCGACCAGTCGTCCGCCAACGCCAACAACGGCGTGAGCGCCGCGGGCGAAGCCATGACCGGGCTGGGGGCGGTGGCCGCCTCGATCGAGAGGGTGGCCGGGCACATCGCCGAGGTCGCGTCGGCGAGCGAGCGCCAGACCGGCACCATCGGCGAGATCTCGGCCGCATGCGGCGAGCAGAGCGACGGCGTGGCGCAGGTCGAGAAGGCGATGGCGGAGATCGACCGCGTCACCCAGGGCAACGCCGCCAACGCCGAGCAGTCGGCTGCGGCCGCCGAGCAGCTCAACGCGCAGGCCGGGCGGCTGGGCGGCCTGGTCGAGGAACTCGAGGCGCTCGTCGCCGGCGCCGCGCGCGGCGCGTAGCGGCGCGCGCTCAGAGCCTGAGCAGGAATCCAGACCTCCTGACGTAGCGCCGTCTCTGCCGGGTCAGACGGTCCCCTGGCGCGTTGCGCGAGCGCCGGCGTAACTCCTCTTTACGCAAGACCCTGAAGGATTCTGCCGTCGACCGCATCGAGCGGCAGGGAGATCTCCTCAGGGTTTCCGACCCTGCTCGGGGTGCGAACCCAAACCTGTCCGGTTTCTCGTCGGGCCGCCCGGCGATGATGGGGCATGGCGACGAGCACATGGCAGGGCGAGTTGTTTCCGGCGGAGGACGCTTCGGGGAGGGCCGAGCGCACCGTTGTGGTCAACGGACGATGCTCCATCCGGACGCGCGCCGGCTACCGGGTGGTGACGGTCCGCGACGCGCCGGTGGCCCACTACGCGGTGGGCGACCGCATGGCAGAGGCCTACGCGATGGTCATCTTGGCGGAGCAACACGAGGCGAAGCAGACGGAGATCGCGGCGGCCTTCGACTGCGACCCACGCACGGTGCGGCGCTACCAGCGACGTTTCGAAGCGGGCGGCCTTGCTGCTCTGGGGCGAGGAAGCGGTTATCCTAAGGGATCTGCTCGGCTGGCCCCCTCGTGCTGCCAGCTCGTCAACGACTGGAAGGCGGAGGGGACTTCGAACCGTGAGATCGCACGCCGCCTGGCCGTCAGCGAGACAGCCGTGCGCAAACTCCTGCGGCGGCTCGGGTGGAAGCCTGACACGGGGAGACAGCTCACGTTCGACCTCGAGCCCGCCCCAGCGAACCCAAACCTGTCCGGTTCGAGGTCCGGCCCCGCGAGCACCGAGAGCGAACACACCCGGCCGGGGAGCCAAGGCAGCGCAGCGGATGTCGACTCAGGCCTGTGTGGCACGGACACCTGCACCACCGAGCCGCCAGCCGTGTCCTTCGACACGGACCCAATGGACCGGTCTTTCGATCGGGTCATGGCTCGCCTGGGCCTCCTCGATGATGCCGCACCATTGTTCGCGCCAGCGCCGCAGGTTCCCGGAGCGGGAGTCTTACTCGCGGTTCCAGCTCTGGTCGACAGCGGCGTGTTCCGGATCGCGACCGAGATCTGCGGCAGCATCCGCCCGGCGTTCTACGGACTGCGCACCTCTCTCGTGACGTTGCTACTCATGGCCCTGCTGCGCATCAAGCGGCCCGAGGGTCTGAAGGAGCACTCTCCGCGGGTTCTCGGCCGACTGCTCGGACTGGATCGTGCTCCGGAGGTCAAGACGCTGCGCCGCAAGCTGGCCCGTCTCGCCGCCTTCGGCCGCGCCGCCGACTTCGGCCGGGCTCTGGCCGAGCACCGCGTGGCGACCCGCGGCCACGCCATGGGCTTCCTCTACGTCGATGGTCACGTCCGCGCCTACCACGGCAAGCACCCGCTGCCCAAGACGCATCTGACGCGCATCCGCCTGGCCATGCCGGCCACGACCGACTACTGGGTCAACGACGCCGCGGGCGAGCCGCTGTTCGTGGTTACGACGGAAGCCAACCGGGGGCTGGTCAAGGTGCTGCCGGGAATCCTGGACGAGGTTCGCACGCTGGTTGGTGACCGTCGCGTGACGGTGATCTTCGACCGTGGCGGCTGGAGCCCGAAGCTGTTCAAGGAGCTCATCGGCAAGGGCTTCGACATCATGACCTACCGGAAGGGGCGCTGTCGTCGGGTGAGAAGCTCGTGCTTCTCTGCCTACGAGGCCGTGCTCGATGGACGCGAGGTGCGCTACGTCCTGGCCGATACCGGGACGCACCTCGAGTATGGGCCGCGGCACGCGCGCAAGCGACTGCACCTACGTCAGGTCACGCGGCTGGCCGAGGACGGTCATCAGACACCCATCATCACGTCGCGCCGGGAGCTAAGGGCGATCGAGGTCGCCTACCGCAACTCTCGGGAAGGGCCTATGTCAAGCGAATAAGCCCCCTTCCGTCAGGTCGTGAGCCGGAGAAGAGGTCGCCGCGCGCCCGAGGGCGTTCAGTGCAGCCAGCGGGCGCGCGGCGGCGACCCCCCGCGCCAGCAGCGGCGCCAGGAAGGACGGGAAGCCGGAAAGCAGACGTTCGGAGTATCCATGCAACTCTTCGGGTTCGTGACCCACGACTAGAGACGGAAGAGAGCGGCACCAGTCATGTAACGGTCTCGGGGACCATGCGGTAGGCGGGCTCGCTCTCATCCGAGTTCCGAACATCTGTTGTCTGGTTTCCTTTCTTCGCGGTTGAGCTGCGGCGGGGGGATCTGGGAGGGGCTCCGTTCTACGCCGTGCGCTTCTTCTTGCGGCGGGGCGGGAAGAGCTTGGCGCTCTCGAAGCACACGCCGTGCACGGCGAACAGGTAGAGGTAGCGCGCCAGCTTGTGCGCGACCATCACGTAGGCGCGCCCGGCACCCTTGCGCCGGCGGTGACGCGTGTACCACTTCTTCACCACCGGGTCGTTCGCCACCATCTGCCGCGCAGCCTGCACCAGCGCCCAACGCAGGTAGCGCGGCCCGTGCTTGGTGATGCCGCCCCGGGTCTGCTTGCCCGCCGACGCCCGCACCCTCGGCACCAGCCCGGTGTGCGCGGCAAACTGGCGCGCGCTGCCGAAGCGCGAGATGTCCATCGCCTCGGTCAGGATCGCCGTGGCAAGGATCGGCCCGATGCCGGGCACCTCCTGCTGCAGCAACTGCGCCGGGAGCTCCTGTTCGGCCATCTTCTCCAGCTCGGGCTCCAGGGCGGCCATCTGCGTCAAAAGCGCCTCGAGGACGTTCAGCCGGTAGTCGAGGCTCTTCCTCACCAGCGGCCGCAGCTCGAGGCTGCGCAGCTCGCGCCGCCCCTTGGCGCAGAACGGATCCCGCGCCGCGGTGCGCACGTTGTACTGGTTGAGGAACGAACGGATCTGCCTCTTCATGTCCTGGGCGTGACGCTTCAACAGCTCGCGCGTGCGGAACAGCTCGCGCCGGTCGCGGGCGGCCTGCTCCGGCGCCGCCGCCTCGTCGATGTATCCCTGGCGCAGGAACTCGCACAGCCAGTGCGCATCCAGCCGGTCGCACTTCTTCACCGACGCGGCGATCACACGCAGTTGGTGCGGGTTCGCCAGCACCAAGTCCAGGTCCATCTCCCGGCAGAGGTCGGAGAACCAGTACCAGAAGCCTGTCGCCTCGCACGCCATCTTCTTGACCCGTCCCTGGAACACCTTCAGCACTTCCCGGACGCCGCCGATGTCGGTCGAAAACGCGCCGTTGAACAGCACCGTCCCCTCCTCGGTCTGCACCTCGATCTGCATCACGTCCCGGTGCAGGTCGATCCCGGCGTAGAGATCCGTGTGCCCCTCGAGAACATCGAGCCTAGAACCGATCGTCGACATCCTGGCCTGCTTGGTAGCCTTGCTCATGGTCTGTCCTCCGTACTGTGTGACTACGGGCCCGTTCGCACGGGCCTCGTTTCTGGCACCCGATGCTAGAAGCTCGGGGGACAGGCCCTTCCCATCGAGTCATGTTCGGGCGCTGGCGTCAGGAGAACTTCTTCAAGTACCTGCTCGATGAGTTCGCCCTCGATGCCCTTGTCGACTACGGGGTCGAGCCAGCTGACGAGACGCGTCAGGTCCCCAACCCGCGGCGCAAGGAGCTCGACGCGGCCCTGCACCAAGCCTACGCCGACCTCAGCGGGCTCACCGCCGAGTACGGCGCGGAGGCCTTCGCCAACCGGGAGAGCGTACGGCGCACGATGCGAGGCTTCCGCATCGCTGTGGCGCCGCTCGGGCGCCGTGTCTCCGAGGCCATCCGGCGCGTGACGGATCTCGAGAAGAAGCGCGCCCGTGTGCCCGCCTACGTCCCCGTGCAACAGCTCGGGCAAGGCGAGGTCGTCAAGCTCCGCGTCGAGCGCAAGCACCTGGTCGACCTGCTCAAGATGGTCGCCTACCAGGCCGAGAGTGATTTGGTCCGCCTGGTCTTCCCGCATTACCGGCGGGCCGAAGACGAGGGGCGTACGCTCGTCCAGTCCGCCCTGGTCTCCGCCGGCGACATCGCGGTCGATGGCGAGGAACTGCGCGTGGCGCTCGAACCCCTCAGCTCGCCCCACCGGACGCATGCTCTCGCTGCCCTGTGCGAGAGTCTCAACGACACGAAAACCCGCTTCCCAGGGTCGAAGCTGCGCCTGCACTTCGAGGTCAAGCCGCCCCCGGAGACCAGCCTCGCCTTCCCTGGACCCCGCCCCGAAGGCCCCGCCGGGCGGCCTGGACCGGACAATCCAGGAGGGGCCTAGGTCAGGAGGTCTGGAATCCCCCGCGGCCGCGTTGCGAGCGCCGGGGGGGCCGAATGCGCGGCGCGGC
>DYIW01000327.1 GCA_020723465.1 Phycisphaera mikurensis
AGGCTCTGCGCCGAGTCCAAGGCCTCGACCATCGTCTTCTGCGGCGTGCGCTTCATGGCCGAGACCGCCAAGATCCTGAACCCGCGCCGCATCGTCGTCCTGCCCGACCTGGAAGCGGGCTGCTCGCTCGCCGACGCCTGCCCCGCGGGTGAGCTCGCGGCCTGGAAGGAGGCGCACCCGGATCACGCCGTGGTCGCCTACATCAACTGCTCGGCGGCGGTGAAGGCGCTCGCCGACTGCATCTGCACCTCGAGCAACGCGGTGCGCGTGGTCGAGTCGTTCCCCGCCAGCCAGCCGCTCCTTTTCGTGCCGGACCGCAATCTCGGCGCCTGGGTGAGCAAGAAGACCGGCCGCGACATGAAGCTCTGGCAGGGCACGTGCATCGTGCACGAGACCTTCAGCGAGCGGAAGATCCTCGACCTCAAGGCGCGCCATCCGGCCGCCGAGTTCATCGCCCACCCCGAGTGCGACGCCGCGGTCCTGCGCCACGCCGAGTTCATCGGCTCCACCACCGCGCTCTTGAAGCGCGTGCAGACGTCGCCGGCGCGGGCGTTCATCGTCGGCACCGAGACCGGCATCCTGCACCAGATGCAGAAGAGCGCGCCGGGCAAGGAGCTCATCCCCGCGCCCTACGAGGAGCGAGAGCAGGGCTGCCGCTGCAACGAATGCCCGCACATGAAGAGGAACAGCCTGGAGAAGCTCTACCTGTGCCTGCGCGACCTGGCCCCGAGGCTCGAGATGGACGAGGAGCTGCGCCGCCGCGCGCAGGCGCCCCTCGATCGCATGCTGGCGCTCTCAGCCTCTTGAGGGGGTGCCGCCCGCCGCCCCCGTGCCGCCGCCAGACTCCGACCCTTCCCGCCAGGAAGTCTGACGCGCCATGCGCGCCAGGCGCCGGTCGCGCACCTCGGCCACGGCCTTGCGCAGGTCGACGCCCACGTCCTTCTCGTCGACGATCGCGGCGCCCAGGATCGCCTCCAGCAGGTCCTCGATGGTCACCACGCCGCTCACGCCGCCGAACTCGTCCACCGCCAGGGTGAGCTGCTCCGTGCGCTCGAGGAACAGGTCCAGCGCCTTGGCGAGCGAGGCGCTCACCGGCACGTAGCGCACGCTGCGCGCGTGCCGCGCCAACGGCTCCGCGCGTCCCGTTCCGCGCAGCGCCGCCACCAGGACTTCCCGCGCCAGCACGTAGCCGATGACCTCGTCCTTACTCTCCCCGCACAGCGGAATGCGCGAGAAGGCGCGCGCTTCCGGGTCGTCCAGCAGGTCGCCGAGGGTCGCCGTGGCGGGCAGCATCTTCACCACGGTGCGCGGCGTCATCACGTCCTCGATCAGGATGTTCTCGCACTGCAGGATGTTGTAGAGGACGCGCAGCTCGCTCTCCTCCAGCGTGCCGGACCTGTCCGCCAGCGACACGAGCGCGCGCAGGTCGTCGCGCGACACGGTGCGCTTGCTGCCGCGCGCGATGGCACCCGTCAGCCCCTTGGTGACCAGAAGCACGGGCTTGAGCAGCAGGGTCATCACGTGGATGGTGCGCCCGGTGAAACCCACGAGCCGCCCCGCGTGCGCCGTGCCGATCGTCTTGGGCAGGATCTCGGTACCCAGGAGGATGAGGAGCGTGAGCACCGCGGAGAACACCCCGACGCCAGCGCCGCCGAACACGACTCCCGCCTGCGCGCCGGCGAGCGTGGCGCCGAGCGTGTGAGCAACCGTGTTCAACGTGAGGATCGCGCTGATCGAGTCGTCGATGCGGTGCTCCTTGAGGTCGAGGAGCAGCGCCGCTCCTCTGTCCCCGGCCTCCTTGCGCGCCATGAGCGAGTAGACGCGCACGGACAGGAGCGTCGCCTCGAGCATGGAACAGAGAAAGGACACCGCGAGCGCGGCGGCAACATAGAAGACGAGCAACGCCATGGATCCCTCCGGGCGGACGCCAGGGGCAGCCCCTGGCAGCCGGCGCGCGGCCCGTCATCCTGCCGCCGCCGGCCCGCCCGGATCATAGGCGAGGCGCGCCGCGCCCGCGCTCAGTACCTGGCGAGGTACTGCTCGACCTCCCAGGGGTGGACGCGCGCGATGTACTCGCTCCATTCCTCGCGCTTGGCGTGCACGTACTGCTCGAAGATGTGGCCGCCCAGGACTTCGCGCATGAGCTTGCTCTTCTCCAAGAGATCCACGGCCTCGCCCAGGTCGGCCGGCAGGCTGCGGATCTTCAGGCGGCCGCGCTCGCGCGCGCTCATGCGGTAGACGTTCCCTGAGACCGGCGGCGGCGGCTCGATGTGGTTCTTCACTCCGTCCAGGCCGGCGGCGAGCATCACCGCCGTGGCCAGGTAGGGGTTGCACGAGGGATCCGGCATGCGCAGCTCGCAGCGCGTGCCGATGCCGCGCCTGGCCGGCACGCGGATCAGCGGCGAACGGTTGCGCATCGACCAGGCCAGGTGCGTCGGGGCCTCGTAGCCGGGCACCAGGCGCTTGTACGAGTTCACCAGCGGGTTGGTCACCGCGCAGAAGGACCGCGCGTGCGCCAGCAGGCCGCCCACGTACCAGCGCATCACGTCCGCCACGCCGCCGTGCTCGCCCTTCTCGTCGTAGAAGACGTTGACTCCCTCGTGGAAGAGCGACTGGTGCACGTGCATCCCCGAGCCGTTCTGGCCGAAGATGGGTTTCGGCATGAACGTGGCGTGCAGCCCGGTCTCGCGCGCCACGCGGCGCACCACGTAGCGGAAGGTCGCCAGGTTGTCGGCCACCGACAGGGCGTCCCCGTACTTGAAGTCGATCTCGTGCTGGCCGGGCGCGACCTCGTGGTGCGCGGCCTCGATCTCGAAGCCGAGCTTCTCCAGGGCGAAGACGATCTCCCGGCGGCACTCCTCGCCGAGATCGACCGGCGCCAGGTCGAAGTAGCCCGCGGCGTCGTGCGTCACCGTGGTCGCGTGGCCTTCGGCCGTGCGCTGGAACAGGAAGAACTCCGCCTCCGGCCCCATCATCATCTCGTAGCCGAGGTCCGCGGCGGCCTCGCACTGGCGGATGAGCGTGAGGCGCGGGCAGCCGGCGAAGGGCGTTTCGTCCGGATTGTGGATGTTGCAGATCAGCCGCCCGACCGCGCCGTGGTTCTTGCCGCGCGGGCCTTCCGACAGAAACGGATCGACGCGGAAGGTCCCGAGATCGGGTTTCAAGACCATGTCCGATTCCTCGATCCGCGTGAACCCTTCCACCGAGGAGCCGTCGAACAGGATCTCGCCGGCCAGGGCCTTCCGGAACTGGCTGTAGGGCACTTCAACGTTCTTGTTCACGCCGCTGATGTCCGTGAACTGGAGCCTCAGGAAGCGCACCCCCTGCTCCTTGATGTGCTCGAGCAGGTCCTTCGCGTCCCGGGGAACCGAGGAAGGCGTGGTGGGTTCGGCGACTCGGGTCATGTTCTCTCCTTGGTCCGCGTCCAGCGGAACGGGTCATCCACTGCCGGCCGACTGCCAGCCTGGGCACTCGTTCCACGGGATCATCGTCACGCAAGATGTCGTGACAAGAGGAAACTGCAGATTCCGCAGAAATCTCGCGCCGCCAGCGGCGCCGGCGCGGGTTTCCGCGCCGAAGCGACGGACGCCGGACGCAGGAAACGCCAATCGCTCGTCACGTACCGGCGAATCCCGCCTGTTACGCCGCCTAATTCCCGCACGTGGACCAGCGGCCTCCGCCTTCCTCCTCGAAGCCGCCCAGGCGCCAGAGCGCCCGCTCGTAGCCGAGAAGATCCAGCATCGCCAGGCTCTGCACGGCTCGCACGGTCACGAGTTGTTCGCTCCAGGGGAAGGGCTTTGCCGCCACGGCCTCGAGAATCTCTCGCGCGCAGGCGCGTGCGTCCTCGCCCCCGGACAGCCTCTGGCCGAGGAGTTCGAGCTGCTGGCGGGACGCCGGAGTCCCCCGCGCCAGCTCCGCGGCGAACGCCCGGCGCAGCGCCTCGCCTCCGGCCGCGAGATCAGGTCGCTCCCGGGTCAGCGCCGGCCAGCAGCGCTCCACCGATTCGCACAGCCTGCGGTAGGTCCTGCCCCGGCTCCTGCGCGCCCGGGCCGCGGCCGGCAGCACCAGGCGCCCGAGCAGCGCCCGCAGCTCCTCCCACGCCGTGACCAGGGACCGAGCCTGCTCGTGATCGCAGACGAACGCGGTCGCCGCCGCGCGCGCCGCCTCCCCGCTCCAGCCCGGGACGCTGCCGAGTACGCGCTCCAGGCACTGAACCTGCCGCAGGCGCCGAGCCCTGAGCTCGCCGAACTCCTCGCGCTCCAGCTCAGAGGCACCGAGGGCGTCGAGGTCGCCGGCCAGGACCTGCGCCGCCGGGTCCGCCGCGCTCCGCCCGGGCCAGGCCAGCCCGAGGTACTCCAGGTCGAACTCCGCCCGCAAGCGCACGGCCTCGAGCGCCACCGGGCGGCGCATGCGGTGCACCTTGCGCCGCGCCACGTCGAACCCCGCGTCCGCGATGTTGACCTCGAGGCGGCTCGCCTCGGGATGGACCACGTCGCGGATGACCGCGACCAGCCGCCTGGCCGAGAGCGCGAGCAGCTTCGCGGCGAACCACAGGCCCGCGAACGGCGCGAGGTACATGCGGCCGGCTGCCAGGTAGCGGCAGTAGAACTCGTACGGGTTGAAGGTGCGCCGCTCGAGCGGCACGCACTGCATCGGGTAGCAGCCGAAGATGGTGCGCGTGAGATGGCGCCGATCCGCGAGCATCAGCTCGTGCACGGCCGCGCCGAAGCGGCGGCGCACCTCCTCGTCGCGCTCGGGGTCGGCCGCCAGGAAGTGCAGGCTGGTGAAGGCCGTCGTGCGATAGACGAGGGTGCCGCGCGCGGCCGTCGCCGCCCGCGGGCCGCGCGCGGGCAGTGCGCCACCGCCCCGGCGCCGCTGGCGCGCCAGCAGCAGCCGCTGCTCCCGCCAGTCCAGGAACGACCTGCGGTCCGCCTCGGTCGCCGCCGTGAGCTCCCGTTCCGGCAGGCACTGCTGGTTGTACTCGATGACCAGCCGGGCGGTGAGCTGGGCGACCGTGTGGGTGATGAAGTTGTGCCACATGGCGGGGCCGGCCAGCCCTCCCCGGCCGCGGCCGATGTCGAGCCTCTCCAGCCGCTTCATCCTCTTCCGCGGATAACGCAGGCGGTGGCGGCGGACGTTCTCGAGCGTCAGGTTGCCGAGCAGAAGGTTCGCGACCTGCGTGTCGCCGCGGTGGAAGAGGGCCCCCTCGAGGAAGGTGCGGTGGAGCAGCAGCAGCGTGCCGCAGTGCGACCAGAAGGCCTCCTCCTCCCCGCCCAGAGCTCCGGCCGCGGGCGCGTGCGCCAGCCCCAGGGCGCGGAAGCGCTCCACGAGCTGCCGCTCGCGCTCCTCGTCAACGCCCAGCGCCAGCCGCCTCTCCGGCACCAGCACGCGGCCCGCGAGGAAGTCGAGGTGCTCCGGCGCCGCCCGTTCCTTGAGCGAGCGCGTCAGGCCCAGAAACTGCGCCTCGGCCACGCGCTCGAAGAAGTCGGCGGCCTGCCCGGCGATGCGCCGGAACCACATGCCCAGGAAGAGCGGCAGCAGACACAGCGCGCCCAGGAGCAGCGCCGGCAGCGAGAGGAAGCGCAAGAGCGCGCTCGCGACCGCCTCGAGGAACTCCAGCCCGGTCATCTTCAGCAGGAGCAGCGCCCAGCCGAGGAACGCGCCGAACAGCACCAGGCGCAGCGCCGGCCGCGCGGCGGAACGGACGAGCTGCAGGCCGATGCGGTCGAGGAGCAGGGCGCCGGTGATGCTGCCGTACAGGTCGGCGAACCAGGTGACCGTGCGCTGCACCAGCGCCTGCAGGTCGCCCAGCACGCGGCCGAGGCGCGCCGCCGTCCAGAGCGGATCCGGCTCGCCCGCCGGGCCGAGCAGGTAGCGCGCGAGCGGCAGGCGGCGCAGGAGCGGCAGGCGGAACAGGCGCAGCGACGCGCTCACCTGGCGCGCGCCATCCAGACCGATCGCCTCGGCCAC
>DYIW01000328.1 GCA_020723465.1 Phycisphaera mikurensis
CTGCGCCAGGACGGCCGAGAGCGCGGCCCGGCGCGCGGGCGTTCCCAGGAGGCGGTCGCGCTCGGCGCCCGTCGCCTTGCCCGCGAGCAGCGCCAGCAGCTCCTCGGAGGGCAGGGCGCGCTCCTGCTGGTCGAGCAACGCCTCGCGGCGCGCGAGCGCCTCCGCCAGCGCGCGCTCGAGGTCGATGGGCCGCGCCGCGCGCCGCTTCATGCCAGCTCCCTGGGGTCGATGCCCCGGCGCGCCAGGAACGGAGCGAGCCGGGCGCGCAGGCGGCCGAGCAGCTCCCGGTAGCGGCGCGAGACGTAGGAAGGGGAGACGCCGAAGCGCGCCGCCGTGGCGACCCCGTCCTCGTTCTGCAGCAGGCGCGCCTCGATGAACTCGCGATCGCGCGGTCGCAGTTCGGCCAGCAGGCCGAGCAGAAGGCGGCCGAGCGCCTCGCGCAGCTCGCCGTTTGCGACCTGGTCCCTGGGATCGGCGGCCGCCGGATCTTGCAGCGCATCAGGCAGCGCGGTCGCTCGCGGCGGGTCGCGGCGCGCGGCCAGGCGGCGGCGGAACACCAGGAGCAGCCAGGAACGCAGGGGAGCGAGCCCGCGGTACGTGCCGAGCAGGCTCTCGTTCTCCCGGCGCCTGACCCAGATGTCGGCGAGGAAGCGGTTCACCTCCTCGTCCAGGCAGGCGGGATGGAAGGAGCGGGCGGCGCGCCGCAGCTCCGCGGCGTGCTCCAGCACCAGGAAGTTCCAGGCGCCGTTCTGGCGCGGGTGGCGGGCGCAAGCCATGGCCAGGTAGAGGTCGGCCAGGCATGGAGGGCACAGGTCGAGGATGCGGCCGGCGCTCGGGCGCGACAGGCCGGCGCGCGCGGCCTCCTGGAGGAAGCGGGCCGCGCCGATGCGGACGGCTCGCCAGCGGAACTCCTCGAACGTCACGGCGAAGGGCGCGCGCGCCTCCATCGCCTCGCGCAGCAGCAGGTCGATCTCGCAGCCTTCCAGGGCGAGGACCTGCGACAGTGCCGCGGGCGAGCCGCGCAGCAGGGAGTGCGCGAGCCGCGTCCTGCCGCCTGCTCGCGCGCGCGGCGCCAGGCGGAGGTCGGGTCGTGGCTGCGGATGCGTCACCGGCGGCTCTCGCGGTGCGGGCGAAGGGACCGCACCATGCAATGTGACAGGAGCGCGCGGGAGCCGCGGGATGAACCGGAAATCGGCGGCGGGTCAGCGCAGCGTGAAGGTTGCCTCGAGCGGCTGGCCCGGCGCGAGCAGCAGCGCCGGCTCGAAGGTCAGAGTCGCGCGGTCTCCGTCCACGCAGAGGGCGGGCTGGATGGGGCGGCCGTCTCCGAGCGTGACTCCAGCCAGCTCGGCCTTGCCGCCGGGCGGCAGAGCGAGCGCGAGCGTTCTGACCGGCACCTTGCCCCAGCGCACCTCGATGCGGTTCCGCTGTCCTCCCGCGGTGCGCTCCTGGGACAGGGTGCCCCACCCTGCGGCCGCGGTGAAGGGGGCGCGGAAGCGCTCCGGGCTGATGCGCGGCGCGAAGCCGATGTGGCGCCGCGGCCCGTGAGACTCGAAGCCCGCCAGGCCGGTCAGCACACCGTAGCTGGCCAGGGCGCGGGCATAGTGGTCGCCGCACTCGATCTCGTTCCAGGGATTGTGGCGGGAGGGGTGGTAGCGCTCGTGCACGCCGCGACAGACGGCGAGGGCCTGTTCGACCAGTCCTTCCCAGGCCATGTGCCCGGCGACCTGGTACTCGATGCCGGTCCAGACCTCGTCCCGGTAGCGCACCGAGTTCGGGCCGAGGTGGGGGCTCTTCGGCCAGGTGCACGTGAACAGCCCGGCCTCGCCCGGGCGGGCGAACCAGCGCTCCGGCGGATGGGCCTGGTTCTGCGGGCCGATGTCGGGGGTCCAGTTGTACTTCCAGATGGCCTGCAGCGCGGAGAGGACGTTCTCCGGCGGGTAGAGGTAGCCGAGCCCTACGTGGTGCGCCCAGCCCTGGCCGAAGAGCTGATCGGCGAGGCAGCCGCCCGCGTACTGCCACTCTGGATGCGCGGCCAGGTCGACGTCCTGGATGAAGTACTCGCCGTTCCACAAGAGCTCGGTCGAGAGCCGGCGGCCGGACTCGAAGATCTCCCGGCAGGAGCGGGCGGTCTCCGCGTCGCCCAGCTCGCGGGCCATCTCTTCGGCGGCGCGCAGGGCGGCGAGGTAGAGGGCGCCGACCATGGTGTTGCCGCCGTAGAACTCGATGTCGTAGGTGTTGTGCTGCATGCCCTCGATGATGCCGTCCGCGTCCCCGTCCTGCTCGATGAGGAAGGCGAGCGCCTGCTTCACGCCCGGCCAGACGCGCGCCAGGAAGGCGGCGTCGGCCGACATGAGGTGCTCGCGATAGGCCTTGAGGATGTACCCGCCCTGGGCGTCGCCGGCCCAGAAGGAGCCCTCGCCGCGGAAGCCGATGGCCCCGCTTTCCGGGTCGAGGCCGACTCCGGGCGCGAAGTCCTGCATCTCACGCACCGAGCGCTCCAGCTCGGGGAAGAGGCGCGCCAGGGCGTGCGCGTAGTTCCAGACGTGGCCGCAGGTGCCGTGGCAGCAGCCCACGCCTTCGTAGGCCCAGAAGCGGCCGCTCTGCCACCACTGGCAGGTGGCCGAGGCCAGGATCGAGAAGGTCGAGCCGAGGCGGTCGAGCAGCCACCAGGGCAGCGTCGAGTCGTAGAAGGTGTCGCGCCACAGGCGGGTCTCGTCCCGCAGGCGCTCGAAACGGCCCGCGACGTGGCTCACGACCGCGAGCGCGTCGGCGAAGCGCTCCGCGTAGCGCTGGCCGACGACCTGCGCGCCGCGCCGCAGGTTCGGCATGTGCCAGGCGAGCACGAAGGTGACGCACGCCGTCTGCCCGGCGCCGAGCGTGAAGCGCCGGCCGGCCGCGCCGATCAGGCGCCGCGGCAGGGGCACCTCGCTCGAGGCGGCGCCGGCGGGGGCGGCAAACGCGCCCCCCGGCAGGGCCGCGCCAGGCATCGCGGGCAGGACGAACGCCGCGCCCGGGCCGTCGAGCACGGCGAGCGCCAGGGTGCCGCAGTCCGATTGGTCGGCGAGCGGGCCGGAGGTCGTGGGCCGGGGGCGGCTGCGGAACTCGATCTGATCGACGTTGACGTGCCCCCAGCCTTCCACGGCGCGATCGACGATCTCGATGCGCGCGCTCGCGCCGAGGTGCTCGGCCACGCTCCAGTTCACGGGTCGTAGCTCCTCGCGGTTCGATCCCGTGGCGCTCCGCACCACGCAGCCGTCGATGAGCAGGTTCACGGCGGTGCGCCCCTGGTGCGCGCCGCCGCCGACGAGCAAGCTGACGTAGGGCCGTTCGATCGTGAACGGCGGCGAGAGCAGCCGGCCCTCGAGGCGGTCGTCGCCGCCATACGAGTTGACCAGGCCTGCGCCCGCGAACCCGGACACGGGCTGCTGATTGGGCAGCGTGCCGCGCGCCGGCCCGGCGCCGAAGGCCTCGCCTTCCACTTGCCACGCGCCGTAGTCGGCCTGCTCGAAGTCCGCGAAGAGGATGGGCGGGGCTTCCGCGCCGGGGTCGAGGGGCTGCTCGCTGGCGGACAGGGCCAGGGCCTGGAATCCCTCGCCGGAGACGGGGCGGTTCACGCGCGCTCCCGTGAACTCCTGCTCGCAGGCGGCGCCGATCGTGTTCTCCAGCCAGCCGGCCAGGGCCACTTCGACCTCTTCCTGAGAGCGGTTCGTGACCGTGTAGCACAGCACCGTGGCGGGCAGGGCCGAGTCGGCGGCAGCCAGCGGAATGAACGGCGAGAACGCCTCGAGCGTGACCGCCACCGGGAAGCCCTCGTCCGCGAACTCGACCCGCCCGATCGGGTACTCTCCGCGGAAGCGCGTCGCGGGGAAGCCGCTCTGGTCCAAGGTCCGCACGCTGCTCCCGTCGGGGCCGACCACCTGGATCGCGAAGCCCTGGCGCGGCGCGCGATACGGCACGAGCCGATCGCCGCCAACCACGCCGATCTCGGCGGCGCGGCCGTCCGCGTAGTTGACCAGGCCGTAGCCGGTGTTGGTGTTGCTGTTGAAGATGTCGAAGCAGGCCAGGCGGCCGTCGCCAGTCAGGTAGAGCTGGCCGGCGCAGACGCCGCCGATCGGCATGCCGATGGTCCTGAGGTCGGCGCCGCTGTACCACTCGGGCTCTCCGCGGGCGAACAGTGTCTGGACCCACGCTGGGTCGAGCTGCTTGTCCGCGGGCACGAAATGGTCGCTCTCCTGGCCGGAACACGGCGCGGCGCTGGCGGCGAGGAGCAGCGCGAGGGCGAGGACCGCGGGCTTCTTCTGGATCATCGGCGGGCAAGACATGACGCGCACCTCCGGGAGCGCCATCCTGCCGCGTGGTTCCTGCCGCGCAAGAGCGCGGCGGGCGGACCCGGAGGGGAGGCCGGTGTGCGAGGAGCGTCGCGGCAGTGTCCCTGGATCCGCCGTTGAAGGCGCGGCTTCTGGTGCGGGCCGTGCGCGACGAACGCCAAGCCCGTCGTTCACGGCCGACGCGATGTGGACGAAGGGTGCGGATGAGGAACGGCGGGCGTGAAGTGGAGCAACGTTGCCGCTGGCTCCTACTGCAATGCAGCGGCCGTTCCGCTCCGCCACGGCGCTGCCTCGATGATCGCGGTCAAGAAGGGCGCCGCTGGAAGTCCAAAGAGCGAAAAGGGCAGGCGCGGGCTATGCGTTCGCTCCTGCCGCTCAGGAACGCGCCGCAGACGGCACCGGAAGGATGCGCTCCGGCGCCGCTCGCCCGATCGCTACCCTCCGATCGTCCAGGCCACGCCGTTCGTCTGGGCCGTGTGGTAGAAGTCGGGAACTCCGGGGTCGACGAACATCGCCTGCATGTAGAGCAAGACGCCGCACGCCCAGTCCTTCAGCGTCACCGGGAGACTGAGCCCGCCCGACGCGTTGAGCGGGGGAAGCGCCACGGTGATCGCTGGCGTCACGAGGAGCGTCCCGCCGTCGAACGGCGAGGAGGCGGGAGAGAATCCCGCGAACAACAGAACCGGAGATGCCAGCGGCAAGCCGCCGGAGAGGACCAGGATCGGCGTCGTCCCGATCGTCGGTGTCCCGGTCGTCGACAGGACGGGCACGCCGACCGTGCCGGCCTTGCCGGCGCCGTACGTCGTCGCCGAGGCGGCGGTCGGACAGACGTCAAACACGTACGCCGCGCCGGAATAGGAGGCGCTGTTGTCGGCCCCGTTGCCGTTCACGCCCGTGGCGTTGCTGTACTCGTAGGGTGCCCCCACGACGACCGTGTCGCCGGAGACCGCGACGGACAGGCCGAAGTGGTCACCGGCGTTCGTGTTCGACGCCTTGAGGTAGGCCTGCAGGCTCCAGCTCGTCCCGCTGCGCACGAACACGTACGCCGCGCCGGAGTACTCCGCGCTGTTGTCGGCCCCGTTCCCGTTGACGCCCGTGGCGTTGCTGTCCTCGTCGGGTGTCCCCACGACCACCGTGTCGCCGGAGACCGCGAGGGAACGGCCGAACCAGTCACCGGCGTTCGTGTTCGACGCCTTGAGGTAGGCCTGCTGGTTCCAGTTCGTCCCGCTACGCACGAACACGTACGCCGCGCCGGCGTTCGCGGCGCCGTTGTCACCCTGGCTGCCGTTCACCCCCGTGGCGCTGCTGTCCTCACCTGCTGCCGTCACGACCACCGTGTCGCCGGAGACCGCCACGGAAGAGCCGAAGTAGTCCCACGCTTCGGTGTTCGACGCCTTGAGGTAGGCCTGCTGGCTCCAGCTCGTCCCGCTGCGCACGAACACGTAGGCCGCGCCGGAGTACGAGGCGCTGTTGTTGGCCTGGTTGCCGTTCACGCCCGGAGCGTTGCTGTCCTCACCGTCTGCCCCCACGACGACCGTGTCGCCGGAGACGGCGACGGAATTGCCGAACCAGTCGTCGGCCTCCGTGTTCGACGCCTTGAGGTAGGCCTGCTGGCTCCAGGTCGTCCCGCTGCGCACG
>DYIW01000329.1:0-554 GCA_020723465.1 Phycisphaera mikurensis
TCGTCAACTGCATCGGCAAGATCCGCCTGGCCGGGACGATCTCCGCCCCGGAGTGCGCCAACCCGGACAACCCCATCGACTACCTGGTGCACGTCAGGAAGGTCGCGCTGCCGCTCTTCCCGCAGCTCGGCCTCGAGCCGAACGTGTACTACATCCCGCCGATCCACGCGCCCGCGGCATTCCTGCACCAGATGTTCGGGCCCGGTGCCGAGGCCGCGGTCAAGACCTACCGCGCCGCCGCCGCCGATCAGGACCTCGGCGGACTGCTCGGGCTCTTCGGCTGCACCGAGCGCGTGGTCCCGCGTTGGAAGCGGGCGGGCGAAAACGTGATCGGTTCCGAAGAGAACGGCGCCGAGATCCTGCGCGTGCCCGTGCGTGAGCCGGTCCAGGTTCGCCCTGCCTTCGACGAGAAGCATCAGATCGCCAGGGTCAACTGCCCGTGAGAAGGCCCGTGAAAGAGAGGGAATGATGCGCGAGGTCATCTTCATGAGGTTCGCGGCGTGCGCGCTGGCGCTGCTTCTGCCCGGCGGCTGCGGCAAGGGCGCGGCTCCGGC
>DYIW01000329.1:564-5959 GCA_020723465.1 Phycisphaera mikurensis
GTGATCGCGGTCGCGGTCGCCGCGCTGCCGAGCGACCCGGGAGACGGCGCCTGGAAGCAGGCTCCGGAGCACGTGGCCAAGATGCTGCTGCAGGACATGGTCGAGCCCAGGCTGCTCGATGTCTCGACCGCGGAGGTGCGAGTGCGCGCGCTCAGCGACGGCGCGGAGCTGGCCTTCCGCCTGGAGTGGCTGGACGCCACGTTGAACGACGTGGCCGCGGATGGAATGTTCTGCGACGGCTGCGCCGTGCAGCTTCCAGCCAAGACCGAGGCGAACGTGCCGGCGCCGCAGATGGGCGAGCCGGGCCGGGCGGTGGAGATCGCCTTCTGGAACGCCGGCTGGCAGGCAGAGGTGGACGGGCGCGGCGCGTCCCTGCGGGACATCTACCCGAACGCCGTGGTCGATCACTATCCGTTCGAGGCGAAGCCGCTGGAGGGGGATGCCGCCGCGCAGCAAGAGATGGCGGCGCGCTACGCGCCCGCGCGCGCCCTTGGCAATGCCATGGCCAGCCCGCACGCCGCCTCGGTGCAGGACCTCGTCGCCGACGGCCCGGGGACCCTCGTGCCCGCGGCTGCCACGACCTCGCGCGGCCGCGGCCAGCGCACGGACCAGGGCTGGGCCGTGGTCATCACGCGCCGCATGCCGGCCGGCGTGAGCAGTCAGACCCGCACCCAGGTGGCGCTGGCCGTGTGGGAAGGCAGCCAGGAGGAGGTAGGCGCGCGCAAGATGCGCACCGGCTGGATTCCCCTGATCGTGCGGGAGAAGCCGTGAGTCCCGCGTCCGGGGAGCTGGACCCGGCGACCGTGAGCCTGCTGCGCGAAGCCGCCGAGTGGCGGCTGATCGGCCTGTTGTTCGAATGCCCCGGCGAGACCTGGCAGGCGGAGGTTGCTTCAGTGGCCGCGGAAGTCGCCGCTCCTGATCTGCGCGACGCTGCCGCGGCCGCTGTCGCGCAGGCCGCCGCCGGCCTGTATCACACCGCCTTCGGTCCGGGCGGTCCGGCCGCGCCGCGCGAGGTCAGCCACCGAGCGACGCTCGTGGCCGGCCGCCTGCTCGCCGAGCTGCGCTCGGCCTACGAGGCCTTCGCCTATGCGCCGGCCAGCAGCGAGCCGCCCGACCACGTCGCGGTCGAGGCCGGTTTCGTGGCCTACCTGCGCCTGAAGGAGGCCTACGCGCGCGCGCGGGGGGACCCGGAGCAGGCCGCCGTCGCCAGGCAGGCCGCGCGCCAGTTCAGCGCGGAGCATCTCCAGCACGTAGCCGGACCCCTGGCCAGGACCCTGGCCTCGTCCGGCGTCGGCTATCTCGCGCAGAACGGGGCGGCGCTCTTGCGCCGCGTGCGGGAAGCCCTCTCGCGTTGACCGCGCGGCGCGGAGTAGTACGCTCTGCTGGCGGAGGCCAAGAACATGAGGCGCTTTCAGGGCTTGCTGCTCGTTCTCCTGATCGGGTCCCTGTGGGGCCTCGGCGAGGCCATCTGGGGAGATCTCCTCTTCGGGAACGACGTCCCGTACGCGTCCGTCTACGTGAGCGCGTTGGGCTTGTGCACGCTCTCGGCGGGCCGCTCCCTCCTCGACCGGCCCGGGTCCTCGACCGCCGCCGGCGCCGTGGCCGCGCTCTTCCGGCTGGCGAACGCGGGGCTTTTCCCCTGTCACCTGCTCGGCATCTTCGCGCTCGGCCTGGGCTTCGACCTCGCCGTCACCCTGTCGCGGCGCGTGGCGCGGATGGAGCGCGCGCCCTTCTTGCGGGCCTCTTTCGCGGGCGCGGCCGGAGCGTACCTCGGCTACGGCCTCTTCGCCCTGGCGGCCACGTATGTCCTGCGGCACAACTACTGGGCCCCGTTCGGCCTCCCCAAGGTCCTGAGCCACACGTTCGTGAACGGGAGCTTCGCCGCCCTGGCCGGGCTCGTCGCTGCCCCGCTCGGCTGGTGGGCCGGCACCAGTGCCGCCCGTCTGGCGGAGCGGCGCGCGGGCTGGGTGCCGGCGGGCGCTCTCGGCGCTTCCGCCGTGCTGTGGCTGCTCGGAGCTCTGATCGGCTGAGCGGCGGTCAGCTACTTCTCCACCGGCCCGATGTAGCCCGTCGCGAGTGCCACGTCGCCGAAGCGCGCTGCGTTGCGCCGCGGGTCATCTTGAACGTAGACTGGCAGCCGGAAGCCCTGCCGGGCTGACGCGCCAGACCTGCGCCTGCGAGCAGGTGGCGGAAGGACTCGCCCGGGCGACTCGACGTCATCGCCGCGTCCGGCCACGTGTTTCGTTCCAGCGGGACAGGCCGGACGGGGGGTCTTCCGTGCGTTCGGCACCTCGCAATGCGGTCGGAGGCTCAGGTGGGAAGGAAGCAGGTCTGGCTCTTGCTCGCGTTGTTGTCCGGAGCTGTGCTCGCGTGCGTGCTGGTCATGGTGCTGCCGCCGGGTCCACCTGAGCCTCCCACGGAGGCCCCGACCCGGATCGAGATGGCGCCCGCGCCGGGTCCACCCGAGCGTCCCAGGGAGGCGCCGGCCCAGACCGAGATGGCTCTCGAGGACATCGCCCTGATGCGGTCGCTGTTCGAGCCATCGGACGAGGACGTGCGGCAGTCCCTCGACGCGGTAAGGGAGCTGCGCGCCATGCACGCGAACGTGCTCCAGGTCTGCAAGGAGGCGTTCCAGCACGAACCCTCGGAAACCACGGAGATCCTGAATCAACAGTTCGCCGACGAGGAGGGCGACTGGCCCCGGGCGTACCGCGGCCTCGTGCGCGGCGGGCTCATGTGCGACCACACTCGCGATCTCGCCATCACCGCCGTCGATCTGTGCGCCGCCGGCGACGAGTTTCTGCCGGTGCTGCGCAAGCACGCGGACGCCCCCCCGCACACCGAGTACTCTCCCCTGTACGAGTTTGGCGCGGGCGAGGTCTACCTGCACGTGCTGCACGGCCGAATCAGGGGCGCGATCGAGTCGGTCGGGCAGCATGTGGACATAAGCCGTGACGAGGGGACGGGGCAGGTCCTCGCACTCCTCGAGCGGATCGAGCGCGACAGAAACGACCTGGAGGCGTGGCTCGAGGTGATCCCGGCCCTCGGCACCATGCTCGGTGGGGACACATACACGGTCGCGCGGCTTGAGCTTTACTGGCGGCTCTGGGACAGGGTCGCCAGCGACGAGCTCCGGGCTCGCGTGCTCCTCGGACTGGACAGCGAGATCGGGTCGGACTGGGAGAACGGGTATCCAGGCCGAATGATCACACAGACCCTCGTTACTGCCTCGGCCCGGTTGCTGGCGCGCGAGGCGTCATCCGAGCTCAAGAGCCGCGCCGTCTGTCGCGTCGCGGACGCGGCCCAGGGGACCGGGAGGGAAGCGCTCGCCGCGGAGATATACCTGCGCGCGGCCCAGGCCTTTCCCGACACTTCCGAGTGGGGACGGGCGACGTTCAACGCCGGGCACCTGCTCCGTCTGATCGGCCGCCCCGCCGAGGCGATTCCAGTCCTCAAGACGCTATTCCCCTCCGATGTGGACGACCTGGAGCCGGCTCCCGACATCATGGAGGCGTATCGCAACTACCGCCACAGCGCTGCGAGGCGCATCTCGAGGGCTTATGAGGACCAGGAGGACTGGGTCAGGGCATACGAGTGGATGAAGGCGGCGGCGGAGAAGTACCCCTACCAGTCGTGGTGCGGGACCTGCCTCGGACAGGCTCAGGAAGAGATGAAGGAGGAGTTGGCCAGGCTGAAGTGGAAAGCGGGCCTCTGATCGGGAACGGCAGGCTCATCCAGGCGAAGGCGGGCGGGCGACGCGGCGCCGGCTCGTTCCGAGCCGAGCTCGGAGCCCTACTTCGCTACCGGACCGATGTAGCCCGTCGAGAGGGCCACGTCGTCGAAGAGCACGACGTTGCGTTGCGGGTTGTCGTGGATGTACACGCCGAGCGACATGCGCTTGATGCGCACGTCCTCGCTCTTCCGCCATTCTATGCCGGTGAAGTGCGCGTAGAGCTTGCCGTCGATCCACGCCGCCTGCTCGCCGTTCTCCTGGTCCGGGTCATTGGCCTTGAGCAGGATCTCGAAACAATGCCACTTGCCCCGCTCCGGGACGAATGGTTTCGCCGGAACGAACTGATTGCCCCAGAACTTGCCCTTCATCTTGGGGTCTTCCTTCATCGCCGGGAAGTAGGAGTAGAAGTTCATGGCTCCGGGCGCCGCGTTCCGCCCCCAGGCGCGCCACGGCTCGAAGCCGGTGTTGAAGCGGTCGAACCCCGTCGGCCGGATGCCGGCGCCGCCCATGCCGTCATAGCGGTCCGTGCCGCTCACCGCCGCGAGCCCCGTGAAGTGCATCAGGTTGCCCTGGTCGAAGTCCGGGTCGAACCTGCAGTACCAACGCAGATGGACTGCGTCGTGTCCCGGAGCGAACCAGTGGCACACGGAGGCCGTCGCTCCCTCACCGGCTTCGAGCACGCAGCGCAGGGACGACTTGCCGCGGCAGACCACCTTCGCGTCCGTCTCCAGGGCCAGGCGCTGCTCCTCCAGGCCATAGCAGTCGAAGAAGCGCTCGGCCCAGGCGTCGCTCTCGAAGTCCTCGGTGAAGAAAACCTCACCGGGCGCTTCCAGCGTCTTGAGCGCCTTCGGGTCAGAGCGCGTCTTCTCGGTGCGGTCCTCGCCGCAGGGGACGGATGACTGGGCGAAGGTTGCGAGCGCGGCAAGCGCCGCCACGAGCAGGGTCACGAGCGTCGTCTTCATGCCGGGTCTCCGTGGCAGGTGCGTCTATCGCTCCCGTTCGCCGACGTAGCCGATCTGGCGCAGCAGGGCGTCGACCTCGTTCGGGTTCTCGGCCGCGGGGAGCGGGGGAGGAAACGGCGGGAGCGCGTCGAGCACGACCGCGAGCCGCGCCAGCGCCCCGGGGTGCTCGCTCGACACGTCGCGCGTCTCGGCGGGATCGCCGGGCAGGCGATACAGGCGGGCAGGGCCAGCGCTCGAGCGCACCAGCTTGAACTCGCCGTCGCTGGCGCTGGCCCAGTCCCCGGCGAAGGGAGCGGGATCGAAATCCGGGTTGCGCTCCGCCACCAGGCGCAGATACCAGCCCTGGTGGCGCGCCTGCGCCACCACGACAGGGCTTTCCTGGGAGTCGAGCGCCGGGGCGCGCGGGAGCGGCTCGGGCGACCCGCCGCCCTGCGCCACCCCGCCGCACACCGGCTGCGCCGTGGACCAGGACGGGCGGCGGCTGGACGACGGTTGTCGCCTCTGTCCCGAGGAGCTGACGGCGGCCGGCTTCTCGCGCCGCGGCGTGTTGCACGCGGCGTTCTGGGGCAACTTCGCCTTCACGCCGGGTGACGGGCCGCTGTTCGTGGAAGGGCCGGCGGAGACGAACCTGCAGTACGAGGGGTATCCGGGGCCGGTGATCTGGCTCTCCGAGTAGCTCACCGTGATGGTGATCGGCTGG
>DYIW01000330.1 GCA_020723465.1 Phycisphaera mikurensis
GTGCTGGTCGGCCGCTTGAACAGGACCTCGGGCAGGTTGAAGCGGTCCGGCGCCGCGTAGAAGCGGCCCTTGCCCCACTGCGCCAGGCCCACCAGGAACTCGCTGTGCGCCCCCGGGCCCACGAGCACGGTCGAGAGCGTGATGCCCTTCTCGCCCATCTTGCGCGCCAGCGATTCGAAGTCGCCGGTCTCCACGCCGCCGTCCGTGAGCACGAGCACGTGCTTGAAGCGCGTCTCGACGTTGAGCAGGCCGTAGTAGGCCTCCTCCAGCGCCGGCATGATGACCGTGCCGCCGCCCGCGTCCAGCCGGTTCAGCGCCCGCTGGATGTCGATCGAGTTGGAGGCCGGCTGGATGGGTGCGGCCCAGCGCTTGGCGCCGTAGAACTCGACGATGCCGACCTTGTCGTGTGGCAGGAGGCGGCGGATGGCCAGGCGCGCCACCTCTTTCGCGAGCTGCACGCGCGTGCCGCCCATGGAGCCGGAGGTGTCGATGATGACCACGAGCGTGGTGCTCGGGTCCTGGCGCTCCTCCTGCTGGCGGAAGGAGACCGGCAGGACCTCGGCGAGAGGCTGGCCCTCGTAGCCGCCCGGGCCGAACGCGGCCTCGCCGCCGGCCATGAGCAGGCCTAGCCCAGAGTCCGCCACGCGCCGCGCGATCTCCTGCTGCAGCGGGGCGGAGAGGCGGCTCGCCGGCAAGTCGTCGATCACCAGTGCGTCGGCCTCGGCGAGCGCGTCTTCCACCCGCGCGGCGCTCACCGCGAAGCCGCGGCCGAGGAGCCGCGCCAGCTCGCCCGCGCCGTCTCGCACGCGTTCCCCGAGATAGAGCACGCGAAACGGCGGCTCCACGGCGAAGGTGCGCTCGAGGGCGTTGTTCCCCTCGGCCGCGTCGCCCGCGGCCTGCACGCGCGCGCAAAGAGGCAGGAAGCCGGCGTCTGGCGCCTCGAACTCGAGCGGCACGAGCACGCGGCCCGGCGAGTCGACGCCGCTGCTGCGGGCGAGCTCGCCGTCCGGCCCCTCGAGCACGACCTCCAGGTCCGCGGCCACGCCTGCCACGCCGATGAGAACGCGCGCGCGCTGCCCGGCGCGGAGCGCACCGTCGCTCTCGAGCGCGCAGGGATAGACGTCGCCGGCGCGGCCGGCGAGCGGCAGGACGTGGAGCGGCAGGCCGCGCTCCGCCAAGCGCTGCAGCACCTCGCGCCAGCCCTCGTCCTCGACCTCGCCGTCGGAGATCAAGGTGACGGCGCCGCCCGCGTGCTCGGGCACGGCGCGCTCGGCCGCGGCCAGGGCGTCGCTGAGCGAGCCTTTGGCGAGGACGCGCGCGCCCGCGACCAGCGGCGCGCCCTCCGCGCTCGCGAACTCGATGACGCGCGCCTCCGCGCCCTCCAGGCCGGCATCGAGGCGGGAAGCGATCCAGCGCGCGGCGCGCTCGACTTGTGCCGCGGGCACGCTCGCCGAGCGGTCGAGCAGGAAGACATGGACGCGTTCGTCCGTGCGCAGGGCGACGCTCGGCCGGCTCAAAGCAACGGCGAGCAGCAGCAGCGCGAGCGAGCGGAGCGCCGCCTGGACGCGCCTTCCGCGGCGGCCGAGCCACACGAGCGGCAGCGCCAGCAGCAGCCAGAGGAAGGCGGGAGCGGCGAACGCCAGGCTCATCAGGGGATCCTCCCGCTGCGCCACAGGCGCCACTCCACGAGGAGCAGCAAGAAGGCGCTGAGCCCGAGCCAGGTCGGGAGGTGGGGCGGCGCGTCGCCTGGCGGCAGCTCGGCTCGGGCGAGGGCATCGGCCGCGTCCTGCGGCGCCGCCTCGCCGGGTGGAAGGGCGCAGGCGAGCCGTTCGCCGTCCGGGGCCGTGTACAAACCGGCGCGCGGCGGGGCGAACACGCCGCCCGCGGCGAAGAGCTCGCGCCCCTGCTCGTCGCGCCAGCGCTCGCTGCCGGTCTGGACGGGCGCGCCGGCCGCCACGAAGGGGACATGAGGACCCGCGGCCGCGAGCCAGCGCAGCGCCGCGCCGAGGAAGGCGGGGAAGGCCGCGCTCTCCGTGAAGTCGAAGTCCGTCGCGAGGAGGTCGAGCCAGACCGAGACGCGCCGGCCGCCGCTGGCCTGCTCGCAGGCGGCCGTGACCTCCTCGCGTTCGGGAAGAACGCCTGCAGCGTTCGGCAGGCGCTCGATCGCGCCGAGATCGACCACGCCGAGCACCTCCTCGAGCGCGCCGCGCGTTGCCGGCGCGCGCAGCAGGAAGGCCGTCTCCTGCGCGCTTCGATCCACGAAGTCGAGCGTGGCCGCTCCGGCACCCGCGCCGCGCAGCGTGCAGGCCACGTCCGCGCCGTCTTCCACGAGCCGCACGCCGGAATCGTGGACGAGCACGGGCAGGAGCAGGGGTCGCAGCTCCTCGGCCACGGATACGCTGAGGTGCGGGCGCTCGGGCAGGACGAGCGCGGCGCGCTCGAACCGGACGCCGTCGTTTCCGGTGAGCGTGGCGGTGAAGAGGCCGCCCGCGGCCTCCAGGTCCTCGAGCAGGCAGCGCGCGCCGCCGTCCTCTCGCGCTTCGAGCAGGGACTCGAGCGGCGCGCCGTCGAGGTCGACCGCGAGCGCGGCGCCGTCGATCGGCCCATCGATCTCGACGAGGACGTCCACGCGCGCGGGTTCCAGCGAGCGCGCAGGCGACGCGCCGAGGGCGCGGATCGCGGGCCGCTCGGCCGGGCCGCCGCCTCCCTGCCAGGAAACGAGCGTCACGCCCTCGGGCAGGAGGCGCAGGAACTCCGCGGGCGGCAGGGGCGCGCCGACCAGCACCAGCTCGCGCGGCCGTTCGTCCTGGAAGGTGGGCAGGAGCTCCTGCACCGTGCGCTCGAGCGCCGGCGCGCAGGCCTCGGGCGCGAGCCCGCGGGCGCGCAGCAACAGGAGCCGCGGGTCCTCGTGGCGTTCGAGCAGCGCCCGCGGCCGCGCGCCGCAGAAGAGGACCGGTTCCGCGCCCTCCTTCTGGAGATGCGCGGCCAGGCGCGCCAGCAGCTCGCCCAGAGGGGCGGGCGCCGCGGCCCGGGTCGAGCCGTCGATCAAGTAGATCCTCTCGAGGGCGGGCGCGCCGCGCTCGAACTCGAGTCCGGCGAGGGCGAACCACACCAGCGCCGCGATGAGCGCGATGAGGAGGAAGGCCAGGGGGTGGCGGAAGCGCTCGACCAGCACGCGCGCGCGGCTCTCCTCGGCCGCCTGCTTCCAGAACATGGTGGTCGGCACCACGCGCTCGCGGTGCCGCGTGCGAAGGCGTTGCAGCAGGAACAGCCCGGCGAGCAGGACGGCGAGTCCGGAGAGCGTCGCGGCCAGAGAGAGGTGCGCGAGGTTCATGCCAGGTACTTCCTGGACTCGAACAGCGCGGCGAGCTGGCCCACCTCGTCCTGCTCCGCGTCGAGCCGGAGATGCGGGGCGCCCAGGCCGCGGGCGCAGGCGGTCAGCGCCTCCTGGAAGGCGGCATAGGCCCTGCCGTAGCGCTCGAGCGCGGCGCGGTCCACGGTCACGTCGCGCGCGTCGCCGCTCTCGGCGTCGATGAAGCGCACCTCGCCCGAAAACGGCGGGTGCTCGTCGCTCGCGCGCACGAGCTGCACCAGGAGCAGGCGGTGGCGCAGGCGCCGCAGCGCCAGCGCGAGCGCCTCGGCCCCCGCGGGATCGAAGAAATCCGAGATGAGCACGACGAGGCCTTGCCGCAGGCCGAGGTGCGAGAAGGAGCGGAGCGCCCGGCACAGGTCGGTCTCGCCCCCGGGCTCGAGGCGCGCCAGGAAGGCGGCCACGTCCAGGAGGCGGTTCCTGCCGGCCAGGGCGCGCAGAGGCGCGAGCAGCCCGTCCGCGCAGGGGTACACGGCCACGCGGTCGTGCTGGTTCATGCTGATGGCCGCGAGCGCGAGCGCACAGCGCAGTCCGGCGCGCGCGCGCGGCACCTCCTCGACGAACATGCTCGCCGAGACGTCGGGCAGAAGATAGAGCGGCAGGTCTTCCTGCTCCTCGAACAGGCGCACGAACACCTTGCCCAGGCGGCGATAGACGTTCCAGTCGATGGCGCGGAACTCGTCGCGGGGCGAGTACTGGCGGTGGTCGTGGAACTCGATGCCCGAGCCGAGGTCGAGCGAGCGCTGCTCGGCGCGGCGGCCGCCGCGCGCCACGCGCCGCGCCAGGATCCTCAGGTTCCGCAGGCGCTCCAGGAACCGCGCGTCGAAGAAGTCGTGCACGCCCGCCCGGCCCTCAGCGCGCCTGGTGCGGCGGCGGCACCGCGGCGAGCACTTCCTGGATGACGCGGTCCGGCTTGATGCCGTCGGCCTGGCCCTGGAAGTTGATGAGCAGGCGGTGGCGCAGCACCGGCAGCGCCACGGCGGCGAGGTCGTCGCTCGACACGGCGAAGCGGCCGGCGAGCAGCGCCTTGACCTTGCCGGCGAGCAGGAGCCCCTGCGCGCCGCGCGGGGAGGAGCCGAGCAGCACGTTCTCGTTGACGATGGGGGGCGCGAGCGCGTTCCCCGGCTGCGTGCCCATGACCAGACGGATGGCGTGCGCCTGCACCGGCCGCGGCGCCGGCACCTCGCGCACGATCGCGCGCAGGCGCAGGATCTCGGCGCCGTTCGCGACCGCGTCCACGGACGGGGTCGCGGCCGTGGTCGTGCGCTCGAGGATGGCGTGGTACTCCTCTTCCAGGGGGTAGCCGACCAGCAGCTTCAAGAGGAAGCGGTCGAGCTGCGCCTCGGGCAGGGGATAGGTGCCCTCCTGCTCGATGGGATTCTGCGTGGCCATGACGCAGAAGGGCTGCTCCAGGCGGATGGTGCGCCGGCCGGCCGTGATCTGCCCCTCCTGCATGGCCTCGAGCAGCGCCGACTGCGTCTTGGGCGTGGCGCGGTTGATCTCGTCCGCCAGGATCAGGCTCGAGACGAGCGGCCCCTCCTCGAAGGTCAAGGCGTGGCCGCCGCCCTCGGACTCGACCAGCACGTTCGTGCCCTGGATGTCGGCCGGCATCATGTCGGGCGTGAACTGGATGCGCGAGAAGGGCAGGTCCAGGGCTTGCGCCAGCGCGCGCACCAGCAGGGTCTTGCCCAGGCCCGGCACGCCCTCGAGCAGCACGTGGCCGCCGGCAAGGAGAGCCGTGAGCACGCCCTCCACGACTTCTCCCTGGCCGACCACGACGCGGGCGATCTGCGCGCGGATCGCCTCGTAGGTCGCCTGGAACTGGGCCGCGGCCGCTCTCGCCGCGTCGCTGCCTGCCGCTGTCGTCATGGTCTGTCCTCTGCAGTGGGGGGATCCTCGGGAGGGGTCTCGGCGCGCGCCGCGGCCGCGCGCCTGAGCTTCAGGAAGGTGTCGCGCACCAGGCGGCTCTGCCAGGGCGCGAGCGCGCGCTCCGGCACGAAGGAGAGACCGCCCGCGCGCGGCGCGCGCGCGCCGGCGTCGAGCGGCGCCGCGTCCTCTGGCTCGGGCGCCACCTCCTCGCGCGTGATCTTCACCGTGCCGGGATTGGGCTGGCCCGCGACCTGGTCTGGGATGGGCACGCCGAGCACGAGCGAGGCCGTGCCGCGCGACTTCTTGCGCGGCGAGGGGCCGCCGCGGCCGGAGCCGGGGTCCTTGCCCTGCTGGCCGATGCCCAGGTCGCGCGAGGCCGGCGCGCGGCGGTCGCGCAGGTTCGGCTGCATGCCGCCGCGCGCCTCGTCGATCTCGCTCTCGTCCTCGACGTCCGGTTCCTCCGCGAGCGCCTCTTCGGCCGTGGCCGGGACCTGGTCGAGGGTCGACCAGTGCGAGGCGACCGGGTTCCGCGCTCCGGCCCCGCGGCCGGCGCGGCTGGCGGTCGCGCCGCTGCTCGGGCGTGGCGTCTTTTCCGGCACGGGCGCGGCGGCGGGCTCTCTGGGGCGCGGCTCCGCGCCCGGATTGGGGCGCGGCGGCACCGGCGCGCGCGCCGCCGCCTC
>DYIW01000331.1:0-977 GCA_020723465.1 Phycisphaera mikurensis
CCGTCAGCCGCAGCTCATACTGGTGCTTGTCCATCCGTTGCGTGACCGGACCCGAACGAATGTACGGCCTGTCGTCGTAGGTGTACGGGCCACCGCCCCCGGGCACGCTCACAACGATGACCGCGAGGCCCTCGCCGAGGTCGATGGTCTCGATGGCGGCCCGCGTTCCCTCGCCGTTCCACGTCACCCGGCCATAGACCACGGCGGCGATCCGGAACTGCACGGTGATCGAGCGGGTCTCGCCGGAGCGCTCGAAGCGGATCGGACCGAGGGTCGTGGAGTGCCGCTCGCTCCATTCCTCGACCTGGATCCCCTCGTGCGTGGCGAAGGGACACAGGTTCGCGAGTCTGAACCTGCCCTCCGTGTCGGTGCGGACCGAGGGACTGCCGAAGGTGCTGATGGTCACCCCCTCCGGAAGCAGGCCGCGGCCGCGCAGGTCCCGGATCACCGCCTTCACCCCGGCGCCATTCTGGATCACCCTCGCGTTGCTTACGGGCTTTCCCTCCGGATCCAGCACGACTCCTTCGAGGGTGCAGGAGCGCAGCAGGGGAAAGCGCGCCTCGCCGCTGCCGTCCAGCGCCGTCGGCTCGAACCTGCGCGAACAGCCGCAGTAGTCGCCGGCGGTCACGTCGATATGCATGGCTCGGTCCGACGGCAGAGATAGATCGAACGCTCCGGCTCCGTCGGTCTTCCCGGCGAGATGGTGATTGGCGAAGACAGCCGCCCCGGCGATGGGGAGTCCCGTCTCCAGGTCGGTCGCTCGAACGCGAAGTACAGGTCCGACCGCGATCCTGATGTCGTGGCGGTGCTCTCCCGGACCGCCGAGTTCGACGCGCTCGTGGAGCGCACATCCTCCCGGCGGCGAGACCGAGAACTCGAAGGTCCCGCAGGGCACGTCCTCGATGCGGTAGGCGCCGGACGTGTCGGCGATCGCCGGTTCGAGCCACGACGAGTCCAGTCCGGACCGTTCGATGCAA
>DYIW01000331.1:987-5884 GCA_020723465.1 Phycisphaera mikurensis
CCGGTGTCGCGGTTGAACACGCGGCCGTAGACCACCGCGCCGCGCTCGAGGGCGATCAGCGGCAGGACGTCCTTCAGGTACGGCACGCTCCTGGGCACGTATCCCTTCAGCTCGGCGAGGAGCCGGCAGGAGCCGTCGCGCGGCACCTCCTCGGGAACGTGGAAGGCGCCGCCCTCGCCCGAGTAGACGACGTGCTCGGTCCGGCCGTAGCAGCCTTCCGCGTCCTTGGCGACCACCGTGATCTTCACGCCGGGCAGCAGGACGCGCTCGCCGGTGGCCTCGATGACCGTGCCGGCGTAGCCCACGCGGCCGGAATCATCGGCCGCGGCCGCCGCGGCCGCCGATTCGGCCTTTGCCTCCTCCCGCTCGGCCGGCGCCTGGTCTTCGCGCGCGACGGTCGCCTCGGCGACGGCCGGCGCAGCAACCACCGGCGGCGTGGCCTGCCCCAGGATCTCAGGCGGCTCGCGCGCGCCGCTCGGACGATCGTGCATCGTCCACAGCACGACCGAGGCACCGGCTACCACGACCAGCGCCGCCGTCACCGCCACCTTCAGGTTCATGAGCAGGCCTCCTGCGAGGAGCTTCAGCGACAGGGAGCCCACCACCTCGCCGCGCCGCGCCAGCGGCAGCAGCAGCGAGACCCACGCCCGTCGATCGCCGCCGAAGCGCTCGTCGTAGCGGGCGCGCAGCAGCGCCAGTCCGCGGTTCAGGCGGCTCCGGACGGTGGACGCGGGAATGCCGGCTCTCTCCGCGATCTCCACGGCGGAGAGGTCATCGAAGTACTTCAGGAGCAGCGTGCCGCGGTACGGCTCGTCGAGCGCGAGCACGGCGCCCACCAGCTCCTTCTGCTGCTCCGCCTCGGCAACCAGGTCGGCGGCGTCGGGCAGCACTTCCGGGGCCGCGGCGCGGCCTTCCCGAACTCGCCGGCGGGCGCCCGAGCGGCGGCGCTGCAGGAAGACGTTCCGCAGCACCGCGGCCAGCCACTTCCTCCAGTCGGAAACGACCGCGGGCCGCCGCGCCAGCGCCGCCAGCCAGGTCTCCTGCACCAGGTCGTCTCGGGTCGCCTCGTCGGCCACGAGCCGCCGCGCCAGCGACCGGATCCAGTCCGATTGCCGGAGCAGCTCGTCGACGTCACGGGCGGGCGCGGAGGGCGTCATCGAAGAACAGGATGCCGCCGATCCGTGAATCGACGCAAGCAACTCCGGGAAGTCCCGCCGGCCATCGAGCGGGCGCGCGCCTCAGGGCGCGGCCCGCTCGGCCACGGCGTAGTGGTTGAGGCTTCCCTCGCGGCCGTCGGCCATGAACTCGGCGACCACGGCGAGGGGCAGGGCGGCGAGCAGCTCGCGTCGCTCCTCCGGGGAGGCGAAGTGGCAGTAGCGCAGCGCCTCTTCCTCGCGGCCGAAGGCGAGCAGCAGGTCGCCAGGATCGAGTTCCTGCAAATCGACATGCGGGCCGCCGCGCGCGGCGAGCCGGCTCCAGGGCACGACCCTCTGCCGCAGGCGCGCGGAGCGCGCCAGGTCCCAGAAGGACACGGCGAGAAGACCGGAAGGCGCGAGCAGGCCGGCGAGCGCCACGAGCAGCTCCGCGCGCGTTTCCTGCCCGGGAACGTGGTGCAGCAGGCCGAAGGCGACGACCAGGTCGAACTCGCGTCCGGCGAGCGCGCGGCGCTCTTTGCTCTCCAGCAGGTCGAGACGCAGGAACGCCGCCGTACCGGGCGGAAGATCGCGCCGCGTCGCGTCCTCGAGGAGCGGGGCGCTCGCGTCCACGCCGAGATAGGCGAAGGACGGCCCGAGACGCGCGGCGAGCAGTTCGGCGAAGCGGCCGTTGCCGCAGCCGGCGTCGAGAATGCGGGGCGCGTCGAGGCCGGGGCGGCGCTCGAGGAAGACGTCGAGCACCTTGCGCCAGCCGCGCCACGGCCCGCGCCGGCTGGCGGAGAAGGCGAGGGCATGGCGCTCGTAGAACTCCCGGTTCACGCGCTTCAGGGCCTCGAGGGTCTCCGCGTCCATCGCCGCAGAGGTTACGTTGTGGGCTGCGATGTGGAAACGCGCGAACGACCTCGGCCAGGACGAAGAACGGCTCGCGGCGCTGATCGAGGAGCTGCGCGCTGCTCCGCAAGGCGACGCGCGCGCCTTCGACCGCATCAGCCGCAGGCACGCGCGTGCGAACGGACTCTACGCCAAGAGCGAGATCATTCTCGCCTACCGCCGCCTGGCGAAGCGGCGCGGCTGGGAGGAAGGCGAGGACGCGTTCGTGGCGCGCCTGCGCATGAAGCCGATCCGCACGCTGAGCGGCGTGGCGCCGGTCACGCTGCTCACGCGCCCGCACCCCTGCCCCGGACGCTGCCTCTTCTGCCCGAACGACGAGTGCATGCCCAAGAGCTACCTCGCGCTCGAGCCCGGGGCGCAGCGCGCGGCGCGCTACAACTTCGACCCGTTCCGCCAGGTGTGGAATCGCCTGCGCGCGCTCGACAACAACGGCCACCGCACGGACAAGGTCGAGCTGATCGTGCTCGGCGGGACCTGGAGCGCCTACCCCGAGCCCTACCGCCTGTGGTTCGTGACGCGCGTCTTCCAGGCGCTGAACGCCTTCGCTCCGGGCGCGGAGGAGCCGCCGGCGCCGCGCGGCACCGAGGCGGATCTCGCGGAACTCGCCGAGGCGCAGCGGCGGAACGAGGCGGCGCGCTGCCGCGCCGTGGGCCTCAGCGTGGAGACGCGGCCCGACGAGCTCCGCGGCGCCGCGGACCTCGAGGAGCTGCGCCGGCTCGGCGCGACCAAGGTGCAGCTCGGCTACCAGAGCCTGGACGACGAGGTGCTCAGCCAAAACGAGCGCGGGCACGACGTGGCGGCCACGCGCCGCGCCACGCGCCTGCTGCGGGAGGCGGGTTTCAAGATCCAGGCGCACTGGATGCCGAACCTGCTCGGTTCGGACGCGCGGCGCGACCTCATCGACTTCGAGCGCCTGTTCGCCGATCCCGACTTCCGCCCCGACGAGATCAAGATCTACCCGTGCTGCCTGCTGGCCTCGAGCGCCCTCGCTCCCCTGCATCGCGCCGGGGAATGGCGCCCCTACGACGAGCGCGTGCTGCTCGATCTGCTGGTGGCGATGGCCGTGGCCACGCCCGAGTACTGCCGCATCTCGCGCATTGCGCGCGACATCCCGGCGCACGACGTGCTGGCCGGCAACCGCGCGGGCAACCTGCGCGAGCGCGTGGCAGCCGAGATGCTCCAGCGCGGCCTCCGCGGCCGGGACATCCGCGCGCGCCAGATCCGGCGGCCGCTCCCCGATCTCGCTGAGGTGCGCCTGCGCGAGGTCGAGTACCAGGCGAGCGGCGGCCGCGAGCTCTTCCTGCAGGGCGAGACCGAGCAGGACGAGCTGGTCGGCTTCCTGCGCCTCTTCCTGCCGGAGCGGCCCGCGTGCGTGGCGGAACTCGGCGCGAGCGCGCTCGTGCGCGAGGTGCACGTCTACGGCGTCGTGGCCGGATTCGAGGGCGGCCGCGAGGGCACGAGCCAGCATCAGGGGCTGGGGAGCCGCCTGCTGGCGCGCGCCGAAGAGCTGGCCGCGGGCCGGGGCCATCGCGCCGTGGCCGTGATCTCGGCCGTGGGCACGCGCGAGTACTACCGGCGCCGCGGCTATGCCGACGGCGCGCTCTACCAGCACAAGCTCCTGGGGTGAGGCTCGGCTTGCCGCGCGCGCGCCGCCAGGCAATACTGGACGCGCATGACGCTCGTTCCCGAGAGGTCCCCCGCCGGTCAGGCGAGCCCGGCCGCGCGCCGCCTCGCGGCGCGTGCGGCGCTCGTGCTTGGCGGCGCGGCGCTTGCATTGCTCTTGCTCGAGGTCCTCCTCCAGGCGGCCGCCTATGCCGTGTGGAGGAGCCACAGGCCGGCCGAGTGGATCACCGGGCCGCGGCGCCGTGCGATCCTCTGCGCCGGCGACTCCTTCACCTTCGGCCTCGGCGCGTCCGTGCCCTCCGCCTCGTATCCGGCCCAGCTCGAGCGGCTGCTCGAGCAGCAACGCCCCGGCTGCTTCGCCGTGGCGAACCGTGGCTGGCCGGGCCGCGATTCGCGCGACGTGCTCGGCGCACTTGCCGCCGATCTGGATGCGATCAAGCCCGAACTGGTGTACGTGCTGGTAGGCATCAACGACTTCTGGTCCCTGCCGGAACCGCTCCCGGAAGGGGAGGAGGAGGCCGGCGCTCCCTCCGGCTCGTTCCCGCTGCTCTGGCGCACGCGCCGCCTGACGCTCTGGCTTGCGGCCAAACTGCACGGATCGGAGCCCGCCAGGGACGGCGAAAGCGCTCTGCCGCTCGTCCCGCCGCTCGCCGGCACCTGGCACTTCGGGCCCATCGAGGCGACGTTCGCGCCCGGCGGCCGCCTGCTGCTGAACGGTGCGGAGTTCCTCTGGACGTGCGAGGGAGACGAGCTGCTGATCCGCCAGCATGGGCAACAAGAGGTGTGGCGCTCGCGCCTGCGGCCGCAAGGCGAAGCCATCCTGCTAGAAGAGGCGTGCAGCGGGCTGCTGCGGCTGCTCGAGCCAGGTCCGGTTCCACAAAGTACGGACCATCCGGCGCGGGCGCGGCTCGAGGCGATCCAGTCGTTGTGCGCGGCCGGCCGCCAGGACGAGGCGCGCGCCGAGCTCGAGAAGCTCGAGTCGGAGCTTCCGGTTGCAACGGACCAGCGCCCCGACGAGCTCCTGCTGCGCGCGCGCGAGTGCTGCGGCGGAAACGCCCTCGCGCTGGCCTGCGACCTGCTCGCGCGCCAGCCGCACTCCCTGTATGCGCTCGAGGTCGTCTTCCGCCGAGCGGAGCGAGCCGAGGACCGGGCGCGCGCGGCGGTCGCGCTCGAGCGCGCGGCCGGCCTGCTGCCCTCGACCGATTCGCAGCGCGCGGTTTTGCTGCGCT
>DYIW01000332.1 GCA_020723465.1 Phycisphaera mikurensis
GATTTACCGACATCTCGGTTCACCTCCGATCTCATGGTCGTGCCAGTCGCACTCGGGAATCGTCGCGTGGCGCGACGATTCCCCGAAGTAGTAGCTCAGCGCAGCCGCGCTCCACCCTCCAGGAAGCGCTCCACCTCGCGATGACCGGTGGCGCGCGCCCACTCGAGGGCGCTCAGGCCTTCCTTGCCGCGCGCGTCCAGCGCGGCGCCGGCGCGAGCCAACACTCTGACCACGGCGAGGTGTCCGGACGCGCTCGCGGCAGAGAGGGGCGTCTCCCCGCGGGAGCTGCTGGCGTCGACGCGGGCACCGTGTGCCAGGAGAAGCTTGACCATCTCCGCTTCGCCGCGCTCCGCCGCGACGATCAGCAGCGTCCTGCCGGCGGCGTTCCGCGCTTCCACGCTGGCGCCCGCCTTGAGCAGCAGCAGGACGATCTGGTGGTGCCCGCGCTCATAGGCGAGGTGCAGCGGGTGCGCGTCGCCAGCGGTCTCCTGGCGCGCGAGCGTCGCGTCGGCCGCGAGCAGGCGCGCCACCGCGCCCTCGTCGCCGCTGTCGATCGCGGCGAGGAACGCCGCGAACGTGGTCATGCGGCACGCTCCCCGGCGAGCTGCCGCTGCCGCCGGCCGAGCAGGAACCCCACGGCGGCCCATGCCGCGGAGACGGCCAGCGCGAGCGGCAACGCAGCCGCGCCGGCCAGCTTGCACACGGCCGCGGCCGCGTCGCCGCCGCGGTAGACGAAGGTGTCGATGAAGCTCTTGGCCTTGTACTTCTCCGCCCGGTCCAGGACGGTGTAGAGGATCTCGCGGCACGGGTGGGCCACCGCGTAGTTGCTGAAGCGGCGCAGCACGTCGAACGTCATGACGACCGCGAGCGTGGGCGCGGCGAGCAGCGCCCCGAAGCCGCCGAGCGTGATGAGGGGCACCAGCGCCAGGCCGAGGCCGATCCCGGCCCAGCGGATGAAGCGCCCGGCCAGGAAAAGCTGCACCACGAGCGTCAGGAACTGGACCGCGAGATCTCGGTTGGCGAAGAGCGCCACGCGTTCCTCCTTCACCGCGAGCGCCGCCTCGATGATGTTCGCCTGCTCGAAGTAGAGGGCGCTCGAGGTGAACGAGTAGAACAGGATGAAGAGGCAGATGCCGATCAGGTAGGGCCGCCGGGCGATGCGCTGTACTCCTTCCAGCGTTCCCCGGAGGAGCGGCTGCGGCGTCGCGGCCTCGCGCTCGCGCACAGGGCAGCCGCTGCAGCGCATGAGCCGGCGCGCGCACTGCACCACCAGTTCGAGAATCAGGGCGGCGGCGATGACCAGGTTGTTCGCTCCGAAAGCACCCGCGCACAGGGACGTCACCCCGGCGCCCGCGATGCTGCCAATCGTCAGGCCGGCGCTGATGAAGGCGTACAGGCGCTTGCTCTGGCCGCTGCGGAAGCTGTCCGCCATCAGCCCCCAGAACACCGACACGGCGAGCAGGTTGTAGACGCTCACCCAGACGTAGAAGGCGCGAGCCAGCCACACCTCGAGCGCTGGAGCCGCGGCGCGAAAAAGCACGCAGAAGAGCAGCAGAACGGCCAGCACGCTGCGGAACAGGACGGGCAGGAACGTGCGGCGCGAAGACCTGGAGACCAGGGCGGCGAAGAGGAAATGGGCGACCGCCGTGGTGGCGAGCGTCACCAGGAAGAGATCGGGGAGGTTCTTGGCGCCCTGGCTGATGCCCATCTCGTCGCGCAGCGGGCGCACGATGAAGTAGGAGAAGAAGAGAAAGAAGGCGCAGAGGAAGGACCACAGCAGCGGAGCGGCCTCGCCCGGCTCGAGAGCGACGAACGGCCTGAGGAGGCGCGCGAGCCGGCTCTCTTCCGCCCCGGCCGCGGCGCCGGCCCGCGCGCGCGTTTCCTGGCTCACGCCCGCGCCTCGCCGCCGAGGAAGATGCGCACGATCTCCGCGGGCCGATCCACCACGTAGCGCGGCGCGTAGGCCAGGAGCTCCTCGCGGTCGCGGAAGCCCCAGGTCACCGCGACCGCGGCCAGCCCGACCGCCCCGGCCGTGCGCATGTCGATCGGCGTGTCGCCGACGTAGAGCGTGTCGCGCGGGTCCAGGTCGAGCCGCTCAAGGATCCAGCGCAGCGCCGCCGGATCCGGCTTGCGCGGGCAGCCCTCTCTGTGGCCGAGCACGCAGTCGAAGTAGCGCGCGACGCCGAGCCCCTCCACCGTGCGCACCGCCAGCTCGTCCGGCTTGTTGGAGAGCACCGCCAGGCGCAGGCCCCCCTGGTCCAGAGCGCGCAGCATGGCCTCCACGCCGTCGTACAGCCGGCAGTGCAGCAGCGTGTTCCGGTCGTAGAAGGCCCGCACCTCGGCATGCAGCCGCGGCAGCAGGTCCTGGCGCTCCGCCGGCAGCGCCCTCTCGCAGAGCACGCCGATCCCCTCGCCCACCATGCGCCGCACCTCGTGCGGCTGGCGGGCGGGCAGGCCGAGCACGGCCAGGCCGTGGTTCAGGGCCACGGTGATGGTCTGCAGCGTGTCCGCCAGCGTGCCATCGAGGTCGAAAACGGCCGCGCGCCAGTCCATCCCCAGAGCATACGGATTCGGCACGGTCCAGCGCGACCGCCAGGCGCCCGCCCAAGTCGCGAAATCGCCCCGCAATCCCTCAACCCGCCGCACCCGGCGAGCCGATCAGGCTCAGCATCGGAACGACTTGCTGGGAGATGCGCTCGATCGATCGGCGCGAATACTCCGGGATGCCCGCTGCCACGACGCTGAAGACCGGGCTCGGCTCCGCCGCCATCGCCGCGGCGGGCGCCGCGGCCGCGGCCGGCGGCACGGGCCTGTGGCCGGGCGCCGCGGCGCTCGCCCTGAGCGGCGCGGGCGTGTGGAGCTGGCTCGCCTACTGCCGGCGGCGCGCGGCGCGCAGGTGCGACGCCTGTGCCGCGCAGGCCAAGGCGGCCCCGCCCTCCAACCTGCACCAGCGCTTCGAGTCCATGTCGCGCCGCTTCCAGGAGCTGCTGCAGGAGTACGGCGAGCAGGAGCGCTCGCTGCTGCGCCAACGCAATCAGCTCGCCGGCGCGGTGCGCAAGCGCACCGCCGAGCTGGTCCAGGCCAATCGCCGGCTGGAGAAGCTGGACCGCGTCAAGGACGAGTTCGTGTCGCTGCTGGCCCACGAGCTGCGCACGCCCCTGACCTCGGTCTGGTCGTACGTCGAGCTGCTGCTCAGCTACGGCGACGAGATCGAGGCGGCACAACGCCGCGAGTTCCTGGAGATCGCGCGCGGCCAGGTGCTGCGCGTGACCCGCCTGGTCAACGAGCTGCTCGACTTGAGCCGGCTGCGCTCCGGCAAGTTCCAGCTTCAGCCCGCGGCGCAGTGCGTGGCCGAGGTCATGCGCGAGGTCGTGGCGTCGCTCCGGGAGGTCGCGGCCAAGGACCGGCATGAGCTGGTCATCGCCCCGCTGGAGGAAGGGCTCGCCGTCTTCTGCGACCGCGACCGCTTGCTGCAGATCCTGGTGAACCTGGTCGGAAACGCGATCAAGTACAGCCCTGGCGGATCGCGCGTCACGCTCCATGCCGCGGCAGACGGCGCTGGCAGGACGCTCCTCACGGTGAGCGACAACGGCCCGGGGATCCCGCACGAGGAACGCGAGCTGGTCTTCGAGCCCTTCTACCGCACGCGCTGTGCGGAACCGACGAAGGTAGAGGGAACCGGCCTGGGGCTCTACCTCAGCCGCGAGCTGGCACGTCAGATGCGCGGCGACCTGCACGTCGCCGACACGGACAGCGGGGGCGCCGAGCTGGTCCTCGCGCTGCCGGCGGCGGCCGGCGGCGGGCCGGACCGTGCCCCCGTGGCGGCGCACGCCGCCGCAGGCGAAGGGCGGAGCTGAAGAGCGCGGCGCGGCGGCCAGGGAGGGAGCGCGCTGCGCGGGAATAAGGAAGAGTCCCGGGGACAGCCGCGGGCGCTGTCCCCGGGACGGCAGCGGTTGCTCGTCTGGAGTGGCACGCGGCGCCCGCACAGAGGCGCCCGCGTCCCCTCTCACTTCTGCGAAGTCAGGTGCTGGTTGATCCTCTCGATCTCCGCAAGGAAGTACGGGCCGAGCGGATCGTCCGGATTGGCCTCAGCGAGCATGCTGAAGGCGCGCGCCGCGCTGTCCAACCTGCCGCTGAAGAAGTCGACGTAGCCGAGGGTCACTCCCGCCTCGTAGTCGTCGGGATTGGTCTTCATGTGCGCGGCCAGAGCCATGCGCTGATCGTCGAAGTCGACCGGGGTGCCGTAGAGAGCGCGCATGTTGTTGCCCGACGTCACCCAGTCCGGTATCAGGTCGAGACCGCGGCGGATGCTGTACGAGGCGTTCTCGTAGTCGCCGAGGGCGAACAGCGCGTGCGCGTAGGAGAAGCGCGGCAGGCCGTTGTCGATGTCGAGCGGGATCGCCCGGCGGAAGCAGTCGGCCGCGCCGGCGTAGTCGCGTTCGTAGAAGCGCCTGGTTCCCTCCTGCATCAGCTCCGCGGCGTCGGGGCTCTCGTTGAGGCTATCGAGCGCGGTCGTGATGCTCGCCGGATACTCGGCGACGACCTGCTCCTCGGCCGGTGCGCTGTTGACCACGACGGTCGTGTCTCCGCCCGCGTCCGTCGGATAGACATAGGTCACCGACGCGCTGGATGCCGGCGGGTAGTACCAGGAGTAGTAGGCCGGGAAGACGCCATAGACCGACGCGAAAGTGGGCACGGAGACGGCGTAGGCCCAACTGGAGGGCACGATGTGCGGCCCGCCCCAGGCGTAGCCCACGTCGTGATCCACGTCGACGTCCCAGTCCCAATCCCAGTCCCAGTCATAGCTGCCAGTCGAGCCGGAGCCGCTGGAGCTGGAAGAGGACGACGAGCCGCCGCCCGTGCCGCTGCCGGTCGAGCCGGTCCCCGTGGACCCGGTCCCCGTGGAGCCGGTGCCCGTGGAGCCCGTCCCCGTCGAACCCGTGCCCGTGCCGCTGCCGCCCGCGCCCAGCGCCGAGCCCTTGCCCGAGCCCGACCCGAACGGCCCGCTGCCGCCCAGGCCGCCTCCGAACGGGCCTGTGCCCGTCGAGCCCGTGCCTGTAGAGCCGGTTCCCGTAGAGCCGGTTCCCGTGGAGCCGGTGCCCGTGGAGCCGGTGCCGCTTCCGCCCGGGCCGAAGGACGACGAGCCCTTGCCCGACCCCAGTCCGCCGCTGAAGGGGCCGCCGCCCAGCGGGCCTGTGCCCGTCGCGCCGGCACCGCCGCCTCCCGAGCCGAGCGGCGACGAGCCCTTGCCCGAGCCGAGGCCGCCGCCGAGCGGGCCGCCCTTGCCCAGGCCGCCGCTGAACGGGCCGCTGCCGCCTGAACCGCTCGCGCCCGAGCCGAAGGGCAAGCCCCCCTTCTTCATCTTGCCGAAGCCCGCGGTGAAGGCGCCCCCGCCCTTGCCGAGCCCCGCTCCGCCCGCGCCCGGAAGGACGCCGCCACCCGCCTTCTTGCCCGCGCCGAGCGCGCCGCCGCCCGGCGGCTTGAATGAGCCGCCGCCGCCGATCTTCTTGGCGCCTCCCGCCCCACCGCCCGGCAATTGCACGGACGGCTTCTTCGCCCCGCCGCCGACCTTGCCCCCCCTGCCGCCCTTGCCTCCGTCGGCAAGAGCCTGATCGGCCGCGAAGGCGAGGACGAGCGCGACGGCCACAGGTGTCACGATCCACTTCGTGATCTTCATCGGAGTCAACTCCCAGTTGTATGTCGATCCTGTTGCCTTGATCGCCACGCTATCGGCGTTCGCGAGTGTGGAACTGGATCGAAAGGCCCGGTCGAACATCCAGCAGTTGTGCCTGCCTGAACATGGGTCCTAGCGGGACCTTCGCATGACCAGGGTCGTCCGGGCAGGACGGGTTGCTCGGATC
>DYIW01000333.1 GCA_020723465.1 Phycisphaera mikurensis
GAAAAGCGTCCAGAGCGGTGCGGAGACTCGCTCCTGCAGGAGCGCGGCGGCGAGCAGCGGGGAGAGGGCCGCGCCTTCCGCACGAGGGCGCGGCGCCGTCACGACCAGCCGCGCCCCGCGCGACGCGCCGCAGAGCCCCGGGGCGTACATGGCCTCGGCCACGGCCGGCGGCCACGCCGCCTCGCCGGTGTGCGCCGGCAGCAGGCGCAGCGCCGCCCGGCCCCAGCGGTTCGGTCCCACGCCTTCCAGGGTGGTCGTGGCATGGTCTTCCCGCAGCTCCCAGCCCGAGCCGCCGGTCACCTCGAAACCCGCCGGCAGGGGACACGAGACCAGCACGTAGGTGACCGGCTCGTCGCAGAGCACATCGATCCGCGCCTCGAGCAAATCGCCCTGGTGGACCGCGTCATTCTCATTCACCTGGATGAAGTGTTCCCTTCCGTTCGCGTCCGCCTCCACGCGCAGCAGGCTGCGCTCGACCCGCAGCGGGGAGCGCCAGCCGGCGTGGGTCGAGCCCTGCTCTTCCACGTCTCCTTGCAGGACGGCGATCACCGGCCGCTCGCCGTCCACCATGACCGCCAGCCTGCCCGCAGCCGAGACCGGGAGCTTCACGCGATAGCCGTTCCCTTCGTCGAGCATCACCGCCAGTGCATGGGAGTCGTCGTGGATGGTCGCGTGGATCGCGCCGGACTCCCGGCCGCCGGCGTGCAGCTCGGCGTCGAGCGCGAACGCGTGGATGGCCGCGGCCGCCGCGAAGGTCGAGACGCAGTTGCCGCCCTGGAGGCGCAGCAGGCGCTCCATGAGGCGCGGCCGCGCCGGGTGGTCCGGGTCCACGGTCACGGCGAGCTCCAGGAGCTGCGCGACGCGTTCCGCCTCGGCCTCGCCGACCGGAATGCCGCCGCGCGGCCAGTCTGGCTGGAACACGGCGCGCGCGGCCAGGATCCGTTCGAGCACGGTCGCCGCGAGCGCCTCGCTGCCGGCATGGTGGAGCGCCAGGCCGGCGCGAGCCAGGAGTCCCGCGGGCAAGGCCTGCTGCTCCTCGACCAGCGCGCGCACCGCGCGCGCGAAGGACGGCAGCGCCGCGCCGTGGCGCAGGCACGCGACCAGCAGCTCCGCCTGATCCAGGGAGATCCGGTCTTCGGCGTCGCCGACCCGGCTGCCGCAGGCCTCTGCGCGCACGGCGAGCGCCGCCAGCTCGCCTGCGTCGGGAGTGACCTCGATGCCGTAGCGCGCCCCATCGATGCCGGATTCGCGTGCGTGGGAGAGCGCGGTCAAGGCCAGCGCCGTCATGCGCTCGTCCACCGGGCCGCCCGGCCACCAGCGGAGGCCGGCGCTGCGATCCACCAGCAGGCAGCGCAGGCGCGCCATGCCGGCCTCGAGGGCGAGGCCCTGTGCTCGGTCTAGCGTCGCCTCCCTGCCCTGGCCGGAGACGCGTCGGGCGCGCGCCGCCGCGAACAGGGGCGCCATGCGCGACAAGACCTGCTCGACGCACCCGTGCGGATAGCCCTGCAGATACTCGGCCGCGTGCTGCAGCTGGGCCTCACGCCCGGAGAGAAGCTCGAGCGTGCGCCGCGCCACGGGGCCGGGCGGGTCTTCCGGCAGGCGCAGCTCCGCGCGTCCTTCGACCAGTGCGGCGCTGGACACGGGTCGCACGGTGAGGTCGGGCAAGACGGACAGTGTGTGCACGGCCGCGTGCGCCGTGGATCCGCCCGCCACCTCGCTGGTCACGGTGGCTGCCCGAGCTTCGATCGCCTCCAGGCGGAACGTGGCCCGCGCGGCCTCCCCAGTAGCGACGGATGTCGCGACACGATCCGCTCCCGCGATCCTGGCGCCGCCTTCGGCGCGCAGCGCGACCTGGCACGGCCCGGCCGCGCCGTCTTGCCTGTTCAGCAGGACGGGGATAGAAAGCTCATCCCCCTGGCGCACGAAGCGCGGCAGGATCGGCGTGGCCGAGAGGGGCAGCGCGGTCTCGGTCGCGAAGGTGCGCAGGCAGCCGCGTACGCCGGAGTCGATTGCGGCCACGGTGATGCGCCAGCGGGCCAGGTCATCGGGAAACGTGAAGGCGACGCTGCCGCGCCCGTCCTCGTCCGTCTCGATGGAAGCCGCGAACACCGCCGTGGCCCGGAAGTCCCGGCCCACCGTGAGCGCGCCGATCGCGGCGGGCGCCTTGGCGGGATTTGCGTCGCCGTAGCCCGCCCCCGAGAACCACTCCATGGCCCAGGGCGCGATCGCGCCGTCCTGGAGCAGCTCGCCGAGCGTCAGCCAGGGGCTGGCGCAGCCCAGCGAATGCGCAGCCAGAGCCGCGCTCGCGTCGAGGGGCGGCGTGAGAGACGACGTGGGATGCGCGGTGCGGTCCGCCTCCAGCTCGAACACGGTCTCGTCCACGACCGCCACGGTCGCCGTGGCCTGGACGCCGCGACCCTGTTCGTCGGAAACGCGCAGTTTCAGCTCGGCCCGTTCCCCCGGGGCGTAGCGGGCGCGCGCGTCCAGCTCGACCAGGAGCGGTCCGGCAGGCGGCGCGAGCGCGACGGTGAGCGACGTGCCGTACGCGTGCGGGCGCCAGCGTTCCATGACTTGCGGGATCTCCTGTATCGCGCGCACCACGATTCCCGGCCAGTGCTCGGGAAGCGTCTCGATCGAGACCGCGCCTCGGCCGCGCTCGTCCAGGAGCACGCGCGCCGCGCCGAGGAGGCCCAGCCGGCCGTGGGTCACGAGCACGGGCAGTCCCGGCAGTCCGCCGGCGAGCCCGATGCGGAGGGGCCGGCCGGCCCGCGGCTCCTCGGTGAGCAGCGTGAGGCGCAGGTCACCAACGGCCGGCTCCGCCTGTTCCTCGGCCTCGAGGCGCAAGGAACAGTCGTCCGCGAGGATCTGACCGTCAGGCGCCACGACCTCGAAGCGAACGGACACCTGCAGCTCGCCGCGGGGCAGCGGCAGCTCGTGCAGGAGGAGCCGTGCCCGCGCGCTCCCGTCGCCGTCGAGAACGAAGCCGCGCTGCTCCTGCAGGGGCCCCACGCCGGCCAGGACCCTCCCGGGCAATCCCGCGGCCGGCGGGCCGGCGGGGTAGCGCGCGCGCACCGCGACGAGCGCCGGCTCGCCCCGGCGCGCTCGCTCCGGACCGCGTGCGTCGACCAGCAGAAAGGGCCGGCGGAACTCGCGCACGGCAAACGGCGTCCACGCGCCGACAACCAGGTCCTTGCGGCTGGCCGTGTCCAGGCCGGCGGAATCGCCATCGGGAACGCTCAATGTCAGGCTGGCATTGCCAAGAGGCGCCCCCTGGTCCAGCAGGTGGGTGAACGGGATCACGCCCGCGGCGTCGCTTGCCGCCTCGAGCGTCTCCTCGGCGGAAGTTCCCTTCCAGAAGGTCAATCGCGCCGGAGTGAAGGCGAGAGGTTGACTGTGGATACGCTCGTCCCTCAGGTCGTGGCGCCGGAGCACGACGCGGCCCTGCACCGTGTCCCCGGGCCGGTAGAGCGGCCGGTCGACCATGACGTGCGCCTGGATCCAGGGTGACTCGTGTTGCGAGGCGAGGAGATGCAGGTCATGCACGCGCGCGCGGTGGCCGCCTGCGTCCGCGGCCACGTCGAACCACGCGCTGCGCGCCCGCTGGTCCACGGGCATGCGCAGCACCGCCACTCCCGTGGCGTCCGTCTTCAGGTCGAGACGTCGTGGTCGGGCGCCATTGCGATCAAGGCCGATCGACACGTTGGCGGCGGCCGCCGGGGCTCCGCCGCGGCTCGCCAGGACGGCGATGCCGTCGTCCCATGCATCCACGGTCAGGGTCAGGTCGGAGACCAGGAGGCGCCGCAGGGTCGTCCAGCCAGTGGCGAGCGACCTCTGTTCGAGCAGGTACTCTCCTGGTGGAGGGGCCTCCACCTGTTGGCCGAAGACGGCCGCTGCCAGGCGCCGCGGCCGCGATCCGGTACCCTCGGAGTCGCGATACGCCTCCAGGACGCACCGGCCGTCGTCCGGCCAGGGCAGGAAGCGCACTTCGATGTTCTCGGCCAGGGGTGCCGGGACCGGGATGAGGGCGCCGGCGGCGACCCGCACCGGCCTTCCCACCCTGGCGACCTGGGACGTGGCGAGCATCCACTCCGCGTCGCGTAGGGCTTCCTCGGCGCCCTGCCGTTCGCGCAGCGTCTCGAGCGCATGCTGGTACCCCGCGAGCAGCTCGGCCACCCGCACCATGTCGACGGTTTCGCGATCGTCGTCGTACGCGAGACCGTCCCGGCCGGGGAGTCCGGAGTCCGCGAGCAGCCAGTCGCGATCCTGGAGGTCCAGAAGTGCGGCGAGCCCCGCCACCAGGGCGGTGTCCGCGGCCGGCGTGCGAGCGTAGATCCGGCAGAGCTGCAGCATGGCCTCGGCGCGTGCGCCAGCGTCGAGGGTCGCGGCCTCGAGAAGGGCTTGCGACGCGAGGTCTGCCGCATTGCGCGCCTCTGGCAGGAGGTCGCGCGCTGCGTCGATCTCGCCCAGCAGGACGTGCTGGCGGAAGCGGATCAGAGCGGCCGGCTCATCGCCGGGCGTGCTTCCGGCCTGGAGCAGCAGGAAGGGCACGAGGCAGTGGATCGCGCACGAGCCGGGCATGACACGGCTCCTTCCGCGTGGCGTGGTGCGGCCCGACAGCGGAAGAAGCAAAAGGCGCGCCGGGCCCCGTTCTCCGCAAGGGAGGCGGAATCGGGGAGGGCGCTGCTACGAGGCGGTAACCAGCCGTTACGCGGCCGACCCGCTCAGACGCGCCGGGCGGCGCGGATCGCAGGGGGGGCGCGGCGCCTCGCGCCGCGGCGAAGCCGCGATCGCGTGCCCGCTACGGCGCGATGGTGCCGAACTTGTTGTTGATGTAGACGTTGTCCCCGGGCAGGGTGGCGTCCTCCAGGTCGTAGTCGCCGCTTTTGCTCACCTTGTTCGCGACGAAGACGTTGCCGGCGCCTTCCACATCGATGCCGTCATCTTGCGATTTCGTGATCTTGTTCTCGCTCACGAGGGCGCCGGAGCACTCCGTGGCGATGCGGATGCCGTCATCGCTCGACGACGCGATGCTGTTGTGGTGGATGGTGCATCCGGTGCCCCGCACGACGATGCCCTCGTCGCTCGACTTCGTGATCTTGTTGTCGCCCACGAAGGCGCCGGAACACAGCACGCCAATGCGGATTCCCTCCTCGGCCGACGTCGTGATGACGTTGTCCTGGATGGTGCATCCGTCGGACTCCACGTCGATCGTGTAGTCGCCGCTGCCTCGCAGCACGTTCTTCGAGATGAAGTGGTCGTCCGACCCATCCTTCGCGTAAAGGCCGACCCACGCCGAATCGGTGACTTGGTTATCGAGTATGGTGCAGGCCTGGGCATCGGCGTCGCACAGGATCCCATCTTGTCCGGTCTCCATGATCTTGTTGCCGAGGACCAGGGCGTTCAGGCAGCCGGTCACGCCGTCGCCGAGTTGAATCCCCGCCTCGCCCGGCGCGTCGACGGTGTTCCCCTGGAACGTGTGCATGTCTCCGTCGGCCTGGATCCCGGCTTCCACCGTGCCCTTGATCTTGTTCTTCAGCGCAACGCAGCCGTTGCTGTCGTGCACGTGGATGCCGTGGCCGCCGGGGGCGGTGATGGTGCACTTGTCGATCAGCACGCCGGTCGAGCCGTTGATCTGGATGCCGTCGTCAGCCATGTTCTTCAGGGCGCACTGGCGGATGGTCACGTAGCTCGAGGAGCCGATGAAGACGCCCTGGCTGGTCGTGTTCTCCAGGCGCAGGCCTTTCACCACGATCTGATCGCTCGCGTTGATGAAGAAGGGCGGGTCGGGTCCGCCGCCGGCGTCGACCGTGACCTTGTCGCCCTTCTTGGCCTGGATGGTCAGGT
>DYIW01000334.1 GCA_020723465.1 Phycisphaera mikurensis
GCCCTGCTCGCTCCTCGACCCGGCGCGACTACCGGGCGATTCCTGCTCAGGCTCTCGGGCGGGGGCGCGGGCTGTTCCGGCGGGGCCCGTCCGGCGGCTCTTGCCTTCCTCCTTGCCACGCCAGGTAGAGACCGCCATGCTCGTCGATGCCGCATGGGAGCTTCGCGTCAGGCGAAGGTCTCGGCGGCCAGGGGCACACGGCATGCGCATTGGACTCGTCGGTTTCGCGGGCGCGGGGCGCTCGACCCTGTTCACGGCCTTCTCCGGGGTCCTGCCCGCGCCACCGTCCGGGAACCTGCTGAGTCAGCGCAGCACGGCCGCGGTGAAGGTGCCCGATCCGCGCCTGGAGTGGATCCGGGATCTCTACCAGCCGCGCAAGTACACTCCCGCCACGGTCGAGTTCATCGACTTCGCGGGGATCCCCCGCGCGGCGGAACGAGGCAAGCCGGAGCTGTTCGCCGCCATGCGCGAGGCGGACGCCCTGGTCCTGGTGGTGTCGAGCTTCCCGGGGGCGGGGGACGTCGCAGAGGCCCCGGGAACTCCGCTCGAACGGCGGCGCGCACTCGAAGAGGAGTTCCTGTTCGCGGACCTGGAGGCCTGCGAGCGCCGCAGCGAACGCTTGCGCGACAACCTCGCCAAGGGCATCAAGAAGACGCGCGACCGGGACGAACGCGAGCTGCGCCTGCTGGAGCGCTGTCGCGCGGCCCTGGAGGCGGGACAGCCGCTGGCGGGCAGCGCGCATGCGCGCGAGGAAGAGGATCTCCTGGCCGCGCAGCATTTCCTCGGCTTGAAGGCGCGCATCGTCGTGGTCAACGCCGCCGAGGGACAGGAGCTGCGCGCGCTGGAGCTGCAGGCCGGAGAGGGCGCGAGCGGCCCGGTCTTCGCGATCCGCGGCCAGGTGGAGGCGGAAATCGCCCGCATGGCTCCTGAGGAGCGCGGCTCCTTTCTCGCCGAGTACGGCCTGGAGCGGCCGGCGAGCGAGGCCATCATCCGCGCCGCCTTCGCGGCCACGCGCAGCATCTCCTTCTTCACCATCGGCGAGGACGAGGTCCGCGCCTGGGTGATCCAGGAAGGCGACACGGCGCTGGTCGCCGCGGGCAAGGTGCACACCGACATGGCCCGTGGTTTCATCCGCGCCGAGGTCGTGGCGTTCCCCGACCTGCGGAGCGCCGGCTCGCTCAAGGCGGCGAAGGCCGAGAACACGCTGCGCCTCGAGGGCAAGGACTACGTGGTCAAGGACGGCGAGACCGTCCACTTCCGCTTCAGCGTGTGAGGCCGGGGATGGAGCGCACCGCCGCCATCCTGTCCGTGGGCGAGGAGATCCTCGCCGGCGACGTCGCCGACACCAACGCGCGCGAGGTGGCCGAGGCGCTGCGCCAGCGGGGACTGGCGCCGCGCCTGCTGTGCTGCGCCGGCGACCGCGTCGAGGACATCGCCGCGGCGCTCGACCTCGCGACGCGGAGCGCCGCGCTGGTGGTGGTGACGGGCGGCCTCGGGCCCACGCGCGACGACGTCACGCGCGCCGGACTGGCGCGCGCCGCGGGCGAGGACCTGGTAGAGGATTCCACGGCGCTCGATGGCATCATCGCCTTCTTCCAGCGGCTGGGCCGTCCCATGGCGGAGTCGAACCGCCTGCAGGCCCTGCGGCCGCAGAGCGCCCGCGCCCTCCCGAACGCACTTGGCACGGCTCCCGGCCTGGCAATGGAGCTCCACAGCGCCACGGTCTTCGTGCTGCCCGGCGTGCCGGCCGAGATGCGCGTCATGCTGGAGCAGGCGGTCCTGCCCTGGGTGGAGGAGCGCTGCGGCGCGCCCGCCCCGGCGGCGCGCGTCAAGGTGCATGCGCACGGCTTGCCCGAGTCCGAGGCGGGCGAGCGGATCGCGGACCTGATGGAACGGGGCGCGGATCCGCAGGTCGGCGTCACGGTCGCGGCGGGCATCATCACGGTGACCGTGACCTCGCGCAGCGGTGCTGCGCCGGCGGGGCGCGCGGAGGTGGAGCGCGTCGCCGCGGAGGTCGAGCGGCGCCTGGGCGCCTGCGCCTTCGCGCGTGACGGCGAGACGCTCGAGGAGGCGGTCGTCCGACTGCTTCTTGAACGCGACTTGAAGATCGCGCTGGCCGAGTCGTGCACCGGCGGACTCGTGGCGCGGCTCGTCGCGCGCGTCCCCGGGGCCTCCGGGACGCTGCTCGAGGGCACGGTCGCGTACGCGAACGAGGCCAAGACGCGCCGCCTCGGCGTGGACGCGGCGCTGATCGAGCGCCACGGCGCGGTCAGCACCGAAGTGGCTCTCGCCCTGGCGCGCGGCGCGGCCGTCCAGGCGGGCGCGCAGGTGGCGGTGTCCACCACCGGCATCGCCGGACCGGGCGGCGGGAGCGCGGAGAAGCCCGTGGGCCTGGTCTACTTCGGCCTGTGGCTGGCTGGCCGGGAGTGGGCGCGCCGCGTGCTCTTCACGGGCGACCGGGAGACGATCCAGTTGCGCGCGGCGCACTACGCCCTGGATCTGGTGCGCCGCGGCGTGCTGGGGGCGCTCGCGTAGCGGCCCGGGTTTGACGCAGCAACGGCCAGTGTGCTAGGAAGGGCGCGTACTTCACTGCCCCGTGGTGTAACGGCAGCACGTCAGACTTTGGATCTGAGTGTCCAGGTTCGAGTCCTGGCGGGGCAACCACTCCTCGTTGCCCGCGATGCTGACTGGTGAGCGTAGGTTTCCAGTGAGGGGAGCGACCCTGAAGCCGAATCAAGTCCGACTGCTCGTGTCCGCGGCGTGCCTGTTGGCCGCGGGCGGATGTGCCATTGACTATCCCGAGGCCTCGCTGCCGGCGGACGAGCCGCTCGCGCTCGCCACCGGGCGGGTCGAAGCGGCCATGGGCCTGCGCTTCCGCGCGGAGCCGGTGCGCGCCTGGCTGCCTCCGGAACAGGCCGGCGAGGTGCAGCGATCCTCGCACCTCCACAAGGGCCTGGACCGCCTCATCGACGAGGCCTGCTTCCAGCTCTTCCGCGGTCCAGCCGGGTCCCTGCCGCCGGCGGCCGCCGCCCGGCCGGCCGCGGCGGGCACCGCCTACGATCCGGCCGGCGGACGCCTGATCATCGTCGAAGGCGCCGCGCCCGGCCGTGATCTCGACCTGGCGCGCACCGAGGCGCTCGCGCTCGCGCTGCTCGACCAGCACCTCGGCCTGGAGAGGTCGCTGGAGAAGCTCGTGGAGGAAGCGGACCGCTACCGCAGCCTGCATGGTCTGGCCTGGGGAGCGGCTCACGCGTCCACGCTGGAGGCCTCGCTCGCGCCCATCTACGCCTACGACGTGTCCGCGACGCCGCTCAGCCGCCTGCATGCGCGGCTCACCGAGCGGCTGCTCCTCGATCCGGACGGCGCCCCGGCCGAGCTGCTCGCGGAGGTCGCCCTGCCCGCTGCCGAGCGGCACGCGCTCGAGCGGCTGCTCGGGACCTCCGGCCTGGAGCGGCGGCGCGCCATTCTCGGCCTGTTCTGCGGCGCGCGCCTGCTGATCGAGGCCAAGGAGCGCATGACGGGCGGGAACCTGCGGCTCGTGTACGAGGACCCGCCGCAGTCGAGCGAGCACCTGCTGCACCCCGAGCGGTACCTGGGCCAGGGCGATCCGCCGCTCACCATCGAGGCGGGCCCGCGCCACGGCCTGATCGGCCCGGGCTTCATCGTGCTGCGCTCGGAGGCAGCGGGCGAGTTCGGGCTGAGGAACGCCCTGGCGGGGGCGCTGCAGCCCGGCGACGCGGCCTCGGCGGCCGAGGGCTGGGGGGGCGACCTCCTGACCGTCTTCCACGGCCGGGAAACCGGGGAGCTGGCGCTGGCCTGGCGCATCGAGTTCGACGATCGGCTGGAGGCGATCGAGGCGTGCTCCGCGCTCGAGCGCGCCGCGCTCCTGCGCTTCGGCGGCCGCTTCGAGGAGGGCATGGAGGGGATCTGGTTCCTGCTCGAAGGGAAGCGGAGCGTGTCGCTCCGCCGCGAAGGGCCGTCCTTGGCGCTGGTCATCGCGCAGGCGCCCGCCGAAGCCCATCGCGTCGCGGTCTTGCGCCTGCTCAAGGAGCCGGCGCGCGCCCCGGAGAAGCTGCCGCGCGCCGCGCGCCAGGACCGGCCGTTCCGGCTGGTGCGCGCGCTGGCGAGCCCGATCTTCTATGACCAGCCGGGACGCTTCGACAGCCTGTTCGAGGGCTTCTTCGGCGCGCTCTTCCGCCACCGCACCTACCCGTCCGGCGCCAAGCACGACTTCCTGAACCTGTCGGAGCTTCCGCTGCTTGGTCGATTCATTCCAGACGAGTTCTCGCGCCTCCTCTTCGGCGTGGAGCGCTCGCCGTACCGGAGCGACACCGCCTTCCTGGCGAACCTGGTGCGTCTGTTCCGCAACGAGGAGGCGGGGAACCTGCGCGTCTCGTCGCCCTTCTTCTCCATGCGCGACGGCCAGGAGTTCGAGTCGCTGGCCGTGCTCTACGGGTTCCTGTGGGAGCAGGCATCGGGCGCGGGGCGCAAGGAGATGTCGCCGCGGCTCTTCTTCTCGCACTGGACCGGCCTCGACGGCGCGGAGCGGGAGACGGGCGTGCTGCTCGACGCCGTGAGCTGGCGGCGCCGCGACGGGATCGACTCACGCCTCAGGCTGCTGCCTTACGGCGCGCTCGCCGAGGTCACGTCGAGCACTCGGCCGGACGGCGTGGACGTCGGCCTGTTCCTGGGCGGGGTGCGCGTGCGCTCGCAGACCGTGCTGCCGGGTAACAGCCACTTCGACTTTTCCCTGCTCGGCGGCTACCTGCTCCGGCTCTTCCGGGACCAGGCGTCCGGCAACTACGAGTGGTCGCTGTTGTCCGGGCTGATCGGGGGAGTCGAAGGCGGAAGCAGATACTCGTCGGGAGGGATTATCCGGGTCCTGGGGCATTCGTTGTTTGGCGGGGGGCAAGAGGAAGGACAGAAGTTCGTGGATTTGTTCTTCGTGAGGCTGCGCGGTGATTGAAGAGGAGCGTCGCGGCCGTTTCCCCGGCCTCCGGGAGCGGCAGCGGCTTCCGGTGCAGGCCGTGCGCGATGAACGAGAAGGGGCTCGCTGGAGGCGAAGGCGATGCGGGAGCGGGGCGTGGATGAGCTTCGGCAGGCGCCGGTGGAACGACGCCGCGACCGCTCCCTCTGCCGGCGAAACGCCGCTCGCTCCGCCGGGAGCAACGGGGCACGCCTGAGACTGTGGAAGCCGGCTGCCAGCGGGCGGGCGTCGCCTCGGGCATGACCGACCACGCAGAGGCAAGGCGAAGGCGGTGCGGCAGGAACGGATCAGCGGGTGTCGGAAAGGTCGGAGGACACGAGCGCTGTTTCGACAATGGCCTCGGTCCAGGCTGGCGAAAGCTCTTCCGGATGACCACTCGCTGCGTCAACTACCCCCGCTACCAGATAAGCCAAAGGGAGGTTGCGCCGCGCGCGCGGCCTCCCTTTGGCCTTTTCTTGTCCGCCGGGACGGCTTGTCCGCGAGATGGAGAGTCCGGCGACGGACGAGTTCCTTCGATGCGGCTAGCGCAGGCGATCGAGCCGCTCGCTGAGGATCTCGGCCAGAGCCGCGCGCAGGCTGCCGCTCAACCGGGAGGCGGCGATCATCTCCGTGAACGTCTCTCGCAGCGCGAGCAAGCCGGCGACCTTCCGTTCGCTGTAGGTCCGGGCGATGCCCAGGTGATCGGCGAGGGCGATGAAGTCGGCGCGTCGCAGGTGGTTGCACTTGCCGATGATCGTCAGCGCCAACTCCTCTCGCTCGTCCGGGGGTGCCAGTCGTGACGACACGAGGCCGTAGGCGGGGCTGAGAGCCTGAGCAGGAATCTACCGGAAGCCGCGCCGGGTCGAGGAGCGAGCAG
>DYIW01000335.1 GCA_020723465.1 Phycisphaera mikurensis
CGGGGAGCGACGCCATCTCCACTTTTGGGTTGCGGGCGAAGCCCGCGCTAAGAGCTGCCCGCGACCGGCGCCAGGCGGTACGTGGCCGCCCGGCGGCTTCCAATGCGGATGATGAGGCCTCGCGCGGCCAGGTCGTTGAGATCGCGCAGGCCCGTCCGGGGAGAGACCCCCACCAAGTCGAAGTACTCCCGGCTCCGGATCGTGGCGCCGCCGCTGAGGTGTGCGAGGAGCTTGACCTGGCGCTCGTTCGGAGGACCGGCGGCCTCGGGTGCGGCGGCCGAGGCCTCGTCCTCACCGGATTCCGTCTCCGCCGCCACGTCGTTCTTGCGGCGCGGCAGCCGCGCGGCCTTGCCCTCGAACACGAGGCTGGCGGGCAGAACGAGATCCCCGTCGGTCATGAGCATGGCGCGGCTCATGACGTTCCGGAGCTCGCGCACGTTCCCCGGCCAGGCGTACTGGTGCAGCCGGTCGAGAACCGCCGGGGACACGCCACGGATCTGCCGGGAGTTGTCGCGGTTGAACTCGCTCACGAACAGGTCGACGAGCGCGGGGATGTCCTCGCGCCGCTCGCGCAGCGGCGGCACGGTGAGCGAGACCACCTTGAGCCGGAAGTAGAGGTCGTTGCGGAAGCCACCGGACTCGATCAGGGCCTTGAGGTCGCGGTTGGTGGCGGCCACGATGCGCACGTCCACCTCGAGCGGCCGCCGCGAGCCGAGCCGCACCACGACCCGATCCTGCAGCACGCGCAGGAGCTTGGCCTGGATGGCGAGCGGCATGTCGCCCACCTCGTCCAGGAAGACGGTGCCGCCGTCCGCGGCCTCGAGCTGCCCGGGCCTCGGCCGATCGGCGCCCGTGAACGCGCCGCGCTCGTAGCCGAACAGCTCGGCCTCGAGCAGCGTCTCGGGCACGGCCGAGCAGTTGATCGCCACGAACGGGCGGTGCGCCCGGTCGCTCCAGCGGTGCAGGAGGTCGGCGATGACCTCCTTGCCCGAGCCGGTCTCGCCCAAGAGCAGCACCGAGGCCGTGCTCTGCGCCACGCGCGCCACCTGGTTCAGGAGCTGCTGCATGAGCGGCGACTGGAAGACGTACGGGTGCAGGTCGAGCTCGGGTGAGAGTCCGCCGCCGCTGCTGTCCGCGGGCGTGGCCAGGGCCTCGCGGACCTTCTTGCGGCGCGCGCCCGCCAGGTCGCGGGCCGCGGCGTCCAGCAGGATCGCCGGGCTGCGCCCGCCCTCGGGGAAGGTGGCGCAGCCGATGTGCACGTGCACGCGCGCGACGTCGCCGTCGCCGGTGCGCAGCGAGTCCACGCGCCGCAGGATGCGGTCGCGGTAGCTGGCGGCCGCCTCGGCGCCGGTCTCGGGCAGCAGCGCGAAGAAGGAGTGCCCGGCGCGCGCCACCAGGTACATCTCGCGCGCCTCGGCCTTGATCTCGCGCGCGAGCTGCACCAGGGCGTTGCGCACCGCGCGCGGCCCCAGGCTGCGTTCGAGGCGCTCCAGCTCGTGCAGTTCGACGTGCAGCAGCGAGAGCTTGCCGCCGCGGTGCTGGGCGCGATCCACTTCCTCGGACAGGCGATTCTGGAAGTAGGACTCGACGTACAGGCCGGTGAGCGGGTCGGCCACGGCCAGGCGGTAGAGGCGCGCGTTCTCCAGGGCCACGGCGATCTGGCCGGCGAGGTGGTTCAGGACCGGCAGCGCCTCCTCCAGGTCGGCGCGGCGCACGTCCGCACCGTAGTTGAGGACGGCCACGCCGATGGTCCGGTCCGCCAGGAACACGGGCAGGACCAGCGCCAGGTGGTCGGAGAGCAGGTCGCCCTGGCGCGGCAGTCCTCGCGCCTCGGCCGAGGCCGCGTCGAGGATCACGCCCTCGCGCCCGGCCAGGAGCGCCTCCCAGGCCGGGTCGTGCGCCAGACGCACGGGGAAGGGCCGCTCGGCGTCGCCGCGCGCCTGCTCCAATAGGAAAACGTGCTCGCGTTCCGGGTCGCGGCGGTAGAGAGCCGAGGCTGCGGCCGGCGGCTCCTCGGCCAGCGCCGCCAGGGCAGCGGCGGCCGTGGCCTCGGGCTCGAGGTTGGCGGTGAGCGCCTCGAGGGCGCGCTGCAGGCGCTGGCGCTCGGCGGCGCGGTGCTTGAGCTTCACGGTCATGGTGTTGAAGGACTGGGCGAGCTGGCCCACCTCGCCGCGCGCGCCCTCCTCCACGGTCACGTCCAGGTCGCCGTCGGCGATGCGCTGCGCCGCGCGCTGCAGGGCCTCCACCGGCCCGGTGATGCGCCAGGTGGCAATCGCGCCCATGAACACGGCCGCGGCCAGGGCCAGCACGCACAGCCAGAAGAAGAAGGCCTGCAGCGGAAAGCGCGTGAAGCCAAGATCCAGGCGGAACGGGTCCGGGGGCAGCGCCACCTCCACCAGTGCCGCCGGTTCGTCGCGCGGGCCACGCAGCAGGCCGCTGACCAGGAGCTCGCCCGCGGCGTTGGTGCGGAAGGCCAGGCGGTTCTGCAGGCGGATGCCCTCGATGTCGCGCGCGCGCGCCTCCGGGTCGCCGGAGGCGCTGCCGGACATGGGGAAGCCGCGCAGCGTCAAGAGCGACACGCGCGTCGAAGTGGCGCGCCCCAGGTCGCCGGCGAGACCCGGCATCACCTCTCCGGCCACGATCGCGCGCACCTCCCTCTCTCCGCCGAGGCGATCCACGGGCCAGAGGAACACGAGCTGCCCCCAGTGATAGTGGATGCCGCCCTCGGTCAGGTCGAAGCGGCTCGCCGACTCGCGCCCCGGACCGTCGTGGAAGCGCCGCCGCTGGCCGTCCGTGCCCTCCACCTCGAGCCGCACCGCCAGGTCCAGCCCGGGAGCCGGCCGCAGAGCCACCACCTGCTGCAGATACGTCTCGACGTCCGCGCGGTCCAGCGCGCCTCCCTCGCTGATCTTCCGCACCAGGTCGCTGTCCATGATCTCGCGCGCGGTGCGCTGCGTCTGGCGAAACATCTCGCCCAGGCGCGCGAGCACCTCTTGCATGGCGGCGCTGCCCTGCGACTCCCTGAGGCGCGCGCGGTCGCTGGCGACCACGTTGTAGAGCACGGCAAAGAGGATCACGATGGGCGCCAGCGAGGTGGCGATGAGGATGGTGGTCAGCCGCAGGCGCAGGCGCGCGATGCGCGTGGTGCGGTCCATCACGTAGAAGAGCAGCAGCGGAATGATCAAGAGAAGCGAGGCGATGCCCGCCTGGCGCCGCATGCGCCCGAGCAGCGCCAGGCCCTGGACCTTCTGCGCCGCGGCGATGGACAGGCTCGGCCCCTCCTCGCGCGCGAGGGGGAAGCGGCGCACGAGGTAGGGCTCGCCCGCGAGGGTCACGCGCAGAGTCTCGGTGCCGGCGTCCGCGGCGTCGGCCCCGCCGAGCGGGTACTGCGAACCCTTGAGCGCGGCGCCCAACTCGCGGTCGCGGAAGTCGACCGCGGCCACGATGCCGCCTTCGAGCACGGCCAGATCGAGGCCGTGCACCAGCGCCGTATCGGAGGGCAGCACCGCCAGTTCATCGCCCGCGTCCTGCAGCGATGAACCGCCGCCAGGCCGCACCGGCCGCCCGCGGACGCCGCCCGTGACCGCGAACAGGGAGATCCCGGACAGCTCGCCACCGTTCTCGAGCACCACCTCGGCGACCTCGGAGGGCCCCGTGGACGACGAGACGCGGTGCTCCAGGACCTCGATGAGCTGTGACGCGCCCGCGGCCTCCCAGCGGAAGGCGAGCGCCGACTCCATGCCGGCCGGGCGCTGCGAGGCATCGGCTTGACCGAAGGTGAGGTTCACGCCAGCGCGCAGCGGTACGACCGCGAGCTCCGCGCCCGCCGCGCCGCGCACCAGGACGCGGCCCACTTCCACGCCGGCGAGCTCGGCGTCGAGCACGCTCGGATCGGCAGTGTTGTAGAACAGCCACAGCGTGTCGAGCGCCTTGCCGATCGGCACACTCACCCTCCCCGAGGCGCCGGCGGCGACGCGCGCCACGCCGCGCGGGATGCCGTCCCAGAGCGCGGCGGGCGGCCCGGCGAGCGAGGTGTGCGCCAGGCTCAAGGGCAGGGGCTCGCCGGCGGCGTCCGCGCGCGCATAGGTGACGCCGTGCAGGCGAAACTCGACGCCCGGCTCGCGCAGGGTGATGAACACGGCCTTGACCAGTTCGTCGCCGAACGTGGAACCGCCCACGAAGTACTGCTCGACCGCGCGCCCGTTGTCCACGAAGGCCAGGCTGAAGCGGTCGCTCAGAGGCAGGCCGCCGCCGCCCAGGCGGCTGCGATCGATGGCCGGGTAGGGGGCGCCGCGCTCGGTGCCATCGGCCAGGCGCACGCCGATCTCCAGGGCCTGCTCGCACACGGAGGAGGCGCCCGGCCGCTGCACGACGCGGTCGTCGAAGCGGGCCGAGCCGAAGACGTAGAGCCCCGCCAGCGCGACCGGCTCGGGCAAAGGCAGGGAGAGCTGCCGGTTTGCGGCCACGATGAAGCCGTAGTTGCGCACTGGCACGCCTTCCGCCGAGACGCGCAGGTGCGGGTCCTCCTCGCGCGAACGCAGTTCGAAGCAGGTGTAGTCGTAGAGTGGGCGGGTGCGCACGCGCGTGCCGCGCAGCAGGTCGAGCAGCCGCTCGGGCGTGTCCAGGCCCCGGCCTTCGTGGCAGCGGGTCTCCTCGGCCAGGTCCGCGACGATCTTGCCCACCGCGCCCGCGCCCACGTCGAAGCGCCCCTCCACGCGCCACTCGAGGAAGCGGCCCACGAGAAACGGCGCGCCCAGCACGGCGAACACGACGAACAGCAGCACCCAGAGGCCGATGCGGCGCCACGAGCGCAGTCGCAGGTTGACCCACTCGAACAGCGGCCGCGAGGTCCAGGCGACCAGCGTGATGATGAGGAGGGAGACCAGCAGCGAGACCGCCCAAAGGCCGATCCCCTCGCCCCAGTCTCGCTCGGACGGGCTGGTCTGCACGGGTTCGCCAATGAACGACAGGTCGAGCAGCTTCCTCGTGTCCAGGTAGTTCTCGGCCGCGCCGTTGATCGTGAGGTACGTGTGCCGCCGCCGCCCGTCCGCGAGCGAGTCGTGGTCGTTCAACGCCAGGTTGAAGCCGATCTTGCCCGTCGCTGGGTCGAAGGACTTGAAGTTCTTGAAGGCGAGGCGCACCTCGAACGAGTAGCCGGCCGCGGTCTTCGGACGCGACGCGACCGTGAAGCCCTGGAGCTGCTCATCGGAAAGAAACGTGGCCGGGCCGTGCTTCAACACTCCCCAGGGGCGGCCCGGGAAGTAGGGCATCAGGCAGAGCTGGTAGTCGTCGTCGCTCCAGGCCGGATCGTCGCGGTCCCCCTCCCGGTCGAGATCGAGGAACAGCTCCAGGCAGTCGCCGCTCCACCAGACCCGCTCGTTGTGCAGGCGCGAGTCGTCCTTCACCTCGCCCGCGACGTAGAGGTTCTCGGAGTCATAGGCCAGGTAGATCGTGGCGGAGGCGTCCTCCGGCCCCTGCCAATCGCGCGACAGCGCGTTGCCCTCGATCAGGTTGCGCTGCCAGGGCTCGGCGATCTTGATCGGCCCGCGGCGGTCCCAGTCCCCAAGGTCCCCGTCCACCACGATCGCCCGCTGCGCCGGGAAGCACTCCGGCGGCTTCGGCCCGTTCTCGGCGGGGACGGCCTGGCCGAGAGCAAACCAGAGGACGAGCGCGGCGCTGCCGAACATCGGCCCGATTCTAGTCCGGAGGGCCGCGTTTTCGCGGGGCGCCCGATCAGAGTCCCGAGCCTCCGCCGCAGGCTGAGAGCCTGAGCAGGGATCTACCGGTAGCCGCGCCGGGTCGTGGAGCGAGCAGGGCA
>DYIW01000336.1:0-5200 GCA_020723465.1 Phycisphaera mikurensis
CGGCGGCGCCGGCTGCTCGCCGGGGGGGCGTTCGGGCTGCTCGCGGTCGTCGCGGAGGCCGCGGTGCTCACCTCGCTCGCGCTCCGGGAGCGCGAGCAGGTCGCCGCGCGCGAGCGCGTCCGCGCGGAGGAGAACGAGGCCGAGAGCCTCCGCCGCGGCGCCGAGGCCGCGCTCGGCCGCGGCGAGCTCCCCGAATCGCGCGCCATGGTCCGCAGGACCCTCGAGCTCCAGGACTCGCTCGTCGCGCGTGCGCTCTGGCGGCGGCTCCGGACCGCGCCGCCGAGGCTGTGGACCGATCTCGGCTCGCCGGTCGTCTCCGTGGCGGTCGCGCGCGACGGCCTGGTCGCGGCCACGCGCTCGGACCACGCGGTCTGCCTCGTCGATCTCGTCGCGGGGACGGTGAGAACGCTGCCGGGCCACGTCGCGCAGGTCTATGCCCTGGCCATCTCCCCCGACGGCGAGAGCCTCGCCTCGGGCTCGATCGACGGCGAGCTCCGCCTGTGGCGACGCGACGGGGCGCTCGCGTGGAGCCAGCGGCCTCGCCGTGCGATCCTCCGGGAGCTGCGCTACAGCCGCGACGGCCGCTCGCTCTACGCGCTCTTCGCGGACGGCGTGCTCGGGGGCCTCGAGCTCGACTCGCGACGCTCGCGGTTCGAGACGCTCGGCTGCTCGGTCTGCCACAGCCTGGATCTCAGCCCGGACGGAACCCAGCTCGCGGTCGGCGGCGAGGAGGGCGTGCTGCTCCTCGAGCTCCCCTCGACGCGTCAGGTCGCCGCGCTCTCGGGCCACCGCCGCCGGGTGATCGGCGTGGCGTTCAGCCCGGACGGCGCGAGGCTCGCCTCGAAGAGCGAGGACGACACGGTGAGGCTCTGGGACCTGCGCACGCGGTCGACGCTCCGGACCTTGACGGGACAGCCGCTCGCGTTCCCCGGTCTCGTCTTCAGCCCCGACGGACGCCGGCTGGTCGTCGGCGGCGGCAACGGCGAGGTCTGGATCCGCGACGTGGAGAGCGGCGCGATCCGGCAGCGCCTCGCGGGCCTCGGCGGCCGTCGCATCGCGGCCGATCCGCGCGGGCGGTTCTTCGTCACGGGCGACTGGTCGAGCGGGCTCTTGCAGGTGCGCGGCTTCGAGGATCCGGATCGCCACGCGCGGGACCGGGCCGGCGCCGCGATGCTGGCGACCTTCGACCCGCGAGGTCGACGCCTCGCCGCGGCGTACGACGACGGCACGGTCCGGCTGCTCGATCGCGAGACGGGAGAGGAGCTCCAGGTCCTGGTCGGGCAGGTCGGGCTGGCGCGGACCGAGCGCCAGGCCGGGCTCGCCGCGTTCCTCGCCGTCGCGTTCAGCCCGGACGGCGAGACCCTCGCCGCCGCCGGGATGGACACCACCGTTCGTCGCTGGTCGGCCTCGAGCGGCGTGCAGCTCGCGCCCTTGCTCGGCCACACGCTCGCCGTCAGCGACGTGGCCTTCAGCCGCGACGGCCGGCTGCTCGCCTCGGCCAGCCACGATGGGACGCTGCGCGGCTGGGATGCCACCGACGGTCGCCTGCTCTGGAGGGCCGAGCACGAGAGGGTCGTCAGCGTGGCCTTCAGCCCCGACGGCCGGCTGCTCGCCTCGGCCGGCCTGGACGGGACCGTGCGCGTGCGCACGGCGACCTCCGGCGTCGAGACCAGCGCGCTGCGCGAGCGCGGCGGCACGGGCGGAGTGGCCTTCTCGCCCGACGGGTCGAGCCTGGTCGCGAGCTATCGGGATGGAGCGATCCGGCGCTGGGAGCTGGCCGCGCGCGCTCTGCGCGTGGCCGCGAAGGTGCCGGGCGTCGGCTACCGGCTCGCCTTTCACCCCGACGGCCGGCTCGGGGTGCCAGGGCAGGGCGGGGCGCGGATCGTGGACCCCGCGACGGGCCGCTCCGTCGCGCTCCGCGGCCTCGGGGACCCCGAGGTGAACGCCGTGCGCTTCAGCGCCGACGGCGAGCACGCCGCGACGGCGGGCGACGACGGCACGGTGCGCCTCTTCGACGCGCGCACCGGGCGCCCGATCTGGCGCGCCCCGCTGCTCGGCGGCTCCTCCCCGCCGCTGGTCTTCACGCACCGGGGCTGGAGCCGGCTCACCTCGCCGGCCTCGAGACCGAGGCCGAGCGGCAGCGCCTGGGAGCGGGCCGTCGCGGAGCGTGGCGCCCGCGCCAGCGTCGGCCGCGGCGCCGAGCTCGGCTGCCTCGCGACCTTCGCGGGCGCGCTCGAGCTCTGGGATCTGCGCGCGGACCGCGTGCTGCGCGCGACCCCGCTCGGTGCGCAGGGCGGGCTCGCCGCGGTCCCCGGCGCGTGCGCCGTGGTCGCGGGGGGCGACCTGCGCCTGGTCGCGGCGACGGGCGAGCCGAGGCTGCTCGCGAGCGGGGTCCGCGCGCTGAGCTGGGACCACGGCGAGCTGCTGATCGCCGCCGAGGGGGTCGTCCGGGCCCTGGCGCTCGACGGCCTGACGCGCGGGCGCTGGGCGGTCGAGGGCTCCGCCACGGCCGTGCTCCGCGCCGGGGGCTGGCTCGTCCTCGGCTACGGTAACGGTCGGCTGCGTCGCGTGCCCCTGTCGCCGCGCGCCGAGAGCCGCCCCTTCTCGCCCGAGGCTCACCGCGTGAGCCCGGTCCTCTCCCTGGTCGAGGGGCCCGGCGAGTCGCTCGCCGTGGCGCAGCAGGACGGCAGCCTGAGCCTGTACTCCTTGCGCAGCGGGTCGCGGCTCGAGAGCTGGCAGCTGCACGGACCGCTCACGCAGCTCGCGGTCGAGGAGACCACCCTCCACGCGGCGTCGGAGCTCGGCGACACGTTCGCGGTCGACCTCCGCGTCTTCGTGCGCGACTACTGCGAGCTCCTGCGCGAGGTCTGGCGCGAGGTGCCCGCGGAGTGGACGGCGGGACGGCCGATCCGCACGCCGCCCCCTGTGCACCACCGCTGCGCACGCTCCCGCTGACGCGCGCGACCGCGCACAGCGCGCCACCACGGATGGAGCGCGCGGACCGCGGTCAGCGCCACCGCGGACGGAGCGCGCGGACCGCGGTCAGCGCGCCACAATCTCTTTGCGTGAGCGGAGGTGGAGCGCTACTTTTGCCCCCGCCGCGAGAGGAGCCGCCATGGACGCCAGCCGCATCGACCGCATCCGGAACGTGATCCGCGACGTCCCCGACTTCCCGAAGCCCGGGATCATCTTCAAGGACATCACGCCGATCTTGACCTCGCCGCAGGCCTTCGGCGCGACGATCGATCTCCTGCTCGAGCACCTGCGCCCGCTCGCGCTCGACGGGATCGTCGCGATCGAGTCGCGGGGGTTCCTCTTCGCCGCGCCGATCTGCCGCGAGCTGCGCCTCGGGCTGCACGTGGTGCGCAAGCCCGGCAAGCTCCCGGCCGCGACCGACAGCGTCGAGTACTCGCTCGAGTACGGCAAGGGGACGCTGCAGATGCACACGGACAGCCTCGCGAAGGGGCAGCGCGTCGTGGTGCTCGACGACCTGCTCGCGACCGGCGGCACCGCGGCGGCCGTGGCGCGGCTCGCGAGCCGGCAGGGCGCGAACGTGCTCGAGTGCGACTTCGTGATCGAGCTCGGCTTCCTCGAGGGTCGGAAGCGGATCCAGCCGACGCCGTGCTTCTCCCTGATCCCGTTCTGAGCGCCCCGCCGCCTGACCGCGACCCCGGTCACGACCGTGGCGCGATCGCCACAGCCGACGGCGGATCCTGACCTCCCTGTCAGAGGCGCGGGGGGTGAGCCGGCGCACGAACCCCGGCAAGCGCGCGGACTCGTTCGAGGCGCTCCGCTGGACCATCGCTTGCACCCGTTCTCGACGGAGGGAACGTGGTGACTGGAGAGCGAGCGAGCACGCCGCGTCGGCGCCGGAACCTAAGGGCGATGGTGGCGACGGTGGCAGCGCTCCTGTGCGTCGGTCTGGCCGGGCGGGCGGCGTTCGCCCGGCCGTCGATGTCCGAGGCGGGAACACCCGGGAGCACGCCGCTCTCGGTCGACGCGCGGAGGGAGGCGGCGGCGTCGGCGTCGGCAGAGGGCGGGCGAGGCGAGGCTGGCGAGGGGAGCGACCCCGGCGGCCGGCTCGCGCGCGCGCTGCTCCTGTTCCTCGCGCTCGGTCTGCTCCCGGCGGCGCTGCGGCCGCGGCGAGGCTGAACGGCTCGACGAGCCGGCATGGTCCTCCTCGCCTCGGCGCTCAGCGTCGGCCTCGCGTGGGCTCGACGGGCGGCGGCCAGGTCTGGTGGGCGAGCCCGGCGAAGCGGCGGCAGCGCTGGAGCGCGAACCGGCGGACGACGCGGCGTGCTCGGCTCAGCTCGACGACGGCGATCGGCTCGACCCCGCCGAGGCAGCGGTAGAGCTGCTGCGCCTCGAAGGGGAAGCGATCGTCCTTCACGTAGAGCAGCTCCACGTCGCGGAGCTGCGCGCCATCTCCGCCCGCCAGGAAGTCGAACTGGTCGCGGCGCGCCGACGGACAGACGGTGCGGTAGCGGCCGCGTGCCGCGAAGGCGAGCTGGCTGCAGGTCGTGTAGTGTGCGCCCGCGACGAGCGTGTCGCGTCGCGCGTGCCGCGCGACCTCGTCGGCGACGCGCGGCCAGCCGCGGAGCTCGTTGCCGAGATCGTAGCGCCCCTCGTAGAGGCCCGCGGCCGCGAGCGCGCGCACGCCGAGGTCGGTCTGCACGTGGAGCTGGAGCAGCGCGACCGCGAGCAGGGTGAAGCCGAGCGCGGCCCGCGTCCACGCGCGCACCGCGCGGCGCGCGCGCAGCCGCTCGGGCAGCAGCGTCCCGAGGGCGAGCGCGAGGGGCAGGTAACCCGCCATCGGCCAGTGCGGCTCCGCGCCGGGCACGACCAGGATGAGGAGGTAGCCCGGGAGCAGGAGGCTGAGCGAGGCCGCGAGCAGCGCGGCCTCGCGGGGCTCGCGGCGGCGTCGGAGGAGCGAGCCGAGCGCGGCGGCGAGCGCGACGAGCACGACCGGCGAGACGTACGCGAGCTGCCCGCCGACGAGCTTGCCGAGGTTCTCGAGCGAGGGGCCGACCGCGCGCGTGTGGCGTCCGCCCAGGTGGTAGCCGAGCGAGGCCCAGCCGTGCGCGAGGTTCCAGCCGAGGACGGGCAGGGCGCCGAGCGTGGCGCCCGCGAGCGCGGCGAGAAGTTGCTCCGCCTCGCGCCGGGCGCCAGCCTCTCCGCCCGCGTCGGCCTGGTCGCCTTC
>DYIW01000336.1:5210-5808 GCA_020723465.1 Phycisphaera mikurensis
GCGCCCGCGAGCGCGGCGAGCGCGCGGCCGAGCCGCGTCGCGAGCGAGTCGGCGCCGAGCCGCAGCGCGGCGGCGACGGGCAACGGCACGAGGAGCAGCCCGAGGAGCTTGGCGTCGATCGCGAGCCCCGCGATCAGGCCCGCGAGCGCGAAGCCGAGCGCGCTCGGGCCGCGGCGGGCCGAGGCCGCGCTCCCGGCGTCGGGCTCGACGAGCGCGAGCAGCACACGCAGCTCGAGCACGCAGAGGAGCGCGTAGGGACCGTCGGGGTTCGCGGCGCCGCCGGCGACGAGGTACGCCGGCATCGCGAGCAGCGCGAGCGCGGCCCAGAGCCCGGTGGAGCCTGGCGCGTCCTCGCCGGAGGTCTGGCGAGCGAGGCGCACGGCCGCGCCGGCCAGGAGCCAGAGGGTGAGGGCGGAGAGGAGGATGAAGGGGAGCCGGACCGCGAGCGGCGTGTCCCCGAGGAGCGCGGTGCCGAGCCGGATGAGCAGGGCGACGAGCGGGCCGTGGTCGAGGTAGCCGGGGGCGAGCTCGCGCGACCAGGTCCAGTAGTAGGCCTCGGCGTCTCCGAGGCCGGTCGCCGCGGCGAGCCCGATCCGCC
>DYIW01000337.1:0-2511 GCA_020723465.1 Phycisphaera mikurensis
GCCGAGGGCCTGAACCGGCTCTATGTCGCCGAGTCCGCCATGACCGTGACCGGGTCGAACGCCGACCACCGCATCCCCATGCGGCCGTCGGCCGCGCTTTCCCTTATCCAGGCGCTTCGTGCCGCCATTGGCGGAGACGGCGGCGCGCTCGATGCGCTCGCGGCGGAGGAGGGAATGGACGGGAGCGTGCTGCGGGCGCTGGCCCGGGACCTGGCGGCGGAGCGCGGTCGGGCCGTGGTGCTGGCCGGCTCTCATCTGCCCGCGAGCGTACACGCCGCCGCCTGCCTGCTGAACGACGCGCTCTCGGCGCCCGGAGCGACGCTGGAATGGAATCCGGCGCCGGCGCCGTCCGTCAGTCCGCCCGAGGCCATCCGCGCCGCGCTCGCCGGCGGCGCCGACGTGCTGCTCCTCTTCGGCGTCAACCCGGTCTACGACTGGCCGGGCGGCGGTTTCGAGGAGCTGCTGGCCGCGGCGCGCTTCTCGGTCGGCCACGGTCTGTTCGCTGACGAGACGGTCGCGGCGTGCACGCTGGCGCTGCCGAGCTGCCACAACCTGGAATCGTGGAACGACGCAGAGCCGCTGCCGGGCGTGCGCTCCCTGTGCCAGCCGGTGGTCGCGCCGCTTTTCGACGCGCGGCAGGAAGCGGAATCGCTGCTGGTATGGACGAAGATGCTGGCGCCGGGCGACGTTGCGCTCGCGGGCCTCGCGGACTGGCACGACACCGTGCGCGCCGAGTGGCTGGGCGGCGTGCTCGCCGGCGCCACGGACGCGCGCCTCGCCTGGGAGAATGCCCTGCGCCGAGGCGTGGCCGGCGAGCCCGCGCGCGCCGCTTTCCCGCCGTTGCGGAAGGGCGAGGCGGAGGAACTGGCCAGGAAGCCGCTCGAGCGCGGCGAGATGGAGCTGGTGCTGCTGCCGCACCACGCGCTGTTTGACGGCCGCTACGCCCACAATGCCTGGCTGCAGGAGTTCCCCGATCCGGTGAGCAAGCTGGTCTGGGACAACGCGCTCGCGCTCGGGCCGGCGACCGCCGCGCGCCTCGGCCTCGCCGAGGGCGACCTGGTTGACGTCAAGGTCGAGGGCCGCGCCGTGACCCTGCCGGTGCTGGTGCAGCCGGGGGTGGCCCGCGGCGTTGCCGTGGCGACCCTCGGCCACGGCCGCCGCGCCTGCGGCGCGGCCGCGGAGGGCGGCGGCGGCAATACGGCTCCGCTCCTGGGACGCGGCGGCGCGCCGCGCTTCCGGCCGAACGTGGAGGTCGCGCGCGCCGGCGGCCGCTACCCGCTGGTGCGCGTGCAGAAGGCCTTCGACATGCACGGCCGGCCGATCGTGCTGCACGGCACGCGCGCCGACTACGAGCGCGATCCGCGGTTCGTGCGCGCGCGCCTGCACGCCCCGGCGGCCGCGCAATTGCACGGCGAGTACGACTACTCCCAGGGGCACAAGTGGGCGCTGGCCGTGGACCTCGGCGCCTGCGTGGGCTGTGGCGCGTGCATGGTCGCCTGCCAGGCGGAGAACAACGTGCCGGTGGTGGGCAAGGAGGAATGCACCCGCGGCCGCGAGATGCACTGGCTGCGCCTGGACCGCTACGAGGAGGGCGACGCGGAGAACCCGCGCGTCTACCAGCAGCCGCTCGCCTGCCAGCATTGCGACAACGCGCCGTGCGAGAGCGTCTGTCCGGTGAACGCCACGGCGCACAGCCCCGAGGGGCTGAACGAGCAGATCTACAACCGCTGCGTGGGCACGCGCTACTGCGCCAACAACTGCCCGTACAAGGTGCGGCGCTACAACTTCTACCACTACGTCAAGCGCAACCTCAGCGACGCGGTGCAGGAGCTTGCGTACAACCCGCGCGTCACCGTGCGCTCGCGCGGCGTCATGGAGAAGTGCACCTTCTGCGTGCAGCGCATCAATGAGGTGAAGTTCCGCTGCAAGAACCAGGGCACGGACGCCGTCCCCGACGGCGCCATCCGGCCCGCCTGCGTGCAGGCCTGCCCGGCGGGCGCGCTGCGCTTCGGCGACGTGAACGACCCGGCGAGCCAGGTCAAGGCGGCGCGCTCCTCGCCGCTCGCCTACGGCCTGCTCGAGGAGCTGAACGTGCGGCCCGCGGTCATCTATCTGGCGCGCGTGCGAAACCCGCACCCGGAGGTCAGTGCGGAGGCGGCGCCGGCGCCGCACGGGGGGCCGCGATGACGTCGCACAGCGCGCTCGCGGCGGCGCCCGCGCTCGAGGCCGCGCCTTTGGTGCTCGGCGAGGTCGACTTCCGCAGGCTGGACGACGACATCAACCGGCCGCTCGAGTCCTTCCCGACGCGGCGCTGGTGGCTGGCGATCTCGTGCACCGGGCTGCTGGCGGGGCTGTTCGTCTTCGCGTTCCTGCATACGGTCTTCACCGGCATCGGCGTCTGGGGCAACAACAATCCGGTCGGCTGGGCCTGGGACATCACCAACTTCGTCTTCTGGATCGGCATCGGCCACGCCGGCACCCTGATCAGCGCCATCCTCTTCCTGCTGCGCC
>DYIW01000337.1:2521-5786 GCA_020723465.1 Phycisphaera mikurensis
TCCCGGCGTTCGCCATCGACCGCACGCAGGAGGTCCTCTTCCTGCTGCGCCAGCGCTGGCGCACGGCCATCGCCCGCTTCGCCGAGGCCATGACCGTGTTCGCCGTGATCTGCGCCCTGCAGTTCCCGCTGGTGCACACCGGTCGTCCCTGGCTAGCCTACTGGCTGCTGCCGCTGCCGAACGCCAACGGCATCTGGGTGAACTTCCGCTCGCCCCTGCTCTGGGACGTGTTCGCCGTCTCCACCTACGGCACGGTGTCGTTCCTCTTCTGGTACACCGGGCTGCTGCCGGACCTGGCCACGGTGCGCGACCGCGCGCGCCACGGCCTGCGGCGTGCTCTCTACGGCATCCTCAGCCTGGGCTGGACGGGCAGCAATCGCGCGTGGAGCCACTACGAGAAGGCGTATCTGCTGTTCGCGGGCCTGTCCACGCCGCTGGTCCTCAGCGTGCACAGCGTCGTGTCGTTCGACTTCGCGACCTCGGTGATCCCGGGCTGGCACACCACGATCTTCCCGCCGTACTTCGTGGCGGGCGCCATCTTCTCCGGCTTCGCCATGGTGGCCACGCTGATCGTGATCATGCGCAAGTTCTTCCGCCTGGAGCACGTGGTCACGGAGGACCACCTGGACGTGATGAACCGCATCGTCATCGCCACGTCGCTCATGGTGGGCTACGCGTACGCCACGGAGGTGTTCATCGCCTGGTACAGCGGCGCGGCGTACGAGCGCTACGCCTTCCTGAACCGCGCCTTCGGGCCTTATGCGTGGGCCTACTGGACGATGGTCGTGTGCAACGTCGTGGTGCCGCAGCTCCTGTGGCTGCGCCGCGTGCGGCGCTCGGTGCTCCTGCTCTATCCCATCGTCATCCTGATCAACGTGGGCATGTGGTTCGAGCGCTTCGTCATCGTCGTGACCAGCCTGCATCGCGACTACCTGCCGTCGAGCTGGGACATGTTCTCGCCCACGTGGGTGGACGTCAGCCTGTTCGCCGGCAGCGTCGGCCTCTTCCTGACGCTCATGCTGCTGTTCGTGCGCTTCCTGCCGGCGGTCTCCCTGGCCGAGACCAAGGCCATCCTGCCGGGCAGCCAGCCGCCGGCGCGGCGCGCGGGGGGCGGCCATGTCTGAGGGACGCACCCTGGCCGGAGTCGTGGGCCTGTGCGACGACGCGGAGTCGCTGCTCTGCGCGGCGGAGGCGGTGCGCGCCGCCGGCTACCGCGAGTGGGATTGCCACACTCCCTACCCGGTGCATGGCCTGGACCAGGCCATGGGGCTGAAGAACTCGCCCATCCCGGCGATCTGCCTGTCCGCGGGCTTTGCCGGCGTGGGTGCGGCGCTGCTCATGCAGTGGTGGATGAGCGCGGTGGACTATCCGGTGCGCATCGGCGGCAAGCCGCTCTTCTCCTGGCCGGCCTTCGTGCCCATCGCCTTCGAGCTGTTCGTGCTGTTCTCCGCCCTGGCGATCGTGTGCAGCGTGCTGGTCTTCTGCCGGCTCGGCCGCTGGCATTCGCCGCTGCACGACTCGGACGTCATGCGCCTGGTGACCAGCGACCGCTTCGCCGTGGTGCTGTGCAGCAAGGACCGGCTGTTCGCGGAGCGCGAGGCGGCGGCGCTGCTCGCGCGCGCCGGCTGCGGGGAGGTGCGGCCGCTGTACGAGCACGAGGAGGAGGACGGTTCGCTGATATGAGCCTCGCTGGCATCCAGGACCGCCTGCGCCGCTGGTCGCCGCGCTTCTCGCCGGCGTGGTTCAAGGCCATCCTCGTGGCCGTGGTGGCGGCGGCGTTCGCCGTGCCGCTGGGCGTGCTGGCGCTGCCCTACCTGGAACTCCTGAACGACATGGCCGTGCAGCCCAAGGGCAAGGCGCAGGGGCACTACGGCTGGTTCCAGGGCGAGGCGCGCATCGTCGAGCGCCCGCCGGCGGCGGGCAGCATGCCAATGGGCTACTATCCGTATCACCTGGAGGGCAAGGACGAGGCCACGGCGAAGCAGGCGGAGGCGAGCCTGGCGAACGAGCTGCCGGCGACCCTGGCTGCGGTGGAGGAGGGCGAGAAGCTGTTCAACTACTACTGCTGGACCTGCCACGGCCGGGAGGGCTACGGCAACGGCCCGATCGTCGGCCCGGAGCGCTTCCCGGCGCCGCCCGCGCTGCACACCGACACGGCGCGCGCCTTCAAGGACGGCCGCATCTTCCACATCATCAGCCGCGGCCAGAACAAGATGCCCTCCTACGCGGACAAGTTCACGCCGCATGAGAGATGGGCCATCGTGCACTACGTGCGCGCGCTGCAGCGCTCGCAGAACCCGAAACCAGAGGACGGGGAGAAATGAGCGCGGGCGGAGACGGCGGCGCGGAGCGGCTGGCGCTCGTTCCCGAGCGCAGCGCCGGTCTGGCGCGCGCGTCCCTGGCGCTGCTCCTCTGCGGGGCGCTCTTGTGCGCGGCGGCGCTCCTTGCCGAGGGCGGGCTCGAGCGCCTCGGCTTCGCCTACCTGTGGGGCTTCACCTTCATCTGGGCCATCGTGCTCGGCAGCCTCTTCTTCGTGGCCCTGCAGCACATCACGCGCTCGGTCTGGTCGGTGGTGATCCGGCGCGTCGCCGAGATGTTCGCGGCGCCGGCCGGCCTGCTCGGCGTCCTGTTCGCGCCGGTGCTCCTGCTGCTGCTCGTGCCCGACCGCTGCGGCCTGTTTCCCTGGACGGACGCGGAAGTGGTGCGCGGCGATCACGTGCTCGAGGGCAAGGCTCCCTACCTGAACGTGCCCTTCTTCGTCCTGCGCGCGCTCCTCTTCTTCAGTTGCTGGGCGGGCTTCGCCACCTTTTTCGTGCGCCAGTCCGTGTGCCAGGACGCGGGCGGCGGCGCGGCGCGCACGGCGAGCATGCGCCGCGCGGCGGCGCCCTTCCTCATGGTCTTCGCCGTGACCGTGACGTTCGCCTCGTTCGATTGGCTCATGAGCCAGGATCCGCACTGGTTCAGCACGATGTACGGCGTCTACGTCTTCGCCGGCATGGCGCCGGCGGCGCTCGCGGCCATCACCGTGGCCGTGGTGTGGCTGCGCGCCCGCGGCCGCCTGGGTCAGGGCATCGTCAACGGCGAGCACCTCTACAGCCTGGGGGGGCTGCTGTTCGCGTTCACCTGCTTCTGGGCGTACATCGCCTTCAGCCAGTTCATGCTCGTCTGGTACGGCAACCTGCCCGAGGAGACCGGCTGGTTCGCGCGCCGCGGCGGCGGCTGGCTGCCCGTGGCGCTCGCGCTGGTCGCCGTGCGCTTCGTGCTG
>DYIW01000338.1 GCA_020723465.1 Phycisphaera mikurensis
CCGGCGCCGACGAGGATCGGATCCGGCGGAGGCGGCAGGTCGGGGCGCGGGAGGTCGGGCCGCGGCGAGTCCCCGCGCGCCCCGTCGTGGCCCGCGGCATCCGTCGCTCCCGGGGCGTCGCTCCGCGCGTCGCCGAAGGCGAGCCCGATCTCCGCCCCGTTCGCGCTCCCGTCGACGGTCGAGCTCGCCCCGCCGCAACCGAACGCGGCGCCGCAGAGGCAGAGCAGGAGGAGCGGGCGCATCGCCTCGATTATATCCCGACCGCCGGGCGCGAGCGACAGCCCCGCGATGACACAGCCCCGCGATGACGGGCCTGCTGACGAGGACCTGACACCCCTGACGGCGGCCTCTCGCCAAGCTCGCGTCTCGAGGCCGTTCGCGGGGTGGCGGAGGTCTTGCACTCCCCCTCGCCAGAGCCAGAGGAGGCCCAGGTGAAGGTCAAGACCTACCCGATCTGCCCGCTCGAGACCACGAGCCCGCTCCCCGTCCTCGCCCGCGCGCTCCGGAACCTCGCGCTCCAGGACCTCGCGATCCTCGGCTTCCACCTCGTGATGTGGGTGAGCGCCCTGCTCGCGCCCGCCGGGCCGCGCGCGACCTCGGCGCGCCTCGTCGCGACCGGGCTGCTCGCGCTCGCGCTCGCGATGATCCTCCTCTGCCGCGGCGAGCTCATCCCGGCGGGCCGCGCCCGCTCGCTCCTCTACCGTCTCCTCGCGCTGCTCTGCGTGCTCCTCTCCTACTTCGAGATGGGGGTCCTCCTGCCGGCGCTGCGCCCCGTGCTCCTCGACGCGCCGCTCCTCGCCATCGACCGCGCGCTCTTCGGCGAGACGCCGGCCGCGCTCCTCGAGCGCTGGCTCACCCCCGGGCGGGCAGCGTGGTTCTCCTTCTTCTACTACAGCTACGTCTGGCTGATGGGGTTCCACCTGATCGGCACCGCCGCGCTCGACCGCGGCCGCCGCGCGCACGAGCTCCTGCTCGCGGCGACGCTGGTCGGCCTCGTCGGCCACTTCGGCTACGGGCTCGTGCCCGCCGTCGGCCCGTACGCGCACATGAGCTTCGCCGCGCCGATCGAGGGCGGCTTCTGGTGGGACCTCGTGAGGACGATGGTCGGCGACGCGGGCTCGATGCTCGACGTCTTCCCCTCGCTCCACACCGCCTTCCCGACGCTCTACGCGCTCCACGCGCTCCGCCACCGGCGGACGCTCCCCTACCGCCTCCTCTGGCCGGTCTCGCTCTTCTTCGCGGCGAACATCATCCCCTCGACGATGCTCCTCCGCTGGCACTACGCGATCGACGTCGTCGCCGGCCTCCTGCTCGCGCTCGCCGCGCACAGGATCGCGATCGCCGTCGCCGCGCGCGAGCCCGCGCGGAGGGCCGCGGGGCGGCAGGCCTCCTTCGACTAGGGGACGCTCGACGCGGCGGGCGCGTCTCGGGAGCCGTTCCCTCGAGGCTCAGCGCGGCGCCGGGCCTTGGGCTCCTCCGTCGAGCACCTGCTGGAGCGCATCCGCGCCGACGGGCTTGGCCAGGTGATGATCGAACCCCGCCAGGAGCGCTCGATCCCGGTGCTCGGGCGTGGCGTACCCGGTGAGCGCGATCAGCCGGATCTCTTGGGTGGAGGCGTCGGCGCGCAGCCGCCGCGCGACCTCGTAGCCGTCCATGTCGGGGAGGCCGATGTCCACGAGCACGACATCGGGCTTCTCCGCGCGAGCGCACTCGACCCCTCGCGACCCGTTCTCGCGGCAGATCACCGTGTGGCCCATCAGCTGGAGGAGCAGGGCCAGGGACTCGCGCAGGTCCGGGTTGTCCTCGATGACGAGGACGCGCTGCGCTCGCGAGCCCTCCTCCTGCGCGCTGGGCACCGCCAGGTGGGCGTCGTCGCCGTCGCGGAGGGGGAGGCGCAGGGTGAACTCGCTGCCGAGCCCGACCCCCGCGCTCGCCGCCTCCAGACGCCCCCCGTGCAGCTCGGCGAGAGAGCGGGCGATCGCCAGCCCCACCCCGAGGCCGCCCGTGCTCCGGGCCAGCGAGACCTCGCCCTGCCGGAAGGGCTCGAAGAGGTGCGCGAGCAGCTCGGCCGACATCCCGATCCCCGTGTCGCGCACCACCAGCACGGCGTCCGCCGCCGCGGCGCGCACGGCGACCGTGATCGAGCCTCCCTCCTCGGTGTACTTGATCGCGTTGGTGAGCAGGTTCGAGATCACCTGGCCCAGCCTCACCACGTCGCCCGTGACGCGGATCGGCCGCTCCGGGAGCTCGAGCGAGAGCGCCAGGCGCGACTTGCGCGCGGCCGGCTCCGCGGCGTCCACCAGGGAGCTCGCGATCTCCCGCAGGTCGAGCGGGTCGCGGGCGATCTCCACCTTGCCGCGCATGATGCGCGAGAGGTCCAGCAGGTCGTCGATCAGGCGTGTCTGGTGACGGATGTTGCGCTCCAGGATCGCGAGCATCTTGGCCCGCTGCGCCTCGTCCGCCTCCGGCTTCTTCACCACGTCGAGCGCGTTCTGCATCGCGGCGAGCGGCGTCCGCAGCTCATGGGAGAGGGTGTTGAAGAAGAGGTCCTTGGCCTCGTTGGCCTCGCGCAGGTCCGCCTCGGCCCTCCGCCGCTCGGTGAGGTCGTACACCGAGAGGAAGATCAGCCGTTCGCCGCTCGCGGTCTCCACCATCGCGCCGGAGTACGAGACGATGCGCTCCCAGCCCTGGTCGGGGCGGCGCAGCCGGAGCTCCAGCTGGCGCACGGTCTCACCGCGCTTGATGCGCCGCATCGGCCACTCGTCGAGCGTGAGCTGGTGGCTGCCGTCGGGCGTCCACAGCTCGAAGGTGTTCGGCGTCTCCGCGAGCGGACCGATGCCCTCGTCCGGCGCGGTGTACCCGTGCATCGCCCTCGCGGCCGGGTTCCAGTAGATGACCTGCTCGGCCTCGGTGGCGATGATGGCGCCTTCGCCGAAGTTCTCGATGGCCGCGTTCCACCGCTCCTCGCTCCGGCGCAGCGCGTCCTCGGCCTGTCTCCGGTCGGTGATGTCCTGGCTGATCCCGAAGCCGCCGAGGAGCGTCCCGTCGGGCGAGAGCTCGAGGTAGGCCTTCTCGCGCACCCACTTGACCCGGCCGTCGGCCACGATCCGGTGCTCGATGTCGTAGGGCTCGCCGCGCAGGCCCGCCTTCCAGCGCGTGTCCACGTAGTCCCGGTCATCGGGGTGGACGATCCCGAGAAAGGAGTCGTAGCTCTGCGGCGAGCCCCTCGGGACCCCGAAGATGCGGTAGCTCTCGTCGGACCACGAGAGGACGTTGCGCTGCGTGTCGAGTCGCCACCAGCCGATCTGTCCGACCTCCTGCGCGCGGTCGAGATCCTCGCGGGTCCGGCGCAGATCCGCCTCGACCTCCTTCATCTCGTGGAAGTCGGTGTTGGTGCCGAACCAGCGAACGATGTTGCCCTGACCGTCCTTGAGCGGCCAGGCGCGGACCAGGAACCACCGGTACTCGCCATCGCGGCCGCGAACCCGGATCTCGTTCTGGAAGAGCGAGCCGCGGCGGCGGGCCTCGGCCCAGCTCCTCAGCGTGCGAGGCATGTCGTCGGGATGAGCGACCTCCGCCCAGCTCCAGCCCGCACCGACGGGCGCCGGCTGACCCGTGTACTGGTACCAGCGCTGGTTGAACCACTCCACGCCGCCATCCGAGCCGGCGGTCCAGACGATCTGCGGCAGCGCCTCGGCCAGCGCACGAAAGTGCTCCTCGCGCTCGCGCAGCTCCGCGGTGCGCTCCTCGACGCAACGGTCGAGCTCCTGGCGCTCCCTCGTCACTCGAGCGTCGGCGCATTGCCTGCTCTCGAGCCGCTCCCAGGCCCCGCGGCGCTTGATCAGGGCAAGCCCATGGTTGGCGATCACGTCGGCGACCTCTCCGACCCCGCAGCGGTCCTTACCGTACGCGCAGAGCGCGAGCATCCGCCGGCTGGCGATCTCCACATCCAGCGCTGCCTCGAGCTCGCTGAAGCGCGCCCAGTCCGAGGTCTCCAGCCAGGAGGCGTTCCCCATCAGCCTCAGCCCGGCGCAGCCTCGGGCGAGCGCGGCCTTCAGCTTGTCCAGCCAGCCCGCGAGCACCCGCGCCGGGTCGAGGGTGCCGCCGTGGAGGTACCAGAGGGTGTGCGGCACGATCTCGATGCGCCCGCGCGCGCGCTGCGCGTCGAGCTCGGGCACCGCCGCGGCGAGCCGCTCCCACGCGGCTCGCGTGCCGAGGGACGTCGGGGTCACCCAGACGCAGAGCTCGTCGTGCTCCAGGCCTGCCTTCACGAAGGGGAGAGCGACCTCGGCGAGCTCCTCCTCGTTCGCGTAGAAGAGGCAGAGGTGCGTGCCCCAGGGCACATCCCCGATCACGCCGTTGCCGGTCGATCTCTGGTCCATTCCTGCCGCACCGCCCGCGCTGCTTCGGTCGAGCGAGCATGAACTGGGCACGAGGAATGGACAAGCCCGTGCGCCGTCACGGGGCGCCCCGTCGCCTCGCGGGACGCCTGAGTCGCAGCTCACCACGCCGGCTTCGGCAGAGCTGATCGTAGGGGGCAGATAGACGAACGCCCGGGAGGCGCTCTGCACCAACCGGGCGTTCTAATAAGACCTACCTGGAGCGGGAGACGGGACTTGAACCCGCGACGTCAACCTTGGCAAGGTTGCACTCTACCAACTGAGTTACTCCCGCAAAGCTCTGTGTTCCTACAACATCGCCCGCGGCGCCGTCAAGTGGCTCGTTCGCGGAACTTGCGCTTGGCCTCCTCCATCTCGGCGATCTCGTCCGCGAACATGCTCGGACGGAGCGGACAGGGGTCGACGTTCTCCGTGGCGTACTGGCACTCCGTCTGATCGCACTGGACGAAGTAACCCTCCACCTTGCGGAGCCCGACGGAGGCGCGCCCGCGCAGCGTGATCCGGACCGGCTCGTTCACGACGGGGCAATGGAACTCTCGGGGGCGAGGTCTGTTCATCTGCATCTTCCGTACCTCCCGGGGGTGGCGCTGTCAAGGCAGCATCGGTGCTAGACTGGTCCTGTGCGGTCGCTCGTCGTCGCGCTCGCGTGCTGCGCCCTGCTCCCTGGCTGCCTGCGAGCCGGCTACGCGCCCGCCGCGGACGCGGCCAGCGACCGCGCCTCCCGCGAGCGTCCACCGACGGAGGGCGTCGGCGCCGACCACACGACGCTCTGCACGCCGGGAGCGCGGCGCTGCAGCGGCGGCGCGCGCTACACCTGCAGCGCCGACGGCGCGCGCGAGGCGCGGCAGCTCTGCGCCCTCGGCTGCACCCCGGATCTCTGCCTGCAGCCGCTGCCCTCGAACGGCGTCACCGCGCCCGCGACGGAGACGCTCGTCGACTGGGTGGCGCCCGCCGGCACGAGCTCGATCGACCTCGACGCCGGCGTCGTGCCGGGGTCGCCGAGCGTGACCACCGTCGGCCAGGGCGCGGGCGCCCCCGAGCTCGCGGTGCTCAGCTATCGCTCGCTCACGATCCCCCTCGACGCGGAGCTCCGGGTGACGGGCCGCCGCGCGCTCGTCCTGCTCGCGGAGCGGATCGTGATCGCGGGCGTGCTCTCGGTGCGCGCCGTCGGTGCGACGCCGGGACCCGCCGGCGGCCGCGGCGGCTGCGCGAAGGACGAGCCCGGGCTGGGCACGGGCGGCGGCAAGGCGGGCCTGCTCGGCAGCGGCGTCGCCGACGGAGGCGGGGGCGGCGGCGGCCACGG
>DYIW01000339.1 GCA_020723465.1 Phycisphaera mikurensis
GGCGGTCGCGGGCGGGAGAGGAGTCCGCTCCCGCCCCGGAATGAACGCACCACGCGCGGACGCGTGGTGACGCGCGGTGCGGAGCTGTCGGCTGGAGTCGGGCACGGGCACGGGCACGAGATCGTGGCACGTCTGCTCAGGGTCGCAGGCAAACCCACGGACCAGCGGGCTCAGCGTGCCACGAAAGACGAGCCGGTCGAATCCCGACGGAACGTCGGTGATCCGCGAGCCGAAACACGATAGAAAGTTCTTCACGCCGTCGTCCTCGAGCAGCGGCTGCCGAATCAACCGTCTTGTTCGCGGAGCGACGCCTTTCCAACACTTCGGTTGCGGGCAAAGCCCGCGCTAGGGTGAGCAAGTGGACTTCGAACTGACCAAGGCGCAGAAGGACATCCAGAAGGCGGCGCGCGAGTTCGCCAAGGGCGAGTTCGACAAGGAGCTGGCCCTCGAGCTGGAGGAGAAGCACGAGTACCCGACGCGCATCTGGCAGCGGGCCTGCGAGGAGGGCTTCATCGGCCTGCACTATCCCGAGAAGTACGGCGGCTCGGGCTACGGCGCGCTCGAGAACGCGCTCGTGGTCGAGGAGTTCTGCCGGCGCGACTCGGGCATCGGCGCCGCTATGCTCACCGCCCATTTCGCCTCGGAGAACATCCTGCACTTCGGCAGCGAGGAGCAGAAGCAGCGCTACCTGGTCCCCACGGCCGAGGGCAAGTGGATCTCGGGCGGGGCGTTCACCGAGCCGGACCACGGCAGCGACATCACGACGATGAACACGACCGCGGTGCAGGACGGCGCGCAGTGGGTGATCAACGGCGTGAAGACCTTCATCACCAACGCCGGCATCGCCCACTACTACGTGGTGCTCTGCCAGACCGACCCCGGAGCCGGTCACAAGGGCCAGTCGATGATCGTGGTGGACGCGGGCGCGCCGGGGATCGAGGTGGCCAGCGTCGGGCACAAGATGGGGATCCGCATGATCCCCACCGGCGAGCTCGCGTTCAAGAACGTGCGCGTCCCGGCGGAGAACCTGATCGGCAAGGAGGGGCGCGGCTTCTACCAGGTGCTGCAGTTCTTCGACGAGAGCCGCATCGAGATCGCGGCGCAGGGCTTGGGCACGGCGCAGGGCGCCTTCGACCGCGCTCTCAGCTACGTCAAGGGCCGGCGCCAGTTCGGCCAGCGCATCGCCGATTTCCAGGTCACGCAGCACAAGCTGGCCGACATGGCCACCAAGATCGAGCTGGCGCGCCTCATCACCTACAAGGCGGCCTGGAGCTTCGACCGGGGGCGGGTCGAGCCCAAGATCAGCTCCATGGCCAAGTACTACGCCACGCGCAGCGCGGTCGAGGTCGCCAACGAGGCCATCCAGCTCCTCGGCGGCTACGGCTACGTCACCGAGTTCGAAGTGGAGCGCTTCTTCCGCGACGCGCGCATCACCGAGATCTACGAGGGGACCACCGAGATCCAGAAGAACACCATCGCCAGCGCGCTGATCGGCAAGTAGCGCGCCGCGCCGGCCGCGCGCGTCAGGCCTTGCGCCGCCTGCCGGCGCGCTTCGACTTTTTCTCCCGGCAGTACTCGAGATTCCGGGCCGCGAGTTCGTGGGACGGATCGAGGGCTGCGGCGCGCGCCAGCGTCTCCTCGGCCTCGTCGAGGCGCCCGGCCTGGAGCAGGCTCCAGCCCAGGTCATTGACGTAATGAGCGTTGCGCGGCGCCAGCTCGACGGAGCGGGTGGACGCGGCGATGGCGTCGTCGCGCAGACCGCAATGGCCGGCGCAGCAGCCGAGGCCCTGATAGAGGGCCGGGGCGCGCGGGAAGCGCTGGACGGCGGCGCGATAGAGCGCGAGGCCGTCCTGGTACTCGTGACGATCAATGAGGAACTCGCCGGCCTCGTCGATGATCTCGCACAGGTCCTCCGTTCCCTTGGGCAGCGCGAGGAGGGAATGGAACAGCTCACGCCCGCGGTCCGGTCTGGCGCGCTGATACTCGACGCTGCCGAGGCTCAAGACCGCGGGCGCGAAGGTCGGGTCGATCTCCACGGCCCGCTCGAGCGCGGAGACCATGCCGGCTTCGTCGCCCAGGGCCTGCTGGAACAGGCTCTGGGCATAGGATGCCTCCGCCTCGAACCTCTCCAGGGACACGGTTTCGGCTCGTTGCTTGCTTGGTCGGCTGCGCTTGCCCGGCATTCCGTTCCTCCGCTCGCCTGTGCGCCGCGCGTTCTCGGCGACGGCCATGCGGCCAACGTACGCGAGCGCTTGACCCGGCGAAAGGCGAGATCCTTCGCGTCCGGGCGAAGCGAGGAGAAGTCTTTATCGCGGCGATAAACCAGGTTTCTGAGAGAGGGCTGCGCGCGGCCGCGGAACCACCGGCCTGAGCGCGGGATGCGCGCACGCGCGTCCGTTCCACGCGCGAACGCGCCGCGCGTGTGGGCGCGGCGCCGGCCGAGACATTTTGGAGGAAAGTCACCAGGCCGCGGCCGCGGGTGGATACACTCTCCGGTTCGGCTCTATGGTCAAAGGATCGCCCGAGAAGACCCGCTGGCAGGCGACGCAGGTGACTCATGTCGGTGTTCATCCCCCTCGGCGTTCTCGATGACGCCGTCATCCGGAAGATCGCTGAGATCTCCGGCGAGAACGCGGGGCGCTGCATGCAGTGCGGCACGTGCAGCGCCGTCTGTCCGATGGTCGAGTCGATGCAGCCGAGCGTGCGCCAGCTCATGCTGCTGCTCCAGCACGGCCAGAGCGGCGCGGCGCTGGAGGCCTCCACGGCGTGGACCTGCGCGGCCTGCCACACCTGCCTGGTGCGCTGCCCGCGCGGCATCGACATTCCGCGCGTGATGGAGGCGATCCGGCAGATGGTGCTGCGCGAGAACCTGGACCGCATCAATCCGCGTGGCATCCCCGCCGAGACGCTGGCCGCGGTTCCGCCGATCGCGTTGGTGGCCGCCTTCAGGAAACTCACCGCGTAGTCAGAGCGATGAAGATCAGCTATTACCCCGGTTGCACCCTGAAATCGAAGGCCCGGAACTTCGAGGATTCGGCCCTGGCCTCCCTGGCGGCTCTCGGCTTCGAGGTCACGGAGCTCGAGCGCTGGAACTGCTGCGGCGCGCTCTTCTCGCTCACCACGGATGACCTCCTGCACCAGCTCGCGCCGGTGCGCGTGCTGATCCGGGCGCAGCAGGCGGGTGCCGGCAAGGTGACCACGTTGTGCTCGCAGTGCTACAACACGCTGGCGCGCGCCAACCGTCTGATGCGCGAGGACGAGGAGAAGCGCAACACCCTCAACCAGTTCATGACCGAGGAGCCGGACTACCACGGCCAGGTCGAGGTGGTGCATTTCCTGCAGCTCCTGCGCGACGAGATCGGCTGGGAGCGGATCAGGGCAGCGCTGAAGCGGCCGCTCACCGGGCTCAAGGTCGCGCCCTTCTACGGCTGCATGCTGCTGCGCCCCAAGGAAGTGGGCATCGACTCGCCGGTCAAGCCGAGCATCCTCATGGACTTCATCGCCGCGCTCGGCGCCACGCCGACCGACTTCGCCGCGGCCGAGGAGTGCTGCGGCGCCTATCAGGTGCTGGCCGCGCCCGAGGCCGGCCTCAAGCGCACGCGGCGGGTGGTGGAGGCGGCGCGCGCCAGCGGCGTGGACGCCCTGGTGCTGAGCTGTCCGCTGTGCGAGTACAACATCGGCAAGCAGCAGCAGGAGCTGGCCGCTCCGGGCGGCGCGCTGCCGGTCTTCTACTTCTCGCAGCTTCTGGCCGTGGCGCTCGGCGCCGCTGAGGAGAGCTGCCGCTTCGATCTCAACGCCGCCGGCGCACGCGAGCTGCTGGAGGAGCGCGGGCTGATCGCCGCCGCCGCGCGGAAGTGAGGAACTGCAAGAACGCGGGCGCGCGCGGGCGTGCCCCGAGCGTCCCGAAGGATACGAGCATGACCACGGTGAAGACAGGAATCGCAGCCGAACTGATCCCCATCTACATCATGGGGAAGCGCTATCTGGTCCCGGAAGCCCTGACCATCATGAAGGCGATCGAGTACGCGGGCTACCAGTTCATCCGCGGCTGCGGCTGCCGCGGCGGGGTGTGCGGCGCCTGCTCCACCGTCTTCCGCCGGGAGGGGGACTATAAGATCTACTCCGGGCTCGCCTGTCAGACGGTGGTCGAGCCGAACATGCATTTGGCGCAGATCCCCTTCTATCCGGCGCTGCGCCGTCCCTATGACTACGCGGCCGCGGTGGCGGACGGCGCGATCGTCGCGCAGCTCTATCCCGAGGTCTTCCGCTGCGTGGCGTGCAATGCCTGCACCAAGATCTGCCCGATGGACGTGCAGGTGATGGACTACATCGGCGCACTGAAGCGTGGCGACCTGGCGCTGGCCGCGTCGATCTCGTTCGACTGCATCCAGTGCGGTCTGTGCGCCAGCCGGTGCATGGCCGAAATCCCGCAGTACCACGTGGCGCAGCTCGCGCGGCGCCTGTACGGCGGCAAGCTCGCGCCCCGGGCCGAGCATCTCGCCGCCATGGTCGGTCGCATCTCCTCAGGGGCCTACCGCGCGCTCCTGGGCGAGCTGAAGACCATGAGCGCCAAGCAGCTCCGCGAGGTCTACACCGGGCGGCAGATGGAGCCGGCCATGACGGACGAGTCGTGGCGGCCCGACGAGAACGTCGGACTTTGAGCGAGAGGCAAGCACCATGCCCTATCCGCAGAAACTGAAAGAGCTGATCAAGGTCGTGGAGAAGACGCGCCCGGAGCGCGTGGCGAAGAAGAAGCGCGACGAGGAAGTGCCCTTCCTGAGCCTCGAGCAGCGCTCCGAGATGCTCAAGAATCACCCCGACTTCAAGGAGGAGGGGCGCCGGAAGCTGGCCGTGGGCCCGAGCAAGGGCTACGCCATCGCCCACGAGATGGCCGACCTGCTCGAGGCGAAGAGCCGCCTCGACCCGGGCAAGGTGGACCTGGGCAAGGTCGACATCGAGACCGACGTGCTCGTCATCGGCGGCGGCGGCGCCGGCACCTCGGCCTCGCTCATCGCCCAGGAGGGCGGCGCGAAGGTCCTCCTGGTCAACAAGCTGCGCCACGGCGACGCCAACACCATGATGGCCGAGGGCGGCATCCAGGCCGCGAGCAAGTCCGAGAAGGACTCGCCCTACTTCCACTACCTCGACGTCATGGGCGGCGGGCACTTCACCAACGTCCCGGAGCTGGTCGAGACCCTGGTGACGAACGCGCCGGACGCTCTCCACTGGCTGGAGAAGCTCGGGGCGAACTTCACCAAGTTCCCGGACGGCCGGCTGAAGAGCATCCACGGCGGCGGAACGAGCCGCAAGCGCATGCACTACGCCGCCGACATCACCGGGGCGGAGATGATGCGCACCATCCGCGACGAGGCGCGCAACCGCAAGGACATCACGATCATGGAGTTCTGCCCGGCGGTCGAGCTCGTGCTCAACGAGCACGGCCAGTGCGCGGGCGCCGTCCTCTACAACATGGAGACGCAGGAGTACCACCTGGTCAAGGCCAAGGCCGTGGTCATCTCCACCGGCGGCTCCGGGCGCCTGCATATCCAGGGCTTCATGACGACCAACCACTACGGCGCCACCGGCGACGGCCTGGTGCTCGGCTACCGCGCGGGCGTGCCGGTCTGCTTCCTGCATACCGTGCAGTATCACCCGACCGGCATCGTCTTCCCGGAGCAGGCCGAGGGCATCCTCATCA
>DYIW01000340.1 GCA_020723465.1 Phycisphaera mikurensis
GGGGCGGGAGCGGGCTCCTCTCCCGCCCGCGACCGCTTACCTTGAGTACGTGGTACCGAAGCGGCCCGCCTCGACCGCGGGCAGCGAGACGGCGCGCTGCACGAGCGGAGCGGCGTTTCCCGAGCGGAGGGGACGGCCGCGCCGCCCCGGGCCCTTCACGCCTGCCGTGCCTTCGCCGCGCTGAGCCTGCTGCGTCGCCTCTGCCGCCAGCAGGCCATCTGTCATTCGTCGGGCCATGATGCACCGGAAGGCGCGCTCCCGTCCCCGGAGAGCAGGGAAACGGCCGCGACCGCTCGGCACACTCCCCTCCCCTAACCTCCCCTCCCCTCCGGTTCCGAGCTAGAAAGCCGCGAAGCCCCGAGCGGCAGCGCCACCGCGGCCAGGGCGTAAAGCACGACGCAGGCCACCAGCACGGCGCTGAAGCCGCGCTCCATGGCGAAGAGGATGGCCAGCACGCTGGCGATGACCGAGGCGCCGCCGTTCACGCCGAAAGCCCAGGGCAGCAGGGGGGTGGAGGTCGCGCGCGCCAGGCGCAGGCCGAGCGGGAAGGGCATGCCCATGAAGAAGGCGAGCGGCGCGATGACCGAGACAGCGAGCACGTCGCGCTGCCAGTCGTCGAGAAAGAGCGTGCCGCGGAAGACCGCCGGCACGGCGACGATGTGCAGCACGAGGCAGAGGGCGGCGAGCGCGGCGCCGCGGAAGACGCCGCGCCGCTCCGTGCCCGGCGCGACGCGCGCCGAGAAGGCGGCGCCCAGGCCGGAGGCGAGCAGGAACGTGGTCAGCCCGAGGCCCAGCGCCTTCAACGGATGCCCCAGGTAGAGCGTGAGACGCTGCATGGTGGCGATCTCGACCGCCAGATAGGCGAGCCCGAGCGCCGTGAAGAACACGACCAGGCGCCAGCCCCCGGCCACCTTGAGCCCCTCGCGCCGCAGGAACATGAGCGGCCCGAGGACCAGCGCGGCGATGAGCACGAGCGAGACAATGAGCGACAACCACAGGACCTGCAGGCCGGCCGGGCCGTAGCCGATGACGCTGTGGAAGTACGACCTGCCCTTCTCCTCGGCGCGCTCGCCCAGCACGTCGGCGCGCCGGAAATACTGGAAGAAGAACGGCCGGTCGTCGGTCACCGGATCGATGGCGTAGGGGTAGGTCTCCTCGAAGGCGCGCGCCTCCTCCTCGCCCGCGGTGATGGCGTCGAGGTAGCCCTGGAACTCGGCCTCGTTCTCGCCGCCCGGCAGGAAGGCCGGGTGGTACTGCCGCGACTGCGGCAGCTCCTCGCAGAACTGATGGAAGCGCTTGAGCTCCTCGGCGTTGAAGGGGGTCTTCTTCACCACGGTGTAGGCGTAGCGCGCCGTGTCCCCGCCCAGGTCGATGTTGATCACGGCGATGTGCCGCTCCGGCTCCGCCACGCCCCTCTCCTTCAAGGCGCGCGCTGCCATGCCCGCGAGGCGTAGCGTCTCGCGCGGCGGGTAGAAGCGGAAGCGCATGATCACCAGCACGCCCTGGTCGGTGAGGTGGTCCAGGTAGTCGCGGATGGCCTCCATGGTGTAGAGGTATGACTCCGCGACGATGTTCGCGCCCGTGGCGAGCGCCGCGTAGGTGTCGGCGCCGCGGATCTGGATGATGTCGTACTTCTCCCGGGAGCGCGCCACCACGGAGCGGCCGTCGGCCACGATGACCTGCACGTGCGGATCGTCGTAGAGCCCGCCGCTGTAGGCGCTGAAACGGCCGCGCATGAGCGCCGCCGTGGACGCGTTGATCTCTGCGCCGGTGACCTCTTGCGCGCCCATGAGCAGGGCGGTCTTGAGGTCGGGCCCGCCGCCCACGCCGATCACCAGCGCCTTGTCCCGGCTGCGCCAGGCCGTCTTGTCGAGCGCCAGCAGGTACCCCAGGGCCGGGTGGCTGCCGACGATGAGGTCGCTGCTCATTTCGGCCGCGGGGATGGAGGTCGGCGCGTCGCCATCCTGGAAGACGAGCAGGAGCGGGTCCTTCTCTTCATTGCCGACCACGTCGATGCGGCAGATCGGGTCCCAGCGGCTCTCGAGCAGCGGCTCCCCGGACTTGAGCTTCAGGTCGAGCGTCTTGCCCGCGGCCACGGGAAAGGGCAGGAGCGCGTCCGCCTGGCCGATGAAGGCGCAGACGACGAGCGCGGCGAGCGCCGCGCCCGCGGCCGCCAGGCGCCGCCCGGCGCCGAGCCACAGGAACGCGCCGCCGAGCAACGCGAGCGCCGCGGCCGCGAGCACCACGCCCGCGCCGCCGCAGGCGCGCAAGAGCGGCATGACCAGCAGGCAGCCGAGCGCGGAGCCGATCATGTTCACGCCGTAGCGCCGGCTCACGCGCTTCCCATCGCCATCGAGGGCGGCCGTCACGGCCAGGCCGCCGCAGAAGAAGGGCACGACCAAGTAGAGGTAAGACAGCGTCGCGCTCAGGGCCGGGAAGCGCATGTCGGCCTGCGGCAGCACGGCGATCGGATTGCGCGCCAGCACCCAGAACGTGGCGAGCGCGAGCGTGCCGAACAGGAAGGCCGCGCGCGCCGCGCGCAGCTCCCCCACGACCTTCCTCGACACCGCCAGCCAGGTCCCGCCCGCGGCGAAGCCGAGCAGCGTGACCGTCACCACCAGGTAGGTCACGTGGTGCCAGAGGAAGAAGGAGAAGATGCGCACCTGCCCCACCTCCAGCAGGAGGACGGCGGCGGAGAGCAGGAGCAGGCCCAGGGAGAAGGTGGCCTCGCGGCGTCCGTTCGCTTCGTTCGTCATGCGCGGCGGCTCAAGCAGGCGCGGCCGGCCGCCCCGGGCCGGATCAGGCGCAGCAGGCCCGGGATTCTACCAGCGGCCCGCGGGAAACCTGGAGCGGCGTCAGAAGTCGTTCGTCCCGCCGTCCGTGACCGAGTTGTCGAAGCCGCCGTTGAAGGTGCCGTGGTCGATCAGGCCGTCGCCGCTCTCCGCCTTGTTCCCTTCGAGCCAGGTGAGCTGCCCTTCCACCAGGACCGCCTCCCCACCGTTCTTCTCGAAGCGGCAAGAACGCACGTGCGTGCCCACCACGCCGGGCACCACGTACACGCCGTGTCCGCCGTTCTGCTTGGCCGCGACCGACTGCACGCGCGTGCCGGACTGCATGACGAACACGCCGTGCGAGGCGTTGCTCTTGTAGCTGCCGCCTTCGACCGTCGCGCCCTCGCCGCCGCCGCTCAGCCCGAACAGGTTCTGGCTGGCCTTGCAGTTCTTGAGCCAGGCCTCGGCCGCGTTCACGTTGTAGCCGGAGATGCCGTTTCCCTTGGCCTCGCAGCCCTTGAGCAGATGTCCCTGGCCAGCGACGAAGATGCCGTCGAGGCCGCCGCCGCTGACGAAAGTGCTCTCCAGGCGGTGGCCGGAGCCACGCACCGTGATCATGCCGGGATGGAGCGCGTTCTGGCCGTTCAGCGCTTCCGCCCGGCACTTCTTCAGGCGGCAGTTGAGCGACGTGTCCGGCAGCACCACGGCGTTCAGCCCGCAGGCGCTCGCCTCGCACTCCGTGAGCGAATGGCTCACGCCGTCGATCCAGAAGCCGATGCCGAGCATGGCCGAGAACTCGCACAGCTCGAAGCGCACGCCGAACGTGGTCGCGCCGAGGACGGTCACGCCCACGTCGTCGCCCGCCACGCCGGTGAGGCTGGTCAGGCCGATGTTGCTCGACTGCCCGTCGATCACGAGCGCCGCGATGCCGTCCGTGGCGTCGCTGCTTTCGAGCGTCAGGTGCTCGAGGTTGACGCCGTCCACGTCCTGCAGGTGGATGGCCGGGGCGTTGCTCGCCGCCGCCGGATTGATTTTCACCAGCCCGCTCGTGCCCTTGCGCTTGATGGTCAGCTTCTCCTGGAAGTTCGTGCCCGTCAGAGAGGCGAAGGAGACGAGCACAGATTCCTCATAAGTCCCTGACGGGATGAGGATTGTGTCGGTCTGATCGGTGTTCGCCAGCACCGCGTCGACCGCCTGCTGGATGGTCAGGAGGCCGCCCTGCCCCACCGTCACCTTCTCGGCGCGCGCGGCCGGGACCAGGAAGCAGAGGAGGGCCAGGACCAGAACGGGGGCAAAGCTCGTGCGGCACGTCATAGGGCACTCGGTCCCCATAGCTTCGGACTCGGGCCGCTCGCGGCTGAGGGCTTTCCGGCGCGACGCCGCGGTTGCGGCCCTCTTCTTTCCCAGTTCTAATGGCCCGCCTCCCGGCCTGAAGCCGGAAAGTTCGCCTTTTTGCCGCCTTGGCCGCCCCCGGGCGCGGCGGCCGCCCCGGTCCCGCGATGAGCCAACCGCGACCCGCCAGCCCCGAGGACGCACCGCCGCCAACCGCGGCGGGCGCGCGCTCCACGCCCGGCCTGACCGAGGACCTGCTGCTCGCCCGCTTCACGGAAAAGCCGCTCTCGGCCTTGCTCGAGGCTGCACTGCCCGCCAGGGACCTGGCGTCGATCGCGCCGCGCCTGGGGCTCTCGCCGCTGCCGGGCAAGCGGCTCAAGACCATGCGCCCGGCCGATCACGCCCTGTTGCTCGCGCGCGCCGCGCTCGCCGCGGAAAGGCCGCGGCGCATGATCCTCGAGGCGCTCAACGCCGTGCTGCCGGCGCCGCTCCTGCCGGAAAGCGCGCTCGCGGAGCCGAAGGTCGGCGACCTGTTCCTGTCCATCGCCGGCCAGCTCGGCATCGAGCTGCGCCTCGGCCTGGTGCTCTCGCTGCTCTCCACGGAGGAGCTGGCACGCCGCGCGCTCGAGGCGATCGACAGCGGATTGCTCGCTCCGGGCGCGGCGCGGGTGGATGAGACCGCGCAGCGGATCGCGCAGCTCGAGGCGCGCCTGGCCCGAGCGGAACAGCGTACCGCGCGCGAGGAGCAGGCGGCCCGAGCGGACGAGCAGGCGCTCGCCGAGCGCGAGCAGGCCCTGCGCCTGCGCCTCGAGGAGCTGCAGCAGCAGCTCCGCGACCTGCAGGAAAGGCTCGGCAAGAAGAACCGCGAATGCGAGGAAATCCGCGCCGAGTGGGAGAAGCTGAAGGGCAACCTGGCCATCGCCTACCGCCGCGCGGCGCAGTACAAGAGCGAGCTGGACGCGGCCACGCAGGCGACCCCGCGCGAGACCGCCCTGGAGGAGGAGTTGGCGCGCGAGCGGCAGCGCGCCGCGATCGAGGCGGCCAAGCTGGAGATCCTCGAGTACCAGCTCGACCTGCTCGAGCAGGAGGAGGACGGCGAGGCGGAGACGCGCGTGGTGCGCGCCAGCGACCCGGTGCCGCAGCGGGTGCTGCGCTACATCGAGAAGGTCGGGCGGCGGCCGCGCATCCTCGTGGTCGGCGGCGCCGGCAAGCAGCGTTCGCACCGCGAACACGACTTCGCCCTGCTCAAGGAGCGGCTCGGCCTGGAGGGCGACTGGCGCTTCGCCGACTACACTTCCTGGCACCGCGAGCTGCCGCGCCTCAGGAACGACATCCGCGAGCGCTTCGACCTGGTCTTCGTTCTGCACTGGAACCGGACCACCTTCGTGCAGAAGATGCATGACGAGGCGCGCGCCGTGAACGCGAGGGTGCGCACCGTGCCGTACCGCGGCTTCCTCTCGCTCGAGCGGGCCATCCGCGAGGAAGTCGACCGCTTCGTGCAGGAGGAGATCTGATCTACTACTCCTGAGAATCGTCGCGCGGCGCGACGATTCTCAGGAGTAGTA
>DYIW01000341.1 GCA_020723465.1 Phycisphaera mikurensis
TTCGCGCGCCGTGGCCAGGCGCAAGGCAGGCGCAGTCGGAACGGCCCTACCGACTGCCGACTACCAACTTCAGACTCGCGGCGGCGTGCGCCGCCCCCAGGCAGGAAGGCCAGCCTCGTGACTCGGATGGACGCAAGGCGCCGACCTTGCCTGCGGCGCCGCCGCGATGTGCCACTACCCGCCAGGGTCTTCGCGCGCCGTGGCCAGGCGCAAGGCAGGCGCAGTCGGAACGGCCCTACCGACTACCAACTTCAGACTCGCGGCGGCGTGCGCCACGTCACTCGCATGGACGCAAGCCGTCGCGTCTGGTTGCGCGCCCCCGGGGTGCGAGGAGCACGCCGAGGAACAGCACGACCGCCGCCGCCAGGTGGAAGAAGAGGCGCGGCGCGGTGGCCCGCACCAGCTCGACCGTGTGCAGGGGAGTCACCACGAACACCGCGAAGTAGATCGCGGCCATGCCGGCCACGACGCCGCAGAGGAAGGCGTTCTCGCGCCGCAGGAGTCGGCGCCGCCGCGCGACGAGCGCGCAGAGGAGCAGCGGCCAGAGCAGGCCGTGGCGGCCAGCGGCGACGCCCTCTTCGAGCGCCGCCGCGGCCAGCGTGGGGATGCGCCAGGCGTGCTGCTCGAACACCTCCAGGCGCGCGCGCTCCGGGTAGTTCTCGTCGCGCGCCGGCAGCGTGGCGCGGTGCGCGGCCCAGGGCAGGGCGACGAGGGCGAAGGCGAAGAGGCCGAGCGCGACGTCCCGCGCGCGCGGCAGAGCCCGGCCGCGCAGGCGGTCGAGCAGGAGCGCGGCGGCCGTCGCGAGCGCGACGCAGAGCGCCAGGGCCGCGCCCTCGTTCTTGGTGAAGACGGCGAGCCCGAGGAAGAGCGCAGCGAGCAGCAGGTCGGCGCGCTGCCGCCGCGCCAGCCACTCGAGCGTCTGCAGGCAGGCCGCGCCGCAGAGCGCCGCCAGCATGGGATCGGCGTAGCCGGACGGCGTCGAGCCGGCGAAGGTGTACAGCTCGTCCGTGCGGTAGAAGTGCGGCGTGGCCGCGAGCAAGGCGGCGAGGGCGAGCGCGCGCCGCGCGCCCAGGCGCGGCCGCAGGTACGAGAAGAGGGCCAGGCCGATGCCGAGGTGCGCGAGCGGCAGGACGATCTTGGCGGCGTGCTCGAGCGCGGCGCCGCGCAAGCCGAACAGGAACACCTGCGCCAGGGGAACGAGCAGCGGGTAGTTCGGATGGAAGAGGAAGCGGTTCTCGGCCACGAGGTCCGGCGAGTACACCGAGCCGTCCTGGAAGATGACGAGCGCCTTCAGGCTCCAGATCACCAGCGAGTCCTTGAAGGGCGGCACGACCAGCGCGAAGGCCGCGCCGATGACCACGGGCAGCAGGAAGAGCACCAGCAGCGCGGCCGAGGCCAGGTCGAAATGGCGGCGGGCGCGCGCCGGAGCGTCCGCGCGCACTTTGCGGCGCGTGGCGAGGAAGCGCACGCCCCAGGCCGCCCAGGTCAAGGCGGCGAGGCCGCGCAGGATCGCCGGGCGAAGCGGCACGTCGCACAGGCTCAGCACGAACAGCAGGAAGGCGAGCGCGCCCGGGCCGAGCAGCAGCGCCAGGCCGAGGCGGCCGGCGGCGTCCCGGCCCCTCTCCGCCCCGAGGAGCTGGAGCAGAAGGTCCCCGCAGAACAGGAAAGTGAGGACACCGGCGGCGAGCGCGAGGGCGTCCATCAGCGGTCCTCACCTCCTCCAGCCAGCGGGATGATGGCCGACTCGTCGAGATCGGCCACGAGGCGGCGCAGGTCCACGGCGAAGGTGTAGCCCGCCTCGCGGCACCAGTCGAGGGCGCGCGGCTCGCGCTGGAGCGTCTCGCGGAAGGTGCCGGCGTCGAGGCGCAGTTCCGGCCGCGGCAGGGCGAAGGTGCGGCGCGGGAAGACCAGGTAGCCCACGTTCTGCACGTCGCCGGGATCGGCGAAGTCGATGAGCAGGATGCGGTCTCCCGCCGGCACGCGCGCGTTGATCCGCTCCGCGGCCGCGGCCGCGCGGCCGAAGAAGCGTTCGTTCACTTCCTCGCGCGAGGCGGTGAAGAGTCCCTCGCCCGCGGCGCGCGCCAGCAGGCGCGCCTGCCCGGTCAGCTCAAGGGCGACCAGCAGGAGCGCGCCGAGGAGCGGCCCGGCGAGCGGCGCGCTCGCGGCGCGGCGCGTCCGGGGGTGCAGGCGGCCGGCCGCGGCGAGAGCGATCCCCGCGCCGAGCGCGATGAGGAGCGCGCGCAGGTCGAGGCGCAGGGCCTCGTGCCGCTCCTCGAGGCAGCGGCGAAAGTACCCCGGCGGGCCGGGTTCCCGCGCCTCGCACTCGGCGGCGCGCTCGTCGACCAGCAGGCGCCTGGCGAGCGGCGAGTCAGCCCACGAGGGTGCGGTCGCGCCGAGGGCGATCAGGAGGAGCCCGAGGACAAGGGCTGGCAGGACGCGCTGCGTCCGGATCATGGCCCGAGAGCAGACACGATCCGCCGTCCGGCAACAAGACCGCGCGCCGTCGCGACGTGGGGAGGATCACTCCTCCCCGGGCTGGTCCGGAGCGGTCTCTTCCGCACCGTCCGCGGGCGGCTCCTCCGTCTCCTTCTGGAAGGTGCTGGCGAAATGGCGCCAACCTTCCACGTTCGTGCCGAGGGACTTGCCCGTGCACAGGGTCAGCGCGCGTACCGTGACGCCCGTCAGGTAGTCGTCGCCCTTCTCGAGCAGGCCGGCCAGGATGTCGATGAGCGCCTCGAGCGCGGCGCGGGTCTTGAGGGAGCCGAGGTCGAGGATGGCGGCGCGCCGCACGGCCGCGTCGTGATCCAGCACCGCGATGTCCGCCAGGGCGGAGACCGCGACCGCGGGGTGGAGGACGGCGAGGGAGTGGGACGCCTCGCGCCGCACGGCCGCGTCCTGATCGGAATGCAGCAGCGTGGTGATGCGGCCGCTGCAGCGGTTCCAGCCCAGGTCGCGCATGAGCCTGAGCGTCAGGCGTCGCGTGCGCGCCTGTCGCGAGTCGAGGAGCGGCACGAGCAGCGGTCCGACTTGCGCCGCGGGCAGCTCGCGCAGGGCTGCGGCCGCCTCGTCCTGCACCGCGCGGTCGGCGCTGTCCATGCCTGCGACCAGCGTCCTGAGGCGCGCGGCGGCCGCCGCGGCATCGCCCGGCGCCTTGTCCTGTGGCGGGGGGCACAGCAGCAACGAGGCGAAGAGCGCGGGAAGCAGCGCGCAGGCGTGCATCACATCTCCTGCCAGCTCATGATGGTGAAAGCGGCCACGGCGTCGGCCACGTTCTGCTGGACCTCGCTCGAATACAGGATGTCGATGGTGCCCGAGATCTCCAGGTCCTCTTCCCCGTGGATGCCCTCGATGATGTCGCCGCCGACGAGCACCGTGCCGATGACGCGCTTCACGCCGCCACCGCCGCGGAAGATCACCTGGCCGGTCACGATGACGATGCCCAGGTACTCGAATGCTCCGGTGATCTCGAGGTTCCCTTCCACGAGCAGCAGGCCGGCGCCGGTGCAGCCGCCGGAGATGTCGAGGTTGCCGGTGGCGTAGGTCACCTCGTAGATGCCCGCGTCCGGGTTGCCGAGCGAGCCGGTGTAGGTGTGCGTCGGGTTGAGGAAGACGATGTCGGCCGAGGACTTGTACTGGTCGATGATCGCCTGCAGGTCGAGCGGACCCGTGGCGGAGATGCTGGGAATACCGCCGCTGCCGATGATGTTGTCTTCTTGCTGGTTCGTGACCTGGTCGGCGATGTAGGTCGGGTCGCCCGTGCAGGCGATGCCGGGCACCGCGTCGCCGGCCACCGTGTTTCCCCCGGTGTCGTGGTCGTACCCGTCGATGAGGAAGGCGTTGCCGTTGAAGTCCGTCTCGGCCAGGGGGTCGCCGAGGTACACGGCGTAGGGGAAGCCCGGCAGGTCGGCGGCGGCGCGGCCCACGGCGCGGATGCGCTTGACGTAGTGGCGCGTGCGGCCCGCGAGAGGCGCGCCGTTCTCGTCGTAGCCGGTGACGTTGACCGAGCCGGCGGAGGTGATGCGCACGAGCTGCTCCTCGTCGCTCTCGTCCAGCAGGCCGTCGGCGTCGTTGTCCGCGCCGTCGTTGCCCAGATTGGCGAGGTCCACGACGTATCTCAGGTCCGGGCTGTCCGCGTACTGCTCCACGATGGGCGCGAGGTTGGTGGGATCGTCGAGAAGCTGAGCCAGGGCGTGATCGACTCCCGACTCGGCGTTGATCAGCGCGCGCGTCCGGCCACGCGCCGAGTCCTGCTCCACCACCTGCCGCGAGCCCTGGCTCACCAGGGCGATGCCGATGGCGGCGAGCGGCACCATCAGGATCAGGATCAACACGATGAGCGAGCCTTGTTCGCGGCAGGAACGCCTGCTGTTCCGGTCAACCATTGCGGATCTCCAGCGTGTGCGCCTTGGTCTCCACTCGCGCCGAGCCGTCCGGCTGGCGCACGGCCACGTCCACGGAAAGGGTCAGGCTCTGGCCGTCGAGCTCCACACCGAAGGCCGCGAGGCCGGTCGCGATCGTCTCGGGCGCCTGCCCCGGCCGGCTGAGCACCAGATTCCGTCCATCCACGATTCCGTCGCGGTCGTCGTCCACGCCGTTTTGGGGATCCGTGGCGCTGGCTTCCAGGTAGACCGAGAGCGGGGCCGAGAGGGCCGGCAGCTCCTCTTCGGCGCCTGGCGTGCTGACCATCGTGCACAGGATCAAGTTGTCGACCGCGATGCCCTCGGCGAGGGGCTGGGAGGTCTCGAAGCCCGCGGGCAGCGTGGCCAGGTTGGCGAGGCTCGCGCCGCGCACGTGGCGTTCGATCTTCTGGAAGGCGCGCGCCGCCTTCTGGTAGGCGTCGAGCTGCGCGGCGTTCGTGCGCATGGCGCTGGCGGACGACTGCAGGACGCTGAAGATGCCGAGGCTCATGATGGCAACGGCCACGGTCGCCGCCATCATCTCGACCAGCGAGAAGCCGGCCTGGCTCCTGGACATCACGGGCCCCCGTAGCCGGAGCGGTTCGCCACGAAGGAGGAGAGGGACGTGCTGCGCGCCCCGCCCACCCCGTACCAACTGGCGGACACCAGGACCTGCACGATGTCGGAGGAGTCCGCCGGCGGGTCGGGCGGCGACACCGTGACCTGGATGATGGGGGTGACTTGATCGCCCGCGGCGAAGCTCAAGTCCTGGACGCCGTCGTCGTCGTTGTCCAGGAGAAAGGAGGCAACGTGCGGGCCGCCGCCCGCGAGCGAGGCCTCGACCGCGGCCTGGAAGGCGGAGGCCATGTAGAGCTCGCCGCGTACCCATTCGAGACGGCTCATGAGCCCCTCGAACACGATGTCTTCCTGGATGCCCCTCTTGCGCAGGAGCGAAGTGGTGGTCGAGGCGCTGGCCAGGGCCAGCAGCCCGATCACGACGACCGAGGTCGAAACCATGACCTCGATCAGCGAGAACCCTCTTCCCCGTGCCCGACTCATGTTGCGTACTCTCATGGTGTGGTTCTCCGTGCGTGCGGGGTCATGCGGAGGTCCGTTCTTCCCCTTCGGCGAGGAGGCCCGGACTTTTCTGCGAAAAGTCGGGGCTTGAGAAAAAAAGGGACCGCGCGGCCGCCGGCCGCCGTTCCTCATGGCCAAGCTCAAGCAATCCGCCTGAGAGTCGTGAATTCCGG
>DYIW01000010.1:0-5775 GCA_020723465.1 Phycisphaera mikurensis
CCCCCCCGGCGCTCGCAACGCGGCCGCGGGGGATTCCTGCTCAGGCTCTGAGGCCTCGCACCGCGCGCCGCGTTCAGGCCGGCGCGCGGGCGAGCCGCCGCAGCGAGCAGAGCGCGCGCCAGGCGGCGATCCCGGTGACTCCGGCCAGGGCGGAGATCGTCCAGGGCGAGGCGAGGACGCGGCCGGCGCGCTCGAGGAGCAGCGCGAAGGCGTCGAGGGGCCGGGACGCGGCCTCGAGCCAGGCGGGTACGAGAAGGAGCGCGGCCAGGACCGCGGCCCAGAGCACGGCCGCGGCCGCGAGCGCGAGCGCGGCAAGCACGCTCTCCGCCTTGAGCGCGGCACGATCTGAGAGCGGCCTGAGCGCGCGCCAGCACCAGCAGGCGCAGGCCGCGCTGAGGACGGGCAGGAGGAACTGGGCCGGCTCCGAGGCCAGGAGGCGGCAGAGGTCGAGGCCCACGCGCGCGGCCGTGCCGAGCGGCGCACCGCTCTGCTCGCGCCACACGACCCACGCGGGTACGAGGAAGACGGCGAGCAGCAGCCCGGACCAGGGCAAGACGAGCGCGGCGAGCGCGATCACGGAGCAGGCGGCGCGGCTTCTCGGCGACACGGCGGGCCCTCCACGGGCGAAACCTCGGCAACCGCCCGCTTGGACGCGCGCCGCCTCCTTTCCTTTCCCGGAAAGCGGCGCTGGCCGTGCGCTCCCGCTGCCGCGCCACGAACCGCCAGGATCTTCGCGTGGCGCGCTGACGGCTGGCAGCTGTCAGCTTTCAGCTACAGAAGGGAGCGTCTTCTTCCGCCGCCGCAACGCGGAGGGCTGCACTGGGACGACGGACCCTGCAAGCTACCGGCGAGCTTCTGACTCGCGGCGGCGTTCGCCTTACCCCAGGCAGGAGGTGAGCCGCGTGCCCAAGCCGGACGCAAGCCGCCAAGTTTGGCTGCGGCGCCGCCGCGATGTGGTCAGCCGACCTGGATCACCACGGCCATGGCCGTGTCGCCCGCGGCGCAGCCGGAGAACAGGCCGTAGCCGCCGCCCGCCTGCGCCAGCTCCTCGATCAGCTCGATGATCACGCGCAGCCCGGTGGGCCCCTGCGGGTGGCCGTAGATGAGCGGCGAGCCGTACTGGTTCAGGCGGTCCTTGGCCACGCCGGTCTCGCGGCAAAAGAACAGATCGTTCACGGCGAAGGGATTGTGCGTCTTGATCGCCTGGCAGTCGTTCACGTCGATGCCGGCGCTCTTCAGGGCGGCGCGCGCCGCCGGCACCACGGCCATCGGCATGTGCCCCTTTTCCACGCGCGCCTCGCCGAAGCCGGCGATGCGGATGGTCACGCTCGCGTCCTTCCCGAGGCGCGCCGCCTCCTCCTTGCCGCACACCACCATCCCGGCATTGCCGTCGGCCGGGAAGGTCTGCGTGCCGAAGCTGACGGAGCCGCCCTCTACCACCGGTTTGAGGCCCGCCAGCCCCTCCTTGGTGGTGGGGAAGACGCCCTCGTCGGCGTCGATGGCCTTGACCTCCTTCTTTCCCTTGGGGATCAGCACCGGCACCATGTAGCGCTTCTGGAAGGCGCGGTCGTTCGCCAGCGCCGCCTGGTACTGCCCGTGGCGCAGGAGCGTGACCTCATCCTGCTCTTCCTTGGTGATGCCGAACTTCTTGGCCACGGCCTCGGCCGTGCCGATCATCGCGCCCTTGGCGTACGGATCCCTGTTGAAGTTGTCCCAGACCCATTCCTCGGTGTCGCCGCGCCCGCCCGGGGCGGCCGGGTTCGGGTAGTAGACGTGCGGTCCGTTCGAGGTGCGGTCGCACGCCACCACCAGCACGTTCTTGCGCGTGCCCAGCTCGATCTCGCTCGCGGCCGCGAAGAGCGCGCGCACGGAAGTGGCGCAGGCCTGCGAGACGGTGGGCCCGGTGAGCTGCGCCGCGCCGATCATGCCGGCCAGCCAGGGCGCGCCGTAGAAGCTGTGGCGCTGCGGCACGGTCATTCCCAGCACCAGCCCGTCGAAGGCCGCGGGCGCCATCTTGCGCTGCTCGAGGAAGGCCGTCGTGGTCCTGGCCGCGAGCTCCAGGGCGTGCATTCCGGCCAGGCTCCCCTGCCAGCGGCAGAAAGGAGTGCTCCAATACGAACCGTAGGGAATGAACGACTTCGCTAGCGCCATGATCCAGATCCCGTGCTCTTGGTGGTTGCCGGATGGTCCTCGCCGCCACGGACGCCGCGGCATCCTCCGCGGCGGGGCGGCCAGTATGCGGGGCCTCGCGGCCGCGGTCAACGAGGATCGGCGCTGTTCACGCGCTCAGCGCGCGCGCGTTCCCAGGCTGCCGAGCGCCAGGCAGCAGAGGGCGCCCAGCAGGGCGACCGCGTGGACGCCGAGGAGAGGCAGGAGCAGGCCGCCGAGCAGCACGGCGCCGAGAGCGGCGCCGAGGGCGTCGGCGGCGAAGAGGAGTCCCGCGGCTTGCGGCTGGCCTGCCGCCGCGGCGAGGCCGATGGTGTAGGCCGCGCCCACCACCGCGCCGCAGGCGGCGGAGAGGAGCGCGAACAGAGCGAGCCACACGAGCGGCGCGAGCGGCGGTTCCGGCAGAGCGAACGCCAGAGAGAGGAGCGCGAGCGCCAGGATCCCGAGCGCGGCCGCGAACGCCGCCCCGCGGCGGGAGCGCTCCGTTGCGCGCCGGCCTGCACCGAGCGCGCAGCCGAGCATGAAGGCGGCGGTCAAGAGGCCCAGGTTGGGAATGAGCCGGCCGGAGCGGAGCTGGAAGGCGAGGAGCAGCAGCACCTGGGCCGAGGCGCCGAACAGCCCGGCGGCGAACGGCAGGGCTGGAGCGCGGGCGATCGTCCCCAGAGCGAGCAGGAGCGCGGCCAGCACCACGAGGGCCCCGAGGAACACGGGGCGGGCACCGGCGCGCAGCAGGCGCGAGTACCCGGCCGCGCAGGGATCGTCCACCAACCGCCCTTCGAGCGCGAGCGCGGCCGCCACCGCCGCGGGCCGCGCGTCGGTCGGGGGCGGCGGCAGGTCGCGCGCGGGCGGCGCCGCGGCCAGGGGATCGCAGGGCACGCCGCTCAGGGCCTCGCCGCGCCGGCGCTCGACGGTTTGCGGCTCGAGCAGCGAGGAGAGGTCGATCGACTCCACGTCAAGCGCGCGGGCGCACGCTCTCTCGCGCGCTTCCGCTGGCGCCAGCACGGCGGGCGCGGGGCCGCGCGCAGCTACCAGGTAGCAGGGCGCGGCGGTGAAGGCCGCGTCGTCGAGCGCGGCGAGCGCGGCCGCGAGCAGCAGGCGGTTGCGTGCGATCAGCTCCTCGAGCGAGCCCGCGCCGCTGGTGTGGAGCGGCCCGACCGCGATCACCCCGTCCTCGGCCAGGGCGCGGCGCGCCGCGGCGAAGAAGTCGGCCGTGTAGACGCGTGCGGCCGCGAGCGTGTCCGGCTCGCCGGCGCGCACGACGATGACGCCGAAGGGCGCGTGCTCGTGGCGCAGCAGCTCGCGCGCGTCGCCCGAAGTGACGCGCACGCGCGCGTCGCCGAGGACCGCGCGTCCCTCCGCGTCCAGGCGGCCGCAGAGGAAGGCGAAGGTGCGCGCGTCGTCCGGCGCGAGCACGACCTCCTCGGCGCCGAGGCGCAGCCACTCGCTGACGGCCGCCGGGCCGATGGCGCCGGCGACGAAGACCCGTGCCGCGGGCGCGGCGCGCAGGCTGGTTGACGCCGCCAGGGCACGTTCCGCCTGGTCCGTGCCCAGGCTCACGAGCAGGCGCCCGCCGCGGTAGATGGACGTCTCGCCGCCGCGCTCGCGCGCGTTGAGCGCGCCGAAGGCGGAGAGGCCGCGCGCCACGGAGCGCGTGCCCGGAGCCGCCGCGGCGAAGTAGCGCTCCTCGGAGAAGCGCTCCAGCCGCGCGGCGAACAACACGGCGGCGACGAAGAGGCCGGCGCCGAGGGCGGGCCAGAGCCGCGCTCCGGGCCGTGCGGCGCAGGCGTGCGCCGCGAGGTCGAGCGGGGCCGTGCCGCAGGCGAGCGGCAACGGGTCGAAGACGAGCAGCAGGCCGGGCGCGAGCAGCAGGCCCGCGAGCGCGAAGCCGGCCGCCTCGAGCGCGAAGAGCGGGGGACCGAAGGCGCCGGCGGCCGCGAGCAGCGCGAAGCGCGCGCCGAAGAGCGCGGCGAGCGGCGCGGCGGCCAGTAGCGCGGCGGCCAGCAGGTCGCTCGTTCCGCTCTGAACCGTCCCCGCCTCCCGCAGGACGCGGAGCAGCGCCAGCGCGGCCGGCAGGAGCAGGCCGCAGCACGCGGCCAGGGCCCCCTCCACGGTGCGCGCCAGAGCGCCGCGCCCCAGGCGTGATCCCACGGCCGCGCCCAGCGCCGTGCCGAACAGCCAGGCGCCGAGCGCGCAGGCGATGGCCAGCTCGTTGGCGCCGAACACGGCCAAGAGCTCGCGCATGAGCAGGAGCTGCGCGACCTGCGAGGCGGTGCCGAGCAGGAAAGCGAGCGCCGTGAGGCCGCGCCCGTCCGTGCCCGCGCGCGGCGCTGCTATGCCCACACTCCCGGCAGCGCTGAGGAGCAGAACGGGCAGGCGCCCTTCTGCACCTGGTTCTCGAGCACGTCGAAGCCGAGCCGCTTGATCAGCACCTTGCCGCAGCGCGGGCAGTAGGTCTGGTTGGCGTCGTGCGGCGAGACGTTCAGGATGTACACGTGCTCGAGGCCTTCGTCGCGCGCGATCTCCCGGCACTGCTCGAGGGTCTTGACCGGCGTGGGCGGCAGGTCGCGCATGCGGTACTCGGGGGTGAAGCGCGCGAAGTGCAGCGGCGTCCTCACGCCGAGCTCGAGGCGCACCCAGTGGCACAGTTTCTTGATCTCGGCCTGCGAGTCGTTGTACGAGGGCAGCACCAGGTTCACGATCTCCAGCCACGGGCCGGCGGCGCGGATCGCCTCGATGGCGCGCAGGATGGGCTTGAGCTGGCTGCCGCACACCTTGTCGTAGAACTTGTCGCTGAAGCCCTTCAAGGCCACGCAGAAGGCGTCGATGGTGCGGCACAGCTCCTTCACCGGCTCCACCTCGATGAACGCCGCGGTCGCGCACACGTTCCGCACGCCGCGCTGGCGCGCCAGCTCGGAGAGGTCGCGCACGTACTCGAAGAACACCACCGGCTCGGTGTAGGTGTAGGCGATGGTGCCGATCTGCTTCTTCACCACCGCCTCGAGCGCGCGCTCCGGCGGGTAGTCAAACGTCTTCAGGTCGTCCGGTTTGGACTGCGACTGCGCCCAGTTCTGGCAGTAGAGGCAGCGCAGGTTGCAGCCGCCAAAGGCGATGGACAGGGTCTGCTCGCCCGGCAGGAAGTGGTTGAGCGGCAGCTTCTCGATCGCGTCGACCGAGAGGGTGCACGGGTTGCCGTAGGCGTGACAGCGGAGTTCGCCGTCGTGGTTGGTGCGCGTGCGGCAGAAGCAGGTCTGTCCGGCTTCGAGCACGCAGTCGAGCGGGCAGATGAAGCACTGCGTCTTCTGGCCGGGAAGGCGCTTCCAGAAGCGCGGATCGACCTCGATCGGCCCGCCGGCGCGCCCCTCGAAGGCGGCGAGCGCGCGCCCGGCCGGGCCGAGCAGGGCGAGCGCCGCCGAGGAGAGGCCGAGCCCGAGCAGGCCGCGGCGTCCGGGATCGGGAAGCTGGCGCGCGCGCCGGCTCATGGCCGCGGGCTCACCCGTCGATGGCGCACTTGCCGTCCTTGCAGCTCGGCGCCCCCTCGGTGGCATCGAGGTCCTTCGTCGGATCGGGCCGGAAGTTCTCGAGCTGCACCAGGCGCGCCTCCAGCAGCAG